>JBBJMR010000003.1:0-98924 GCA_037720395.1 Polyangiaceae bacterium
GCCTTGGTGCGCAGCCGTCGCGCCGGCCGGCGCCGGCGCCGCGGCCCGGGGCCCGGGTCGGGAGCGGCCGCGACGGCGTCACTCGAAGCGGCAGCGCCCTCCCAGGTGAAGCCCGTCTCGCGGTTGGCGTACACATGCGCCGGTCGCGTCTGCAGCTCGTCGGCGATCGTGCCGAGCTCCGTGTCGAGGAAGCCGGGATCCTTGGCGCGCTCCAGGATGCCGCTCTGCAGGTAGGCGCGGGTCGTCTCGTCGTGCGGGTAGTGGCGCTGGAAGACCTGCATGCGGAAGAGTCGCTTGAGACGCGCCAGGTCCTTGACCCCGGTGGGCAATGGCAGGAGCTCCACGAACGACTTGCGCTGGGCACGCTCGTCGAGGCGGTCGAGCACCAGCTGCAGGCTGTTGTCGAGGAACTCCGGCGCGCAGTGGCAGGCGAAGTCGTCGTAGAGCATGCGCATCACGCTCCTGGCCTCGTCGATGGGCAGCGTCGCCTGCCGCTCGCGCCCCATGCGCCGCAAGAGCACCATGAAGGGCAGCGGCCGGTTGCCGGTCCTGGCGATGACCTCCGGATCGCGGAAGTCGGGCTGGCGGTAGGGGAAGTGCCGGGGGTTGATGGCGTCGAAGCCGCCGCGCCCGTAGAACAGGATGCGCTGCCAGGAGATGCGCTCCTCCGGCGTGAAGTATTCCATCTCCGCCGCCAGATCGATGCGCATGCCGAAGTACTTACCGGGACGATCGGGCATGGGCAGCGTCACCTTGCCGAGTGCGGCCAGGTCGGCGAGGTATTGCATGGCCAGCTCCACCGGCGCGATGCGCAGCCAGTACGAGAGCACCGTGCCGCGCGCCTCCGGTACCATGAAGATGTGCGACAGGTAGACGACGCACAGGTCCGGAACCAGGCCGGGGTTGATCATCACCGTGCCGTCGCGTGCGCCGCGCACCACTCCGTTCTTGTCGCGCGCCACCAGCAGGAAGTAGCGAATGAAGGTGCCGCTCGGCGTGGCCTCGTAGGGATCGTCGGCGAGGAAGCGGCGGATGGCCTCCTCGCGCTCCATCTCCCCGCTGGGACCGAACGCGTCCCAGAGCAGCCGGTACGCGGAGGCGAAGTCCGGATCGTCGGGGCTCTCGATGGACCACAGCTCGTAGCGTCGCGTCTCGCGCTCCACCATCTCCACCACGTCCTGGTGGAAGAGGTCCTTGAGGCAGAGGCGGACGCGTTTCTGGCTCACGATGGCTCCCGGGGTGGCGAGACGCCTCGCTGCGCGCCATCGCCACGCCCGCGCCGGGACCCCGTGCCCCCGCGCGCGCTCACCACGGCGTCTCACGAGGCCCGCGGCGCGTAAAGGCGTCGCTACGACTCGCACGCCATGCATCCACCCAAACATGAGGCAACGCCACCGATGTCGCGCCAGACGCGCGCGATCCTCGCCGGTCTCGACGACGAGAACCGCTCGGTCTGGATGGCCGACAAGCCGGCCTACAGCCCCTCGCCGGCGCTGCGTGCCGACGCGCGCTGCGACGTGGCCATCGTCGGTGGCGGCTTCACCGGGGTCTCCACGGCCTATCACCTGTCGCGGCGCTTCCCGGATCGACGCGTGGTGCTGCTCGAGGCGCGCCAGCTCGGCCATGGCGCCAGCGGCCGCAACGGCGGCTTGATGCTGAACTGGGTCAACGGCGTGTCCGGCGACGACCTGGAGCAGGCGCAGCGGATCTGGCAGACCACCAAAGGCGGCATCGACGACATCGCCGCGTTGATCGCCGAGCACGACCTGGACGTGTCGTGGGACCGCCGCGGCGTGCTCGACGTGATCACCGATCCGCGCCGCGTCGAGGCGGCTGCACGCGAGGTGGCCCGCCTGCGCGGCGCCGGCATCGGGCTGCGCTTCCTCGACCGCGAACAGGCCAGCGCCTACATCGCGCTCGAGGGCATGGAGGGTGCGATCCTCGACCCCGAGGCGGGACATCTCGACGGCGTCGACCTGCTGCGGGCCATGAAGCCGCTGCTGGAAACCGCCGGCGTGGTGGTGCACGAGGGCACGCCGGTGCTTCGCATCCACGAGGGCCGCGTCGTGGAGCTGGAGACGCCTGGGGGCACGGTGCGCGCGGACGCTCTGGTGCTCGGCACCAACGCCTACACGCCGGCGCTCGGCTACTTCCGCGGCGGGCTGGTGCCCGTGCACTCGCACCTGGTGGCCACCGAGCAAAGGAGCGAGGACGACTGGTCCACCCTCGGCTGGCGGCCTCAGCTCAGCGGCTTCAGCGACGATCGCGCGCGGCTCTCCTACGGCGTACGCACCCGGCGAGGCGCGGTGGTCTTCGGCGGCGGCAGCAACGCCGCCTACTCGTACCTCTACGGAGGACGCACCGCGCTCGGCGCCCCCTCCGAGCAGGCGGCGCGCGCCGTGCACGAGCAGCTCGTTCGCTACCTGCCGACCACCCGCGCGCTCCGCGTCGCCCACCGCTGGAGCGGCGCCGTGGCCCTGACCCTGAGCCGGGTGTGCACGATGGGTGTGCGCGGCGAGCACCGCAACGTCTACTACGCGCTCGGATACAGCGGCCACGGCATCACCCTGGCCAATCTGGCTGGACGCGTGCTCACCGACCTCTACGCCGGCGAGCCCGAGCGCTGGCGCGGCCTTCCCTTCCTGGATCAGCAGCTCCGGCCAGTGCCGCCCGAGCCGCTGCGCTGGGTCGGCTACCAGGCCTACACGCGCCTGACTGGCCGCTCGCCGCGCCGCACACTGTGACCGGCCCTGCGTGACGAGCACTGCGCGCCGCGAGGGCGACGCGTGCTACCACCGGTGGACGATGATCGAACCCGGCAAGCTCTGGATCGACAACGCCGCGCACGACGCTGGCTCCGGCGAGACGCTGCCCACCGCCAACCCGGCCACCGGCGGCGAGCTGACGACCCTGGCCCGAGGGCGCGCCGCCGACGTCGACCGCGCGGTCGCCTCGGCGCGCGTCGCCTTCCCGGCCTGGGCGGCCACCGACCCCAACGAGCGCGCGCGCATCCTCTGGAAGGCCGGCGAGCTGATCATGCTGCGCCTCGAAGAGCTGGCGCACCTCGAGGCCATCGACACCGGCAAGCCCATCGGCAACGCGCGCGCCATCGACGTGCCGCGCACCGCCGACACCTTCTTCTACTTCTCCGGCTGGGCCACCAAGCTCGGCGGCGACACCATCCCGGTGCGCGGCCCCTTCCTCAACTACACCCTGCGCGAGCCGCTCGGCGTGGTCGGCGCCATCATCCCCTGGAACTTCCCGCTCCTCCTGGCGGCGCGGAAGGTGGCGCCGGCGCTGTGCGTGGGCAACACCGTGGTCCTCAAGCCGCCGGAGCAAGCCAGCCTCTCGGTGCTCGGCCTGGCTCGCGCGCTCGCCGACGCCGGACTGCCCCCCGGCGTCGTCTCGGTGATCACCGGCCTCGGCGAGGAGGCCGGCGCAGCCCTGGTCGAGCACCCCGACGTGGCCAAGATCTCGTTCACCGGCGGCACCGCCACCGGCAAGGCCATCATGCGCGCCGCCGCCGGCACCCTGAAGAAGGTGAGCCTGGAGCTGGGCGGCAAGAGCGCGAACATCGTCTTCGCCGACGCCGACGTGCGCAGCGCCGCCAAGGCCGCAGTGCTGGCCGCCTTCTACAACCAGGGCGAGCTGTGCACCGCTGGCAGCCGCCTGCTGGTCGAGCGCAGCGTCCACGACGAGGTGCTGGAGATCGTTACCGCCGGTGCGAAGAAGCTCATCCCCGGCGACCCGCTCGACGACAAGACCCAGCTCGGCCCGCTGGTCTCCGCCGAGCACCTGGCCAAGGTGAATGGTTACATCGATCGTGGCGACGCCGAGGGCGCGCGGCGCGTGGCCGGCGGCAAGCGCGAGGGCAAGGGCTTCTACGTGGAGCCGACCGTCTTCGCCGACGTTGCCGAGGGCATGACCATCGCCCGCGAGGAGATCTTCGGCCCGGTGGTCAGCGTCATCCCCTTCGAGGGCCTGGACGAGGCGGCGCGCATCGCCGACGCCACCGAGTACGGCCTGGCAGCCGGCGTCTGGACCCGCGACGTGGCCAAGGCCCACAACATGGCCGCCCGCCTCCGCGCCGGGACGGTGTGGATCAACACCTACAACCGCTTCGACGCCGCCAGCCCCTACGGCGGCTACAAACAGAGCGGATTCGGTCGGGAAAACGGGCGGGCCGTCCTCGACGAGCTCACCCAGCAGAAGAGCGTGTGGGTGGCCCTGTAAGGAGCGCCGCCGGGGCGCGTTCTCCCGGGTAGCCGGCCCCGGCCAGGCAACCCCCAACCATGCGTACCGCCAAGCTCCTCCTCGCCCTCGCCCTCCTCGCGCTCGGGACCGGCTGCGGCCGGACCATGATCCCCTTCACCGCCGAGCTTCGCGCCGAGCACCGGCTCAGCGACGCCGACGTGAAGAACCTGCAGTTCTACCTGTCCGACGACATCACCCTGCGGCGGGAGCTGGAGTCCGGCAGCCGCCAGGTGACCGGCAACCATCGCCTCCTGCTGGTCTCCGGCAAGACGGTGGAAGAGGTCACCGTCGCCGGCGGCACCCCCGGCGTGGCGGTGAGCGTCAGCGACGAGCGCATCGCGGTCAGCTTCGAGCCCGGCTCTTCGCTGAGCTTCTCCACCACCGGCGAGCTGGAGGCCGCCCACGAGGTGGTGAAGAGCGACAGCCGCTTCGCCGAGCCGCCCGATCCGTTCCCGGGCAACCACGGCGACGACGACGACCCGCGCTTCGGCGGCCGCCGCGCGTCCTCCTTCGGGCGTTATCTGCTGGCCACCGATACCGGCGGCCGCGTGACCTTCATGGGACTCTCGTTCGGCACCGTCGACGACAGCGCCCGCGCGCACCTGATGATCGACTCCGAGAAGCTCGAGGAGGTGGTGGAGAGCGAGAAGGTCCTGCCCGGGGTGCGCCTCAGCGGCCCCTGAGCGACGCTCGCGCTGGGCCAGCGCGTCCGGCAGACGGCACGGGTAGCGTCACTCCTCCGCGTGGGGGACGTTCTGCTCGACCCACTCGTCGAGCTGGTGCTGCAGCTCGTTGGCGTCGCCGCCCTCCAGCTCCCACTCCTTGCGGCTCAGGTACTTCTTGGCCCCGCGCGGCGCGCCGGTCAGGTCGAGGCAGTAGTCGAAGTCCTTCACGTCGCAGGCGCGGGCCTCGTACTTCACCTGGTGCTTCGATTTATCCTGCGGGAAGAGCAGCTGCAGCTTGTTGCCGTCGCCCAGCTCGTAGCGGAAGAGCGCGTAGCTCCCCTCGAACGACGAGGAGCGCCGGAACATGCCCACCGGCTCCTCGGTGACGATGACCAGCAGCTCGAAGTGATCGGTGTCGCGCGTCGGCAGGTTGTCCACCCAGATGCGGTTGACGAGCACCTTGGAGTCGGCGGCCTGGTGACCACCGCCGAGCAAGCCCGCGGCAGCGGCGGCGGCGACGAGGAGACCCGAGGTGGCGAGAGCGATCTTGGTGGCGCGGCGCATGGGCAGGCAGAGTAGCAGCCCGCCGCGCCGGCGCCGGCTCGACGCGAACGTCGCCCAGCCAATCCTGGCCGCGCCGCTCCTACGGCGGCGGCGGAACGACGCTGACGTGCTCCAGCTCGGGCTGCGGCTCCGACCGCCCCCGGCGCGCCCAGCGGCGACGCAGCGCCTGCGCGGTCAACGCCAGCGCGCCGCCGAGGACGATGGCGTTGGAGAGCAGCAAGCTGGTCTGGTCCTCGCGCACCAGGCGCCCACCCCAGTGCAGGAGCTCCGGGGCGCGCGCCAGGTCGGGCTTCATCGAGAAGCTGTGCTCCTCGTGGAGCCAGGGATGCATCCAGAGGTCGAGCACGGCGTAGCTGAGGATCGCCGCCGACAGCCACAACCAAAGCCGCAGGAAAGAGCGAACGGAGTCCATACTGACCTCCACTGCCAAGCTTTGCATGCGTCTCGCGGCCGCGCACGGCGGAACCGGGCTCTTGACGCGCGACCCCTGTGCGACTGGTAGGTGGGGCCATGCACGAGCGGACCCCGACGCTGCTGGCCATGGCCCTGGCCGAAGCCAATCCCTTCGGCCTTGGAGACACCGCCTGGCTCTGGGTGCAGCGGGGCATCAAGGCCATGGTCGTCATCCTGGTCGGGATACTGCTCCTGCGTCTCGTCCCGCTCCTGGAAAGGCTGGTCCTTCGCCTCTCGACCCGGCACGGCGAGCAGGGGCCCGACGGCGAGCGCAAGAGCGCCACCGTCACCGCCATCCAGATGCAGCGCCGCACCGAGACGCTGACGCGGGTCACCGGCAGCGTGGCCAGGGCCATCATCTGGGCGGTGACGCTCATCGTCACCCTGGGCAACGTCGGCCTGGACATCGCCCCCCTCATCGCCGGTGCCGGGGTGGCCGGGGTGGCGGTCGGCTTCGGCGCGCAATCCATCGTCAAGGACTTCTTCGCCGGCTTCTTCATCCTGCTCGAGGGCCAGTTCGAGATCGGCGATCAGATCACCGTGGCCGGCGTCTCGGGCACGGTCGAGCGCATGACCATGCGCATCACCGTGCTGCGCGACACCACCACCGGCGCCGCGCACTTCATCCCCAACAGCTCCATCACCCTGGTCGCCAACAAGACCGAGGGCTGGAGCGGCGCCTCGGTGGACGCCGTCTTCGGCACCAACGTCGCCGAGGACCGCATCCGGGAGGCACTGGGCGAGGCCGCGCGGCTGGCCACCCAGGAGATGCGCAAGGCGCGCGTGCTGCTCGAGGATGTCCGGGTGGAGGGACCGGTGGAGTTCAACACCGCCGGCATCACCTGGCGCTTGGCCAGCAAGGTGCGGCCGGATCGCGTCCCCGAGGCGCGGCGCGTCCTCATCTCCGTCGTCTCGCGCGTGCTGCAACATCGCAGCTTCGGCAAGCGCGGCGGCGCGCTGGTGGTCAAGCCCACCGGCGCCGCAACCACCAGCGACGTCGTCGACCAGGCCGGTGCCGCGGCGCCGGGCGCACCGCCGCCGCCCGGCGACGTCTCGCTCGATACCACCGTGCGCACGGCCGATCCCGGCACGCCGAAGGCCTGATGACCGCGGCGCGTCCGACCGGGGCCCCCGTGCCAGCGGACTGCGGCTGCTGGCGGAGGGTCGGCATCGCGGGGCTGGCGTGGCTCGCTGCGGCGTGCGCGCCTGCGGATGGCCGCCCGGCCGCACCGCAGGTGGCGGCGTCCACCGCGGCGGCGCCGTCGACGAGCGCCTGGCCGGCGCTGGCCGCTGCGGGCACCGCGCCGAGCGACGCCGGGACTCCGGACGCGACGGCGACTGCGACGGCGACGGAGCCCGAGCCGCCGCCGCTACCGGCGAGCGAGACCGCCGACCTGATCATCCGCGGCGGCGTGGTGATCGACGGGAGCGGGCGCGCGGGGCGCCGCGCCGAGGTGGTGGTGCGCGGTGAGCGCATCGTCCACGTCGGCCCGGTCGATGCCGGCTTCCGCGCGGCGCGCGAGATCGATGCGCGTGGCAAGGTGGTCACGCCGGGGTTCATCGACGCGCACGCGCACGCCGACCCGCTCGGTGACGTCCGCCCGGCGCTGGCCATGGGCGTGACCACGCTGGTCGTCGGCCAGGACGGGCGCAGCCCCGGCGACGGGACCATTGCCGACTGGGCGCGGGCCGTGGAGAAGGCGCGGCCGATGATCAACGCCGCCACCCTGGTCGGCCACGCCACGGTGCGCACCCGCGCCGGCGCCGCAGCGGGCGCGCCGAGCACGGCGCAGCTGGCCACCATGGCCCGCCTCGTGGGCGAGGGCATGGATCAGGGCGCGTTCGGCCTCTCCACCGGGCTCGAGTACTGGCCGGGCCGCGGCGCCAAGCTCGAGGAGCTGGTGGAGATCGCCAGGCCGGTGGGCGCGCGTGGCGGACTGGTGATGAGTCACCTGCGCAGCGAGGACGACGACGCCATCGACGCCGCGCTCGACGAGCTGGTCGCCCAGGGCCGTGGCGCCGGCGCGCGCGTGCACGTGGCCCACATCAAGGTCGTCCACGGCAAGGGTGTGGCCCGCGCCGAGTCACTGCTGGCGCGCATGGCCGCCGCGCGACAGGCCGGCGTGGCGGTGAGCGCCGACATCTATCCCTACGAGGCCAGCTTCACCGGCATCGAGATCGTCTTTCCGGACTGGGCCAAGAGCGACTGGGCGGCGGCCACCGGGCGCCGCCGCCCGGAGCTGGCCGAGCACCTGCGCCGGCGCATCGCGCTGCGCAATGGGCCGGGCGCCACCCTGTTCGGCACCGGCAAGTGGACGGGGCAGACGCTGGCCGAGGTCGCGACGAAGCTCGGCAAGCCGTTCGAGGACGTGCTCATCGACGACATCGGCCCCAACGGCGCCAGCGCGGCCTACTTCGTGATGGACCCGGCGCTGCAGGCGCGCCTTCTCCTGGACCCGCACGTGGTGATCGGCAGCGACGGCGGCGGCGGCGGCCGGCACCCGCGCGGCCACGGCACGTTCGCCAAGGTGCTGCGCGAGGCGGTGGTGGAGAAGCAGCAGCTCTCGCTGGAGGCGGCGATCCGCAAGATGAGCGGCGCCACCGCGGAGCTGATCGGTCTCGATGCCCTCGAGGGCGCCATGAAGCGGGGGCGGGTCCGCAGCGGATGGGCCGCCGACCTGCTGGTGTTCGACCCGACGCGCGTACGCGACCGGGCCACCTATCGCGAGCCACACCTGCTCGCGGAGGGCTTCGACGTGGTGCTGGTAGCGGGGCGGCTGGTGCGCGAGGCCGGCGTTTTCACGGCTGCACGCTCGGGCAAGGTGTTGCTGCGCGAAAGGCCACCCTGAGAGGCGGCCTTCGAAGCTCAGAACGGGTGCCTCGGAGCCAGTGGCCCGGGGCACCCGCCGTCGCGTCTCGCGCGCGCGAGCTACTTGTTGGTCGCCTGGCGGGCCTCGCCCTTGAGCTCCTTGGCCTTGCCCTCGACCTGCATCTGCTCGTTGTCGATGACCGCGCCGATGCGGTTCTTCACGGCGCCGGTGATCTCCTCGACCTTGCCCTTGGTGCGCTCGGCAGCCTTGGCAGTCTCCTGCTTGGCCTCGCCCTTGAGCTCCTTGGCAGCCCCTTCGGCCTCCATCTGCTCGTTGTCGATGACCTTGCCGATGGTCTTCTTGATCTTGCCGCCAAGCTCCTCGGCGGCACCCTCGCTGCGCTTGCTCTCGTTGCTCATGGAATCGTTCTCCTTGGCGGCGACGCGTGCCGCACCCTCGAGCTGAGCAACCACCATGCCTCCCTGGGGTGCGCAAACTCCTCCCAACGCGTGCGGTAAGGGATGTCCACTACGGAAGCGTGGGGAGGCGCTGTGCGAGCTTCGCGTAGTCCGCCCAGGGATCCGCGCCGAGCGCGTCGAGGCGGCGCCGAAGCGTGGAGAGGGTGAAGCGGTCGGGCGTCGAGCGAGCGCCCAGCTCCGTCCAGGCGAGCGGCGCCGACACGGTGGCGCCGGGCTTGGCGCGGGTGGAGTAGGCGGCGACCGAGGTGGCGCCGCGCACGCTGCGCAGCCAGTCGAGGAAGATGCGCCCCTTGCGCGCGGCCTTGGACATGGTGGCCACGAAGCGCGATGGCTCGTCGCTGGAGAGCTGCTCGCAGAAGGCGCGCGCGAAGGCGCGCCACGCCGTCCCAGTCCTGCTCGGGAACGATGGGCGCGACGACGTGCAGACCCTTGCCGCCCGTCGTCTTCACGAACGACGACAGCTCGATGGCCTGCAGCGCATCGCGCACGCGCTTCGCCGCGTCGACGACAGCAGCCCAGGGCAGCGCCTCGTCCGGGTCGATGTCGATGACCACGCGGTCCGGGTGCTCGAGGTCGGCGGTGGTCGAGCTCCAGGTATGCACCTCGAGGATGCCGATCTGCGCCAGGCCGATCAGGCCAGGGAGGTCGTCGACGACCAGGTAGTCGCCGGTCTTGGTCTTCTCGCGGATGGAGACGCGTCGCAGCGCCTCGGGCGCCCAGTACCCGCGATGTTTCTGGAAGAAGCACGCGCCCGCCAGGCCGTCGGGGCAGCGCACCAGCGTCGTCGGGCGGTCGACGAGGTGCGGGAGCACCCAGTCGGCGATGCCCTCGTAGAATGGAGGTGCGACGCGGCGTGCTTCTGGATGACGAAGGACCGTCCGAGGCGGCGCGGCGCGCTCTTGCCCGACGGCTCAGGTGTCCGCGAAAAGTCGCGCTTTCGTTGGTATTCTCGTAGACCCATGGCAAGGCGGGCTACCTTGATCGACCCCACCGCCCGCGAGGCAGGTGAAGCGCCGAGGTCCCTTCCGACGATGTCTACCTTGTCCGGACCGACCCCTTTCGCAATGGCCACGTCGCGCGCGCCGCACCTTCTTGCCGCGCGCTGCCCTCGCCGGGGAGGCTGCCCGGCGTGAGCAGCGACCGTCCCAGTCGGCCGACGCGCGTCGAGGCGGCGTTCCGCGTCCGCTACAAGACGCTCGACGACCTGGTGGTCGGGTACAGCAAGAACCTTTCCAAGGGTGGCCTCTTCCTGCGCACCGACCGCTTCATGCCCATGGACACGCGGGTGCGCTTGCACATCGAGCTGCCCGATGGGGGCGGAGAGATCACCGTCGAGTGCCGAGTGGTGTATGTGCGCGAGGAGACGGACTGGGGCTCGGTGGGGCAGCCGCCGGGGATGGGCATCCAGTTCCTCGACCCGAACGACGAGGCGCGCGGCCGCATCGAGAAGTTCATCGCCGAGTTCGGGATGCGAGGGGCGCGCGCGGCGGAGGCGGGGCCGCGCAAGCGGTCCATCCGCGTCCTGGTCGTGGACGACGACACCGCCTACTGCAAGCTCGCCGCCGAGCCGTTCCGGGACCGCGGGGACACGGTGGCCGTCGCCCACGACGGGATCGAGGCGCTGGCGCAGTGCATCCGCGCGCGCCCCGATGTGGTGCTGTGCGACGTCCAGATGCCGAAGATGGACGGCTGGCAGCTGCTGCGCATGATACGCGCCCGCCCCGCGCTGGCCGACGTGCCCTTCGTCTTCTTGACCACGCTGACCAGCGAGGAGGACCGCCTCCTCGGCTACCGCCTCGGCGTCGATGACTACATCGAGAAGCCCTATCGTCCGCTGGAGGTGGCAGCGCGAGCCGACCGCGCCATCTCGCGCGCCGCGCGGCGTCGCGAGGCCGGCGCGGCCGCGGCTTCCGACAAGTCCACGCTGCGCGGCGACGTGGAGCAGGTGAGCCTGGCCAGCGTGCTCTCGTTCCTGGACCTCGAGAAGAAGACCGGGGTGCTCGAGGTCGACGGGCTGTATCAGGCCCGTCTCTTCGTTCGCGACGGCTCGGTGCTCCGCGTGGAGCGCGAGGTGCTCGAGCACGGGAGCGCCACCAGCGACCGCGAAGCCGTCTTCGAGCTGCTCGACTGGCGCCGCGGCACCTTCGAGTTCCAGGCCGGCACGGTGGGCGGCGAGGATCGGCTGCGGAGCAACGTCACCTCGCTCCTCCTCGAGCACGCCCGCGTGCGCGACGAAGCGGCCCGCGACGGCTGACCGGCTCCACGGCCCGCGCGCAGGCGCCTCGATGGCCAGGGCGGGGCCGCCGGCCGAGACGATGCGGCGGGCGGCGGCTGGAGGGTCGGACCGCCGGCGGCGCGATGGGCGCGCAGCCGGCAGGGCTGGAGCGGCCTCACCCGGCCGGCGGCCGATACGACGACAGGTCCGGCTCGACGTCGACCAGATCGGGCTCGACGCTGATCGGCTCCGGATCCTCCTCGGCAGGCGCCGGCCCCGGCCCGCCGCGTGCCGCGGTGAGGGCCGGGCGCGGCGGAACCGCCGGACGCGGGCGATCGCCGGGGCCGGGGGGGCCGCCGAGGCCGGGGCGGGCGCCGGGGCCGGGGGGCCGGGGGCCGGGGGGGCCGGGGGGGCCGGGACGACGGGACCGGGCACCCCGGGCCCCGGCGGTGCTGGGCGGCGAGGGCGCGGTGCCCCGCAGACGCGCGCTCATCTCCAGCAGGGCCGCGACCTGGGCGACGACCTCGGCCACCCGGAAGGGTTTGGCCATCCAGGCATCGCCGCCGCCGCCCAGCGCATCCGCGCGGGCGCGGCCGCCCTGGCGCGACAGGAACAGGAAGGGGGTCAGCGCCGCCGGGCCCGCCAGCCCCCGGACCCGACGCGCCACGGTGGGGCCGTCGGCGTCCGGCAGGGCGATGTCGCAAACGATACAGTCCGGGGCGGCGGCGGCTGCGTCCACGCCATCCGCGGCCGAGTGGCAGGTGGTCACCCGGTGGCCGGCGTCCACCAGCGCGCCGGCCAGCAGGGAGGCGACCCACTCCTCGCCGTCGATGACCAGCACATGGGCCACCTGGCAACGCTATCACTCACGAACGTCATGGCGGGCAACGGCTCCCCTTGCGGCGCGCCCGCCACCCCGGCACTCTCCCGCTCGTGCCCAGCGATGCCATCCAGTGCAAACCCCTCGAGGTGGTGGTCAGCGACCGCGGCATCGAGCGCGCCATCAAGATGCTCAAGCGAAAGCTCGCCTCGGAGGGCGTGCTCCGAGAGCTGAAGGTCCGGCGTCATTACCTGAAGCCCAGCATCAAGCGCCGCAAGAAGCAGGCGGAGGCGGCGCGACGCCGCCGCAAGCGCGCCCGCATGGACGCGGCACCCCCGCGTGGGGCGCCGGGCAGCGGCGGCGGCGGCGGCGGCGACCGCAGCTAGCGCCCGCGGCCGGTCTCCACGAACGGCGCCTCGATAGATACTGCGCGACGCGCGGCGTTCGTCGTGGCGCGCTGGGCGCGGCGGGGGCCTTCCTCAGGCCGCGCGCGCCACCGCCACTGCCACCGGCGCGTGGCGGAGGGCGGGCAGGGCCTGGCCAGCGAAAGCACGGCCCAGCGCGAAGCCCTGCAGGGTGGGGCGCATCCGCAGCACGTCGAGGTAGCCCTCGCGGTGCAGCGCGGACAGCGTCCGACGGACGTCGGCGCGGCGCGCGCCGACGTGCTTCACCAGCTCATCGAGGTCCAGGCGCTGCCCGTCGGCATGGGCGGTGGCGATCGCGGCGATCAGGTGGATCGCCAGCGTGTCGGCGCAGAAGGCGGGATGGGGATGGCGGTCGGTGGCGGTATCCATGGCTGTTCCTCTCTGCGAGCACGCCAAGCAAGCATCGAGCCGCCTGCGCGCCACGGGGGAAAGCCACCGCGTGGCGTGCACGAGGCGTCCACTTAGCGAAGTAGCAGGCGGCGCGTTGGGCAACGCACTTCGCGAAGCAGCGTGCAGGCACCGCCCGCAACCGGCTGGGGCGGCAGGCGGAGCGTGACCCGCGCTTATGGAAGTGCCGCGGTGGCGCGGGTTCGGCCGAGGGCGCGCCTGGAAAGGCGCGTCGCGCCGCTACCCGTACCGCGGCAGCGAGAAGGCGCCCTCGTCGCTCAACCAGTGCGCGTCGGCGGCATCGGCGAGGACGTCGGCCACGGCGCGCTCGCGGCCCTCGATGCACACCGCGCGATGCACGAGACGGACGCCCTGCGCGTAGTCGACGTACTTGGTGCTGTGCACGAGGCTGAGCGGTTGCACCGGCTCGCCGTCGGCGCGGTGGAAGCCGTAGATGGCCAGGCGCCCGGCCGAGAGCCGGGCGCAGATCACGATGTCCTTCTTGTGACCGGCCACCAGGGCGCCGAGCGCGGTGCCGAGCTTCGTGCGCGCGGCCTCGACGCGCTCGTCTTGCAGGCGATACGCGTCGCTCGACACCATCAGCGGTCCGGCCTCGAGCGCCACGGGAGGCAGGTGCCGGGCGTGCCGGAAGATGATGTCCACCAGGTGAGGCGTGGGCAGCACGCAGCCGAGCGCGTCGACGATGCGCTGTGCCGTCGACGCCAGCATCGGCACGCGGAGGAAGTCGTCGTCGCTGCCGACGCACAGGTAATCGGGCAGCACCCAGGCCTGCGTCACTTTCGCTGCGGCGGTCCCCTCGCCCTCGGTCAAGGGCAGCGCCACGAAGCTGCGCATGAAGCGGGGCACGTTGCCCTCCTCGAGCTCGGCGAGGATGCGCTCGTCGCGCAGCGGTCCCACCAGGTCGCGGATGCGCTCCAGGAACGCCGTGCCCGCGAGCGCATCCGGTCGCCGAGCCGGCCAGGGGGGCACCGGCGGACGCGGCGGGAGCGGGCGCGGCGGTGTGACCATGGGCGCCGCTGCCGGCGCCGGGCCGCACGCCGCGGCGGCGAGGCCGCCAAGAGCGAGCAGCGCGCTGCGACGGGAGGCGATCACTGGCCCGCGAGGTCGACCTTGCCGGAGCACAGCCACTCGCACCCGCACTGCGACAGGCGGAAGCCGCGCTCCGCGCACGCGTCCTGGAACACGGCGCGCGCCGGCGCCACCTCGCAGTCCGCGAGCGCAGGCTCGCAGACCCTGGCGTTGCCGGCGGCGTCGTAACCCCGGCCCGCCGCCGCGACGTCGCCCGTGCACAGCTCGCTGCAACCACAGGCGCGCACCTGGAAGCCACCCAGCCGGCAGCGATCGAGGAAGACCGTGTCGCGCTCTACCTCGCGGCAGGCCTGCTTCGGCTTGCCGCAGGGGGAGGGACGGCCCGCGGAGTCGTACACCGTCGCCTTGTCGAGCTCGCCACCCGCGGTTGGCGCCGACGCCAGCGGGGTGGGTGGTGCGGTGACCGGGGGCGGCGTCTGTCCACCACAACAGAGCGCGGTCGTTCCCGCGATCAGCAACGCACGGGTGGGGGCCGAGGTTTGCATGGGCAGGCAGGGTGCTGCGCCGCGCCGTCCTGCGTCAAGGTGTGGAAACGGAGGCGCTCGATGGGGCAGCCAGCCGGCAGTCTTCGTGCGATGATTCGGGTTGGCGCGAGCTTTCGATGTGGCGTGATGTGAAGAGCACAGACGCGCAAGGCGCGGGTGTGAGGAAGGCGGGGGCCGTGCCCGGGCTGGCCACTCCGGACATGGCCGAGGCGATGGCCGTGGCACCGGACGAGGACGGCTGGGACGTCGCGGACAGCGGCGCGACGACGGCCGATCGCGCCGTCGCCAGGAACGGCAACGGCCACGCCATCGTCCTCACGCCGCTCGACGAGGAGACCACCATCCAGGACGAGGACCCGCTCGCTCCGCTTTCCACCGACGCGGTGACTTTGCCGCGTCGCAGGCCGCCGCCGCCGCGAGCGCCGCCGAGCATGGCGCGGCCCGCGGCCCCGGCGAGCGACGCGCCCATGACCCACGAGGACGAGACGAGGAAGGGTCCGGCTCCGTCGTCGGGGCCCCCACCTGCCCACTCCGGCGTCAACGGCCGCGGCAAGGGTGCCGCCAACGGCAACGCGAGCACCGGTGTGGCGGTGGCGCCGCTCGACTGGTCGGATCAAGAAAGCGACTCGCAGACCGAGATCTACGTCAAGGAGAAGCGGCTGCCGCGTGCCGTGGCGCCGCCGCGCGCCGTGCCCGCGCCGCGTGCGACGGAGAAGTCGCTGTCCTGGCTGCCGCCACCCACGCCGCCTCCTCCTTCGACAGGTGCGAGGTTTCCCGGCGGAGCCTCGACAGATCCGAGGTCTCCTGGCGGAACCTCGACAGGTGCGAGGTCTCCTGGCGGAGCCTCGACAGGTGCGAGGTCTCCTGGCGGAGCCTCGACAGGTACGCTTCCCTGGCCGGCGCGGGCGCCGGCGCCGATGTCGTCCGGCCTGGGCGCGACGCATCCCGACAACCCGGCGGGCTCGTTGCCGCCCGCGCGCACGCCGCCGCTCGGGGAAACACGCAACGACAAACCGTCTGGCTCGCTTCCGCCGCCGCGCACTCCTCCGCGCAGCAACCCGCCACCGTCGCGCACCACGGCCCTCGGCCCGCTGCCGCGCCCGTCGATGCCCGCGCCGCGGAGCTACGAGGGAGCGTCCGATGTCGGCCACGCCTACCGCAGTGACCCGACTCACGCGGCGCCGCCTTCGCCGGTCGCCTCCTCCTCGAATGGCCTGGGCGGCGACTACGCACGCCAGGACGCCTACCCGTACGAGAGCGTGATCCCGGCGGCCGCCCGCATGCCCAGCCTCTCCCCGGCAGACTGGGGCCTCGCCGCGCCAGCACCGGGCGCGTACGCGCCGTCCGCCTCGGCCCAGGGCGCCTATGGCTTCGACTACCGCGGTCGCGCTGCGCCCGGCGCGCCGGAACCGCCGGGGTACGCGGGGCTGGAGAACGGTTACGCCGGCGCCGCGCCCGACCCCTACGCGGCGGCGCAACTCGGCGCCTTCCCGTCCGCTCCGGCGCCGGTGCCCATGTCGGTGCCGCCCGCGGCCTACGCGCCCCCGTATGCGCCGCCGCCTGCTGCGCGACCTGCGGCGGCGGCGGCACCGCCGAAAGAGAGAGGGCCGTGGAACCGGCAGAGCCTGGCGCTGGCAGCTGCGTCGCTGGTGCTCAGCGTGCTGATGGCGGTGGTGTTGCTCGTGCCGCGACGCGGGCAGCTGCGCATCGACGCGGCCGTGGAGGGCGGGGGGCGCCTGGAGCGCGCCGAGGTCTACGTCGATGGGCGCAAGGAGTGCGACACGGTGCCCTGCACGGTGACCAACCTGGCGCCGGGGCCGAAGACCATCAAGCTCATGGCCCCGGACGGCGCGGCGCCGGAGCTGGTCATCGAGACCGTCGAGCGCGGCCAGGAGAAGGCCGTCGTCATTCCGGTGCGCGGCGGCCGCGGAGTCGGCGGGACGCGCCTGGTCGTCGCGCCCGGCCAGCCTGGCCTCAAGGTCACCGTCGACGGTGCCGACCGTGGCCCCGCCCCCATCGATCTCCACGTCATTGCGCCCGGCCCGCATCGCGTGCGCTTCGACGCCGGGCCTCGTTTCGAGCCGCTGGAGAGCACCGTCGAGGTGCCGGCCGGCCAGACGCTGGAGATCGCTGCCGTCAACCTCAAGGTCCTGCGCGGTCGGGCGACCATCGACCTCCTCACGCCCGGCGCGCGCGTCATCCTGGCCAGGGTCGACACGCCGAGCAACGCCAAGCTCCTGCCCGGGCCCTGGCCGATGGCGCTCGATCTCGATCCCGGCTGGAAGGTATCGGCCTCGCTGCGCGGCTTCCGCTCGTTCGAGCAGCCGGTGACGTTCACCGACGGCGCGCCCGAGACCAGCGTGCGTGTCGAGCTCCAGCCCGAGGGCGCCATCGTCGCCCAGGCTGCCCCGGCGGCGCAGGCGCCGTACGTCCCGCGGGCGGCCGCCGCCGCGCCCGCGACGCCGCGCGTCGGCAACTACCAGCAGCAGGCCGACGACGACGACGACGAGCCGGCGGCCAGCGAGCCCGCTTCGACCGGTGGCGGCGGCACGCTGAACATCAACTCGCTCCCGCTGTCCAAGGTGCTGCTCGACGGCAAGCCGCTCGGGAGTACGCCCAAGGTTGGCGTCAAGGTCACCGCCGGCAGCCACACGGTGACGTTCATCCACCCCGAGCTGGGGCGGAAGTCGCTCTCGGTCTCGGTGAAGCCGGGCCAGACGGCGACGGCCTCGGTACGTTTCAACAAGTAGGCGCCCGTCTCCCGGAAGAGGGCTCCCCTGTGGCGCCTGGTCGGGCTGGAGGCCTCCTGGCGAAGCCTGGCCCGCTCCCCGCGGCGCCCGCCGGTCAGCGGCGTCGCGTGCGGCGGCGAATCTGGAGCTGCGCGTCGACGCCAGGAGGCGGATCGACGGGCGGCAGCGAGAGCACCAGCTGCTCGATCGCCGGCAGGGCGTGCAAGACGGCCCGCCGCGCCACCAGCTCGTCCACACCGCCCCCACCGGTGTCGGCGCCAGGGCGTACCGAGAGCGGCCGCACCGGCGTCGAGGTGGCCGAGACCGGGCGCGGCTCGGAAACGCCGGAGACGACCTCGTCGAAGACCAGCACCAGCACGTAGATGGCGGCGAAGGACCGGGCCAGGAGCGTCCAGTCGTCGAAGACCACCAGCTCGTTGATGTGGCCGCCCCGCGGGAGCGTCTCCGTTGCCGGCAGGGCGCGCACAGCGTCCATGCTCTTGGCCACCAGGTCCTCGTCGTTGGCGGGCTCGGAAGCGTCGCTGTCCGTGACGCGGGCATCGACGGGACCGATCGTCGCCTCGGCAGCGGGGCCCCGCGAGGTGACCTCGGGCCTGTCGAGATTCAAGGCCAGCACGTCGGCACCGGTGACGCCCGTTTCGCCGGCCTCGTCGTCGCCATGCAGCGCCGGGTAGACGTCGCCGGGCTCGTCGCTGCCGCGTTCGTGGCCGCCGATGCCCCACAGCACCGGCGAGTGGGCGTCCATGACGAAGGCCACCAGCGCCCCGGCGCGCATGGCCAGGGCCGCGAGCTCGTCGCGCAGCGTGCGCAGCGGCGCGGGCCGCGACGAGGCCCCGGGCCCGTCCACGACGCGTTCGCCGAGCGAGGCGCAGATCATCTCCAGACGGCGCTGCAGCGCAGCGAGGTCCGGGGGGGGCGAACGGAAGCGCGCCACCACCTCGATGCCGTCGGGCAACTCGCAGGAAACCGACGCCCCGCCGCCGCCAGGCCCGGGACTCGGCTCGTCGACCGGGACCGAGCGGATGTGTGCCGAGCCGCGCTCCACGACACGGACGTCATCGGCGCCGAGCTCACGGCGCACCAGGGCGAGGAGGTCGTCGAGCGCCGGCGTGGTCACCTGCATACGGGCGTATGCCGCGGCCTCGCCGGCACCAAGCAAATTCGCGCCACGCCCCGGGCGGCGCGTGGTTACTGCGTGCGCTGCTCGAGGGAGTCGAGGAACGCCTTGCCACCGCCGTCGTCCGCGCCACCGTCGCCGGCGGCGACGAAGGCACTGATGATGACGTTGCGTTCGACGAGCAGCAGCCGCGCGCGACCGGGCGCGCCGTCGAGGGTGAAGCGCGCCTCCAGCGCCGACTCCCCGCGCGGCGCATCGACGCGCTCGACGCGGAGCACCTTGGCGCCGGGTATGGCGCCCTCCACCGCGCGGGCCAGCAGCCGCTCCACCGCGGCGTCGCCGAGCCTGGGGTTGGTGCTCTCCGGGAGGATGCTGTGCATCAGGAAGTAGCCACGCACGGTGAAGCTGTCGTTCAGCGCGCGTCGCACCACCAGGCGCAGCGGACCCCAGTCGCTCTGCACGGTGACCACGCGCCGCTCCAGGTTGCGGTGCGACCACGGTACGGACGACGTCCAGCCCACGCCGAAGGAGTCGATCTCCAGCGCGGGGCGCGCGGCCAGCACCGGCGCCGACATGGCCACCGCCAGCAGCGCGAACAGCACCGAGGTCAGCACCCAGCGGCGGCGGGCGCTGCCCAGGACCTTCTTCTCGGCCGGCCGGAGCTTGTACGGCTCCACCAGGCGGCGGCAAGGCACGCAGCGGACGGCCATGCGCCGGCCGTAGACGAGCAGCGCGCCGCCGACCGAGAGCGCAGCCACCACGCCGGCGGCGAAGGCGCCGATGAAATAGAACGCCGCCGCGGCGGCGGCCAGCAGCAGCGTGGCGACCACCAGCACCCACGGCTTGCGGAGGGTACCGTCGGACGCCACGCGCACCTCGCGCTCGCACTTCTGGCAGTAGCGCTTGGAGTCGCGGTTGCAGTATCCGCACGCCGCGCACACCGCGCCCCTCTCGATGCGCTTGTTGCAGGCGGCGCAGTGGTCGAGCGGCCGGCTGCGAACGCCCGAGAGCGCCGCCAGCTCCGCCGCCCGCGCCAGGACGGCCGGATCGTTGGTGCTCGGCGGGCGCATCGAGTCGCCGGGCAGCAGCTTCGGCGAGGGCGGGCCCTCGGGGTCGCTGCTGCGCCCCGGCACGGGCGCCGCTGCGTGCTCGTCCTCGGCAGCGGAGCCTGCGGCGTCGGCCGCTCCGACATCGCTGGCCCGGTCGTCGGTCCCGTCGACTTCGATCGAGCTGCGCGGCGTGGGCGGCGACGTCGGGGGCGGACCTCGGGCTTCGCCGGCGCCGCGGCCGCCGGTGCGCCCGCGGCCTCCGCCGTCGCCGCGCCGGCGTCCGAATCCATGGCGGCGCGCTCGTTGCTGTGCACGCGCTCCTGCCCGGTCTGCTCGTTGCGAATGCAGATCTCGGCGCCGAGCCCGAGCAGCACCTTGGCCAGACGGCGCGTCGTGTCGGCGTCGGCCCCGTGCTTCACGGCGACAGGCGCAGAAGCCACCAGGCTCCGGGCCGCGTCTGCCGGGATGCCGAAGGCCTCGGAGATGGACGTGGTCAGCGCTGCCCGGTCGGCAGGGCCGCGGAACGCCAGCACCTCCACGCTGAACGTCGACGGTTCGTCCTGGGTCATCTACGCCCGCCACCCCTCGAGAGAGCCCTCTACTCAACCGACCCAAATACCACGACTCGCAAGCCCTCGGCTCGACTCTTCTACTATGCGGCGTTTTGTGATCGTCATTGGAGCGTGGCGCGCGTGCGCGTGGCAAGCGTGGCCGGCGTGGGTGACGGCGCGCCGGGACGGGCGGAGGTGCCTCGGGGCCCGGACGAGCCATCGGCGGGCGCGACGATGACCTTGAGCACGCCCCGCTCGGCGGCGTGCCGCAGGGCTTCGGCCGCCTCGGGCAGCGGGAAGGTGCGGCTGACGAGCGGGGCCACGTCGACGCTGCCGCTGGCCAGCGCTCGCAGCGCCGGCGGGAAGCTGCCGCACCGCGAGCCGATCACGGTGATCTCGTGGATGACGATGTGCGCTAGCAGCGCGGGGTCGACGGAGGCACCGCTGGAGGCGACCGTGCTCTTGAGCACCAGCGTGCCGCGCGGGCGGGTGGCGGCGAGGGCCACGGCGAAGCCGGCCAGCGTGCCGCTGGCCTCGACCACCAGGTCCGCCTGCGCGGACGCCGCGTCCCAGGAGCCGATCTCGCGCGCCACGATGCCGCGCGCGGCCAGGATGGCCAGCTTCTCCGGGTGGCGACCGATCGCCGTCACCCGCGCTCCTGCCTGGTGCAGTACCTGGGCCACCAGCAGGCCGAGCTTGCCGTCGCCCAGAACCACCGCCCTCGTCTCGGCGGAGACATGGACCTGCTCGAGCACCTCGAAGGCCGCGGCCAGCGGTTCGGCGAAGACCGCTTGCTCGTCGCTCACCGTGTCCGGGACCGCGTGCAGGTTGGCGGCCGGCACGCGCAGCAGCTCGGCCAGCGCACCGTCGGCTCCGACGATGCCCATCACCGAGCGCGCCGAGCAGTGCCGCTGCATCCCCCTGCGGCAGCTGCTGCAGACGCCGCAAGCGAAGTTGATCTCGCCCACCACGCGCCGCCCGCGCCAGGCTTCGGGTCCCGCCTCGACCACCCCCACGAACTCGTGCCCCAGCGTCCCGCGAAAGGCCATGTAGCCGCGGGTGATCTCCAGATCGGTGTTGCAGATGCCCGCCAGGTGCACGCGCACCAGCGCATCGCCTTCCCCGATCTCCGGCACCGCGCGCTCTGCGACGCGGGCCTCGTGGCCATCCCAGTTGAGCGCCTGCATCCCTGCAAGCTCGTCCAGGGCCGCACCATTGTCCATGGCGATGCTACGGTGGCGCGCCGATGACCCCGGCCGAGACCGTCGACACGCGAGGTCGCCGCGCCCTGCTGGCCCTGGCGCGAGCGCTGCCCGCTTCGCTGCTCGGTCCGCAGGCCCAGTCCCCCGCAGGGGCGGCGCCGGCCGAGCCCGAACGGGAGCGAGGCAGGCAACAGCCGCGCCGGGAGTCACCCGACGGCGCCAGCAGCGAGGCTGCGCTCGCTCCACTCGGCGCCGAGCTGGAGCGGGAGCTGCGCATCGGCGTGCTCCGCGTCGCTGCCGCCTCGCTCGCCGCGGCGCGCGGCCTGGCAGCAGCGCGCGAGGTGATGGTCGCGCTCGAGCTCGGGGCCGGGACGCTCGGCGACTGCTTCGCCGCCCTCGGCGCCGCCGGGGGCCTGTTCGCTTCCCCCTGCCCTGACCTCGATGCCGTCGCCGCGGCGAGGACCGCGCCGGCGCTCCTCGAGGCCCGCCTGGACATGCGAGGGGACGGCGCCGGCGACGACGAGGAGCGGCTTGGCGCCGTCCACGAGGGGATGCTGGGAGTGGCGCTGTCGCGGACGCTGGGACCTGCGCTGCAGGGCGACCCCTCGCGCGCTCCGCTCGACGTCGCCGCCGTGCTCGCGCTCCCGGCGGAGGCGCGCAGCCAGGCGCTGGCGCGCGCCGGCTGGCGTAGATCGGGTGCCCGCAAGCAGCGCGCCGTCGCGGAGGCCGGGTCGCCGGAGGCGCTGCTCGAAGCGCTCGGGGCCGCGCCGGAGGCGCTGCTGGGATCGGGCGCGGTGGTGCTGTGCGCCACACGCGCCCGCCGCCGCGACGGGGCGCACTACACGCCGGTGGCGGTGGCACGGCAGGTGGTCGAGGCGGCGCTGGCGCCGCTCGTCGCCGGAGCGTGCCGCGTGCTCGAGCTGCGCGTCTGCGACCCGGCGGTCGGCTCCGGCGCGTTCCTGCTCGCGGCGAGTCGCTACCTGGCCGCGGCGGTGGCGGCGCGCGGGGAGGCCGATGCGGCGAGCGCCCGCCAGCGAGTGGTGGCCAGCTGCCTGCGCGGCGTCGACGTGGACCCGCTGGCGGTGATGGTGGCGCGCACCTCGCTCTGGCTCCACGCCGGCACGCCGTTGCCCGCACCCGCCGCGCTGGAGACCTCGCTGCGCGTGGGGGACGCGCTCGTCGGCGAAGCACCCGGCGACGCGGTGCAGGACGCCGAGCTGCTGGCTCTGGCGCCGGCGCACGCCGCGCCGCCGCTGCACTGGCCGCGCGCGTTCGGCGACGTGGTGGACGGCCAGCGCGGCGGGTTCGATGCCTGCGTCGGCAACCCCCCGTGGGTCGCCTACGCCGGGCGCGCCGCGGAGCCCCTCGAGCCATCCCTGTTTGCGTACTACCTGCGCCACAACGCGGCCTTCCACGGGTACCGCACGCTGCATGGCCTCTTCGTGCAGCGCGCCGCGTCCCTCCTGCGCCCCGGCGGGCGGCTCGGTCTGGTCGTCCCGACCTCCGTCTGCGATCTGGCGGGCTACGCGCCGGTGCGTCGCGCCCACGACGCGCTCTGTCGCGCCGACGCGCCGCTGGTGGACCTCGGGGCCGACGCCTTCGCCGGCGTCTTCCAGCCGGCCATGGCGCTGGTCTCCACCCGCCTCGAGGTTGACGCCAGCTGCGGTGCGCCCCACGTCGTCGCCCAGGGACGCGCGGAGGCCGCCGCGTGGTCGCTGGCCAGGAGCGATCTCGACGAGGTCTCGGAGCGACTCCTGGAGCGGCTCGCCGCGCTGCGCACGCTGCCGCGCGACGCCTTCGGCGAGCGTGGCTTCCAGAGCACGGGCAGCGACGCGGCGCGCCTGCGCCGTCTCCCCGCCGCGGAGCCGCCCTTCGTGCTGCCCATCCGCGAGGGCGCCGACATCGCCGCCTTCGTGGCCCGCCCGCCCCGCGCCTTCCTCGATCCACGAGGCACCATCGGCCGCCTGCGAGGGGCGGAGGCCTGGCGCGAGGTGCAGCTGCTCATCCGGCAGACGGCGCGCTTCCCCATCGCCGCGCTGGCGGACGGTGTCGCCTTCCGCAACTCGATCCTCGCCGGCTTCGCGCGCGAGGGCTGCGGTGCCGGGCTGCTGCTGGCGTGGCTGAACTCCTCGCCGGTGCGCTGGTACCACTACATGAAGAATCGCGACGCGCGGCAGGGGATGCCGCAGGTGAAGGTCGCGCACCTGCGCGCGCTCCCGGCGCCGCCGCCGAGCGTGGCTGCGGAGCTCGAGGCGCTGGGGGCGCGACTGGGCGCGCGCAACCGCGGCGCCGACGCAGAGGCGCAGCGCGACCTCGACACGCTCGCCGCCGGCGCGCTCGGGCTCGACGCGGCCGAGCGGGCCACGGTGGCGCGCTGGGCGGCATCGATGCCCTTGCCGTGATCGCCCGGCTCGCGAGACACGGGCACGGGCACGGGCACGGGCATCAGAGGCGGACGGCGACCGCGACCCCATCGCGCGTGGGGTTGATGAAGGCCTGGAAGCCGCGGTGCCCGAGCAGCGCCGCAGTGAACTCCTTGACCCCGCGGGTGGTGGCCGAACCGTCGTCGTTGCCCTCGAGCACGCGCCCGGACCAGAGCACGTTGTCGGTGATGAACAGGCCTCCCGGGCGCAGGTGGCGATGGGCGAGCTCGACCGTGGCCGGGTAACCGTCCTTGTCGATGTCGTTGTAGACGATGTCCCACGTGCCGCCGACACGCCCGAGCGCGCGCGTCGCCTCCTCGACGTGCCAGGTGACGCGCCCGGCCACGCCGGCGCGTTCCAGGAAGCCGCGCCCGAGGGCCACGTTCTCCTCGGACATCTCGGTGCAGTGCACCTCGCCACCCTCACCGATTGCCCGCGCGAAGTGCAGCGCCGAGTACCCGTAGCCCGAGCCGAGCTCGAAGACGCGGCGCGCACCGATGGCCCTGGAGAGGACCTCGAGCGAGCGCCCGACCAGCGGCCCGACGATGGGGAAGCCGCGCTGACGCGCCAGGGCCTCCATCTCGGTGCGCACCGGATCGCCGTCGTCGTAGATGCGCGTCAAGTAGGCCTCGATGGGCCTGGCTACGATTTCCACGCGGCCACTCTACCGCGGCGCCTCCACCAATGGATCGGGTCGGCCTCGGGAGGCCCGCCTGGCGGCGGCGTCAGGGCAGCGGGCGCACGGTGGAGTCGTCCACCGGCTTGCCCGGGTACGCGCCGACCGGCAGGCGCAGGGTCACGCACGTCCCTCCGCCGGGGCGCGGCGTGACCTCCAGCTGACCGCCATGCCGCGAAGCCACCGCGTGCGCCACCGTCAGGCCCAGGCCCAGGTCGCGGTGCTTGGTGGTGTAGAACGGGTCGTGCACGCCGTGCGGCGACGGCTGCCAGGCCGAGGCGCCGCGGTCCTCGAAGGTCACCGCGAGCATGTCGCCGGCCACGGTGAGCGCGACGTCGACCACGCTCTCCGGCGGTGAGAACTCGAGCGCGTTCTTGATCAAGGCGCCCAGCGCCGCGGCGAGCTGGACGTGATCGCCGCAGACCTCGCAAGGCGCGCTCGGTGTTTGCAGGCGCACGCGCGGCTCGGCCTGAGCGAGGGCGACCAGCAGATCGCCGACGTCCACCGTGCGCCGGTCCGGCGTCCGCAGCGCCGCAGGCAGGCGGTCGAATCCGCGGAGCCGCTCGAGGAGCATGTTGATCTGCTCATCCATCGTGGCCAGCTGGGTCATCCCTTGCTCCGGAGAGCGGGCGAAGGCGCGCCGCGCGATGAAGGGCTGGTTCATCAGGGTCTGGATGATCCCGGCCAGCTCGTGCCGGACCGCGGCGATGGTCCGCGCCGCGACCTCGACGCGTTCGGCGGAGCGCGCGCCATCGGGCTCCGACGCCGCCGCCGCGCAGAACGCGACCAGCACGCGGCCGCCGGAGAGCGGCGTGGCCGTCAGCCGCAGCGAGCTCCCCCCGAGCGCGGACACGTGCACCGCGTCGCCGCCGAGGAGGTGGCGCATGTCGACGCCCGGAAACACGCGCGTCAGGACGGCCCCGCGCTCGATGCCGGGCGGGAGGGCGCCGGCACCCCCGCTGCTCGCCAGTACCGTGCCCCCTTCGTCCACGATCGCAGCGGGCAACGCCACCGCCGCGAGCAGCGCTCGATGACCGGACTCGAGCCCTTCGCGCCCATCGGGGACGACACCACTGACTGGTGCGACAGCAGCCACCGCAGGGCAGGGTACGCCGATGCGCCGCGACCGCCAATGCTCCGAGCGCGGCGCCAGCGCGTTTCAGGTCCTCTCGGAGGGCGGCGATGTGCCGTCGCCGCGCGGCCACACGCATGCAGTGCTCGGTTCGGCGCGCCGCACCGCGCCGACCGGACATCGAGCGCGCAGGTGCGACACCTGCCCCGGCCGGCGCTGCGACTGCGCTGCTCGGTTGCGCCGGCCCCGCTCCTCGTGGCAGTGGTTCTCCCTCCTTCGCGAGGCCGACGCCGGCGCCGCGCCGGTCTATGACCTCGATGAGGCGCTCAACGATCCGCACCACCGCCACCGCGGCAGGATGGTCACCGTCGACCACCACCTGCTCGGCGCCGTCCCGCAGCTCGGCGTCGCCCCCCAGCTCCTCGGCACCCCCGGCGCCGTGCGCACGGCCGGGCCGAACCGCGGACAGCACAGCGACGACGTGCTGCGGGAGGTGGGCTACGGCGTCCCGGAGATCGCCGAGCTGCGCCGCTCGGGCATCGTCAGCTGAAGCACGAGTCGCGCGCCGCCAGCTGCTCGTCCTCGATGCGCTCCAGGGCGCCGGCGACCTCGGCGTCGTCGCCGGCGGCGGCGGCCTCGAAGACGTGGGCCAGGCGCAGGTCGGCGGTGGCGGCGGCCGCGAGGCGCAAGCGTGAACGGCCGGGCTCGTCGAGGGTGACCGCCAGCGCGGCGGCTGCGCCGGCGCGCGCGTCGGGCGCAGACGCGCCGTCCTCGAGGATGCTCCACAGCGATTCGGGCGGCACCGCGGCGCGCCGGTGATCGGCGTCGGCGCCGGAGCCGACCCGGCCGAGCGAGGCCAGCCAGCTGGTGACGGCCCGGCCGCGTCGCCCGAGGCCGGGCAACACCGGCGCCATCGGACCGCAGCGCCACCGGGCGGTGGCGTCGGCGATGGAGCGCGCGATGGCCGTGGCGCGGGACTCGGCGTCGCCGGCCGCGTCCACCGAGGTCCCTGCGTCCCGCTCCACCACCGCGGCCAGCACCTCGCCGCTGCGGAGCATGATCTCCACCCGCGCCTGCGTGCCGTGCACCAGCGCGCGCGCGCCCGCCACGTAGCCGAAGGACACGAAGCGCTGCCGCGTGCCGGTGTCCACCGAGAAGCCGTCGTCACCGAGCGCCAGGCGCAACGAGGGCTGGAAGGCGGAGAACGCCGAGCCAGTCCAGACCAGCGCGGCGAAGACGGCCATCGGGGCCAGGATGAGGAGCGTGGGCAGGGCGCCGGAGACCGGCAGCACCAGCCAGGTGGAGAGACTGGCCGCGCCGACCAGTCCCAGGAACGCCGCGCGCGAGGCGCCGGTGGGTGCGGCCCGCAGCACGAAGGTCGCCCGCCGCCCGGCGCGACCGAGCGCATCGACCAGCGCGCGAGCGTGGATGAGCGAGGCCAGCTCCACCTCGGTCCGCCGCCCACCGGTGTGCTCGAGCACCACCCGGACCGGCTGATCCCGGGTGGGGGGGCGGAGCAGGGCGTGCCGTCGATCTCCACGGAGCGCGTCACCCAGCGCCCGGCAGCGCGCAGGCCGGTCTCGTCGGCGTGGAGGAGGACCGGCCCGCGATCGCCGTCGACCAGCGCCAGCGCCGCCCAGGTCACACCTGCGGTGAGCAGCGCCAGGTAGACGATGGACAGGGCGATGGCGCTGAGCACCAGCAGCACCGGCCACAGCGCACACATCGGCCGCAGAAGCGAGAGCGCCTGCTCGCGCCGCACCACGCGGCCATGCCCACGGAAGGGCGTCATCGAGCAACCTCTCGGCGAGGAACATCGCGTCCACGGGCCAGAACTCCATTGGCCGCGGCTGCAGCGCGCCGAGCTCGGCGATGGGGCGACAGGCGAGCACGGCGCGCCGCCACGCCGGCGGCACCGCCTCGCGGCCGTGCAGCGCGCCGAGCAGCGCGCCGGCGATGGCCCCGTTGGTGTCGGTGTCGCCGCCGGCCATCACCGTGTCCACCACGCCCTGCTCGAAGGTCGCCGCCGTGAGGGCGCGGTGAAAGGCGTTCTGCAGCGCCGTGCGCACCCAGCCCTGCTGCACATCGAAGCGCTCCGGCGCGCCGCGCCGCGCCGCCTCCAGGATCTCGGCGACGTCCGGGGCCTCGTCGCGCGAGGCCTCCTCGCGCGCGGCGCGCCAGGCGCCTTCCGCGTCGGCGCCTCCGATGGCGGCAGCGATGGCAGCGACGAAGACCGCGGACGCCGAGGCGCACAGCGGGTGCGGATGGGTCAGCGCGGCGTCGGCGCGCGCCGCCGCGGTGACGGCCGGGCCGCGGCGCGCGGCGAAGATGCCGAGCGGCGAGGCGCGCATC
Organism: Polyangiaceae bacterium; assembly: GCA_037720395.1. Taxonomy (GTDB): domain Bacteria; phylum Myxococcota_A; class Polyangia; order Polyangiales; family Polyangiaceae; genus JBBJMR01. Next base: position 27,860 of record JBBJMR010000003.1, read on the forward strand.
AGCGCGCCGTTGGCCTGGCTGTCTCGATCGGCCGAGGCGCGCGCCGCGGCCAGGCGCGCGCCGGGCTCGGCCGCCGCGGCCGGAGCCAGGGCGGCGCGCGTGGTGCCGCCCATGTCGAAGGGGCGTGACCGGTACCAGGCAACGTAGCCCTCGAGCGCCGCCTCCTCTCCGAAGGCCCGTCGGCGGCCAGCGTGCGCCCGAGCATCAGCGCCATCTCCGAATCGTCGGTCGGCTGTCCGGCGAAGGTGTCCCAGGTGCCGCCGTCGCGGAGCTCGCGCACGCCGGCCGGGTAACGGGGGGGGATGGGGTCGGCGGACTCGAACTCCACCCGCGAGCCGAGCGAGGCGCGGGTGCGCTGACCGAACCAGGCGCCCTGGGCGCGCCGCAGCGCGCCGGTGTCGCTGCTCAGCCCTCCGGGCGCGGGATAGACCAGGCCCAGCCGCGGCCAGCTGCGCGGCATGGGGCGCAGGACGGTGTGCCAGGGGCGCGCCGCGAGCTCGCGGATCGCCTCGACGGCGCCGCCGAAGCAGTGCTCGGTGCGGCTGGCGCCGTCCTGCGCGTAGCGCACCGGCTCGCCGCGCTCGTCGACCAGATCGCCGCCCGCTGCGCGCAGCAAGGCATGACCGGCGGCGTAGTCCCAGGCCGTCGGTCGCTTCAGCGCCACGCCCGCCACGCCCTCGCCCACCGCAGCCAGCGCCAGGCGGTAGGCGATGCTGGGCAGGGCCAGGTAGCGCGCCGGCGCCACACACTGGCCGTTCTCCAGCGAGCACGAGTCCGCGGCCTGCGAGACGAGCACCGTCTCGCCCGCCGCCAGGCGCTTGCCCGCGAGGCTGGTCTGCACCGCGCGCCCGTTGCGGCGGATCGGCCCCTGCCCCTCCGCCCAGGCGATGAGATCGCCCTCGTCGTCGGGGTAGGCGAACGCGAAGACCACACCGAGGATGGGGACGCCGCCACGCAGCCCGCCGATGGACACCGACGAGCCGCGCGAGCCGTGCACGAAGAAGCCGGTTCCGTCGTTGGGGTCGACCAACCACACGTGCTCGGCGTCGCTGCCCTGCGCGCGCCCCGTCTCCTCGCCGAGGTAGCTCCAGCGGGTCGCGCCCAGCAGAACGTCGCGGATGACGCGCTCGGCCTCCACGTCGGCGTCGGCATGGGTGCCGCTGCCGCGCGGCCCACCGGTTCGGTGCAGCTCGGCGCGCAGCAGCGCGCCGGCCTCGCGCGCAGCCGCTCGGCCAGCGCCAGCTCCGACGCATACCGCATGCCCCAACGTACCGCGCGCTCGCCCCGGAGGCCACGGGCGCATGGGCGGTGTACGCTTCCGGCGCGATGCAGCCAGTCGAACCCACCGCCCTGCCGTCGCCCGGCGCGCGGCCGCCCTGCCCCCGCCCCCGCTGCTCGAGGTGCCGTCGCGCATCGTGTCGGTGACCGTCTTCGCCAAGGGAGCGATGGTCACCCGCATCGCCGAGCTGCCGGCGGGCCGACGCCCGAGCGGGTCAGCGTGGGCGGCCTGCCGCTGGCGCTCGAGGACGGCTCGCTGCGCGTGCGCGTGGAGAGCGATGGCCAGGATGAGCGCGCGGTGGCGCGTGACGCGCGCGTCTCGCTCGACGCGGCCAGCGCGCGCGACCGCGAGACGCCCGCCGACGAACAGGCCCTGACCGCCATCCGGCGCGAGGAGGCCCATCTGGGCGGGGCCCTCGCCGGCGCGCACGCCCGCGCCGCCCGGCTCGGCCAATTGACGGTTACCCGCCGCGCGGCGCGCGCCGAGGGCGAGCCACCGCAGGCGTCGCCGACGCAGGCCCGCCTGGCCCTCCTCGAGCTGCGTCGCCAGCGCAGCGCCGCGCTCCTGGCGGAGACGCGCGACCTGGAGACGCAGCTGCGCCGCGTGCGCGAGCGGCGCAAGGCGCTGGAGGACCAGCAGCGGCGCGCCTCGACGGCGCGCGTCCCCAAGGCCGACGAGCTGCGCAAAGCGGTGGTGGTCACGCTGGGCCGGCGCGGAGATGGCGGCGCCATGGCGGCGGGGCGCCTGGTGGTCGAGTACCTGGTCCCCGGCGCGCGCTGGGCCCCGGCGTACTCGCTGCGCATCGACCGCTCCGGCAAGCACGCCCGCCTGGCGGTGCGCGCGGTGGTCTCGCAGCGCAGCGGCGAGGACTGGACCGGCGTGGCGCTTTCGCTCTCCACCGCGGAGGCGCAGCGGTTCACCGATCTGCCCGAGCTGGCCACGCTGCGCATCGGGCGGGCCCAACCGCCGGTGCCGAAGCCCGGCTGGCGCCCGCTGCCCGCGGACGCCGCCGAGCTCTTCGCCGACTACGACCGCGCCTTCGACGAGGACCGGACCGTCGTCGCCGCGCTGGCGCCGGAGGAGGACCTCGACGAGGAGGACACGGTGACCGCGGTGGGGCGCGCCGAGCCGCTGGCAGCCATGCCTCGATTCACGTCGGAGCCCACGTCGGAGGCCATGTCGGAGTCGGGTGCCATGTCGGTGGCCGCGTTCAGCACGCCCCGACCGCGGAGCGCAATGCCCATGTCCGCGTCGATGATGGCGCCGCCGGCAGCCGCTGCCGGCTACGGTGGCATCGCGCCGCAGGGCATCGCCGCGCCGTTGGCGCGAGGCTTCGGCCCTCCGCCGGCGATGCCTGCGTCTGCGCGCAAACGATCCGGCGAGGTCGTCTCGCGGCGCGCGGGCAGGCGGCAGAGCGACATGCACGAGGAGGGCATGGTCCTCGATCTGGCGCAGGCGCAGGAGGAGGAGGGGCGCGCGACCGGCGTGCGCGCCGAGGAGCAGCTGCTGGCCTATGGCGATCTGCGCATGCCCGGCCCGGACGACCCCGGACGAGGCCATCTCATCCTGGCCCAGCGCACCGAGGCGTACCTGGAGCTGTTCGTGCGCCAGAAGGTGGTGCTCACCCGCGAGACGCTGCTCGCCGTCGACCGCGAGGTCACCGCTGCCCGCGCCGCCGGGACGCGCCACCCGCCGCCGCGCCACACCTTCCCCTCGTCGCAGGGCGGCTTCGATTACATCTATCGCAGCGACGCGCCGGTCGACGTCCCTTCCGACGGCGACTTCCACTCCATCGCCCTCAGCGCCGCGAACGCGCCGGTGGATCTGTTCCACGTGGTGGTTCCCCGCGAGTCGTCGGATGTCTTCCGCTTCGCGGAGGTCGAGAACCCGCTCGATGCACCGCTGTTGCGCGGCCCTGCGGACGTCTACCTCGGCGACGACTACCTGCTGGCCACCGAGCTACGCGTGACCGCACCGCACGGAAAGCTGCGCCTCGGCCTGGGCGTCGACCCCTCGGTCAAGGCCTCGAGGAACACGACCTACGTCGAGCAATCCACCGGGCTGATGGGTGGCTCGCTCGCGCTCCGTCACACCATCGAGATCGACCTGGTGAGCCACCGCGCCGAGCTTGCCGACGTCGAGGTCCGGGAGCGCTTGCCGACGCTGCAGACCGACGAGTCGGACATCAAGATCGAGGTCACCGAGGTCGAGCCGCCCTGGCGGCCCTGGCAGCAAGAGGAGGCCCGCATCGAGGGCGGCCACCGGTGGCGCGTGCAGATCGAGCCCGGCAAGCGCGAGCGTCTTCGCGTCTCCTACGTCGTCAAGATCTCCTCCAAGAACGAGCTCGTCGGCGGCAACCGGAGGGAGCGATGAACGACGTCGCCGAGCGCCGCGACGTGCTGCTGCCGGTGCGCGCCGTCCTCCTCCTGGAGGATCGCGCCCACGTCACACGCCGCGGCAAGGTCTCGCTCGAGGAGGGCCCGTGCCGCCTGCGCGTCGCCGACGTCAGCCCGGTGATCAGCGACAAGACGCTGACCGCGCGCGCCGCGGTCGCCGGCGATGCGGCGGCGGTGGCCGAGGTCCACGATGTGCGCCTGCGACGGCTGCGGCGCATCGCCCGCGAGGATAACCAGGAGGCGGTGCGCCTGCTCGACGAGGAGATCGCCGGCCTGGAGGCGCAGCAGGCGCGCGCCGCCGCGCAGCGGGCGGTGAACGTGCATGAGCTCCAGGGCATGGGCCAGGTCACCGAGCTCACCCTGGACGAGATCGCCGACGACGTGGCCTGGGATCGCCCCGTGCCGGAGACGTGGAACGCGACCCTGGACGCACTCGCCGACGAGGAGCGTGCCGTCTCCCGCCGCATCACCGACCTCGATCTGGAGCTGGCCGAGCTGGCCGAGGCGCTGGAGCGCAAGCGGCATCGTCGCTCGGCGGTGGAGCCGGCCACCGCGCGCAACGGCGCGTGGCTGGAGATCGACCTCGGCGCGGCCCGCGCCGGCGAGCACGAGGTCGAGGTCTCCTACGTGGTCCCCGCGGCTTGCTGGCGACCGCGCCACACCGCCGAGCTGAGCCTCGGTGCCGGCGGGGATGCCGAGGTCCGCTTCCAGAGCGCGGGCTGCGCCTGGCAGGCCACCGGGGAGGACTGGACCGACGTCGAGCTGTGCTTCTCCACCGAGCGCCTCTCGCTCGGCGCCGAGCCGCCGTTGCTAGCCGATGACCTGCTGGGCGTGACACGCAAGAGCCCGGCGCTGGTGGTGCAGGAACGCGAGCAGCGCATCGAGCAGACCGGGCTCGGGCGCGGGGAAGAGCGCGCCGAGGGCTTGCCGGGCATCGACGACGGCGGTGAGCCGCAGCGCCTGGCGGCCGCGCACCCGGTCACCGTGCCCAGCGACGGCAGGCCGCACCTCGTGCCGCTCCACGAGTCGAGCGCGCCAGCGCAGGTCGAGCTGGCCTCCTTTCCCGAGCTGGCCGCAGCGGTGATCCTGAAGAGCACCCAGACCAACACCGGCAAGCACCCCATCCTCGCCGGCCCGGTCGATCTGGTGCGCGGCGGCGGCCTGGCCGGCCGCACCAGCGTGCTCTACGTGGCGCCCGGCGAGCGCTTCGCCCTCGGCTGGGGGCCGGAGGGCAGCCTGCGCGTGCAGCGAGAGGTCGAGCACCTCAAGGAGGAGAGCAACCTCATCGGCTCCTGGATGACACGCGCCCAGGAGGTCAAGGTTCACCTCTCCAACCTCGGCCCCGCCGAGCGATCGCTGCGCGTCACCGAGCGCGTCCCGGTCTCGGAGATCGAGAAGGTGCAGATCACCGTGGTGGGCAAGGAGACGACCGACGCGCAGCGCGCCGACGAGCGCGGCTTCGTGCAGTGGCAGGTGACGCTGCCGCCGTTCGGTCACACCACGGTGCGCCTGCGGTACCTCCTCAAGAAGCACTCCGACGTGGTGGGGATCTAGTCGTCAGGGTCAGCGCCGAGTCCGCGCTCGTCGGTGTGCTCTGCAAGGCCGACACGACCGTTCGTGTTCTGCCTCGCCCTGCGGGGCTCGGTCGAGCCGCATCGACGGCGCGGCGCCCGGCTGCGCCGCACGCTCGCCCTACGCAATTCTATGTCCGGCCGCATTTGCTCGCGCGCAACCAGCCTGCTTTGATGCGCGCGTGACGCCGCAAGACGCGCGGCCGGCGGGGGACCAGCGCGCCATCGTTCGCTGCGCACGCGCCGCGGTGCGCCTGGAGCGCGCCGCCGGCTGGCTCGCGGCGCAGGGCGCGGCGAGCGAGGTGGTGGTGGTCGGGCACGGCCTCGACGCCGCCTCGGAGCTGTGCCGCGCGGCGCTCGAGCGCAGCCCGGCGCAAGCCAGCTTCGGATGGCACCGGACCACGCTGCTCCGGCTGGCCACGGCCCTGGCCGGGCCGGAGATGGCCGCGAGCGGTTCGACCCCGGCGAGCCACCTGGTGCTGGAGGCGCTCGCGGCACGTGTGGTCTTCGGTCTCGCCGCCAGCGCGGAGGGCCGGCGCACCCTGGGGCGCTTCGCGGCCATCGCCGATCGCCCCGGCCTGCCGCGCGCGCTCGCGGCCACCTTCCTCGAGCTGCGCATGGCCGCGGTCGGGCCCGATGCGTTGTCCAGCCATGCGTCGGCGCCCGCGCGCGAGCTGGCGCCCCTCTACCTGGCCTTCCAGGAGGCGCGCCGCGCCGCCGGGCTGCGTCGATCGCGCCGAAGTGCTGGCCATCGCCACCCGGCGCGCGCGCGACGCCGCCGCGCATCCGCTGCTCGGCCTGCCGCTGCTGCTGCTCGATGTGCCGCTGGCCTCGCGCGTGGAGCTGCACCTCGCCGCGGCGCTGGCCTCGCGTGCGCGCACCGCGCTGGCCGTCGTCCCGCGCGGCGAGGAGCCGAGGAGCGCGGCGCTGGCCGCGGCGCTCGGCGTGACCATCGAGGACGCGCCGACTGGCGAACCTGGCGCGCCAGCCACCGCGGTGGCCAACGTGCAAACGTATCTCTTCGCCAGCGCCGCCCCGAGCGGTGCCGAGGAGCCGGACGCAGTCACCGTGCTCTCGGCGCCTGGCGAGAGCCGCGAGTGCGTGGAGCTGGCGCGCGTGCTGCACCGCGAGGCCGAGCGCGGCGTTCCCTTCGATCGCATGGCCGTGCTGCTTCGCGCGCCGGGCGCTTACCGCGCGCACCTCGGCGAAGCGCTGCGCCGCGCCGGCATCCCCGCCTGGTTCGAGCGCGGCTCGCGCCGCCCCGACCCCACCGGCCGGGCCATGCTCGCGCTCCTGGCCTGCGTCGCCGAGGGCCTCTCGGCGCGGCGTTTCGCGGAGTACCTCTCCCTGGGGCAGGTCCCGGAGCTCGCCGGGGACGGCAAGCCGTCGGCCGTGGCGCCCGAGGCACCGCGCTGGGTGCCGCCCGAGGACGAGCTGTTGCCGGCGCGGGTGGCGCGCGAGGAGGAAGAGCGCGAAGACCTCGAGCCGCCGCCGCCGAGCGGCGCCACGCCGCTGCCCGACGATCCCGAGGCAGTCCCGGCGGTCAGCGGCAACCTCCGCGCCCCGCGCCGCTGGGAGCGCCTCATCGTCGACGCCGCGGTCATCGGAGGAAGCAACCGCTGGCAGCGGCGGCTGCGCGGCCTGGCCGGCGAGCTGGCCGACAAGCTGGCCACCGCGCAGGCCACCGGCGGCGATGGCGTGGAGAGCATCCGCCGCGACATGGCCATGCTCGGCAACCTCGAGGCATTCGCCCTGCCGCTGCTCGACGAGCTGGCCACGCTGCCGGAGCGGGCGCGCTGGGGCGAATGGCTGGAGGCGCTGGCAGCGCTGGCACCGCGCGCGCTGCGCGATCCGACGCGCGTGCTCTCGGTGCTCGCCGAGCTGGCGCCGATGGCCGAGGTCGGCCCGGTCGAGCTCGGCGAGGTGCGCCGGGTGCTCGCCGAACGCCTCGGCGAGGTGGTATCGCGGCCGACGGTCGGCGTGCGGGGCGCGTGCTGGTGGCGCCGGTGGAGGCGGCGCGCGGGCTGTCGTTCGACGTGGTGCTGGTGCCCGGCCTGGCCGAGCGCGTCTTCCCCCAGAAGGTCGGCGAGGAGCCCATCCTCCGCGACGCCGACCGCCTGGCCCTCGGCCTGCGCACGAACGCCGATCGCGTCGCCGACGCGCGGCTGCTGCTGCACCTCGCCGTCGGCGCCACGCGCGGGCGGCTGGTGCTTTCCTACCCGCGTGTGGATCTCGACCAGGCGCGGCCGCGCGTGCCCTCCTTCTACGGGCTGGAGGTGGTGCGCGCCGCCGAGGGGCAGCTGCCGGGCTTCGACGTCCTGATGCGCAACGCCGAGCGCGCGCAGGGCGGCGCCAGCCGCATCGGCTGGCCCGCGCCGCAGCGACCGCTGGACGCCATCGACGCCGCCGAGCACGACCTGGCGCTGCTCGCCGACATCTTCACCCGCCCCGAGCCCGAGACGGTGGGCACAGCCCGCTACCTGCTCTCCACCAACGTGCACCTGGCGCGCGCGCTGCGCTTCCGCGCACGCCGCTGGCTGAAGAACGCGTGGAAGTCGAGCGACGGCCTGGTCGATCCCATCCCCGAGGCGCGCGCGGCGCTGGCGCGACACCAGCTGGACAGCCGCTCCTTCTCGCCTACGGCGCTGCAGAACTACGCCGCCTGCCCCTACCGTTTCTTCCTGCAGGCCATCCATCGCCTCGCTCCGCGCGAGGCCCCGGAGGCCATCGAGGAGCTCGGCCCACTCGAGCGCGGCTCGCTCGTCCACGCGGTGCAGTTCGAGCTGCTCAGCGCGCTGCGCGACGACGACCTCTTGCCGGTGACCCCGCAGCGCCTCGGCGAGGCCCAGCGACGCCTGGACGCCGTACTGAAGCGCGTGGCCACCAGCGCCGAGGAGCGCCTGGCCCCGGCCATCCAGCGCGTCTGGGACGACGCCATCGTCAGCGTCGGCGCCGACCTGCGCGAGTGGCTGCGGCGCACCGCCGAGACCCCGGAGTGGTCGCCGCTCCGCTTCGAGCTCTCCTTCGGCCTCGGCGCGCAGCGCGCCGCGCCGATCCCGGCAGCCGCGCCGAGGCCGTGCCGCTCGACTGCGGCATCCAGCTGCGCGGATCCATCGATCTCGTCGAGCGCCGCCCCGGCGACTCGGAGGACGCGGGGGTGGCAACCTGCGCGCCACCGATCACAAGACCGGCCGCCGCGGCGAGACGGGCATGGTCATCGGCGGCGGCGAGATGCTGCAGCCGGTGCTCTACGCGCTGGCGCTGGAGAAGCTCTTCCGCGGCTCGACGGTGGAGAGCGGGCGCCTGTACTACGCCACCGCCACCGGCGGCTTCAGCGAGGTCGACATCCCGCTCGACAGCCACGCGCGCGAGGGCGCCGAGGCACTCGCCGACGCGCTGCGCGGCGCGCTCGCCGAGCCGTTCCTGCCCGCAGCGCCGCGCCAGGGCGCCTGCAAGTACTGCGACTACGCGGTGGTCTGCGGGCCGTACGAGGAGCAGCGCACCGGGCGCAAGCCGAAGGCGCGCCTGGCGCGCCTCAAGAAGCTGCGCGAGATGCCATGAGCAGCAGCCCGCCGCATCCTGCCGCCGCTCCACCCCCTCCCGCCACCCGGCCGCTCGCCGACGCCGAGGCACGGCGCCGCATCCGCGAGGACCTCTCGGCCACGCTGGTAGTCGAGGCCGCGGCGGGCACCGGCAAGACGACCGAGCTGGTAGCGCGCATGCTGGCCGTGCTGCGCGGTGGCTGCGGCACCCTCTCGCGCATGGTGGCGGTGACCTTCACCGAGAAGGCCGCCGGGGAGATGAAGCTGCGGCTGCGCGAAGCCATCGAGCAGCAGCGCACCGCGCCGAGCACGAACAGCGAGGAGCGCGCCCGCCTCGACGCCGCGCTGGCCGAGCTGGAGGTGGCGCGCATCGGCACCATCCACGCGCTCTGCGCCGAGCTCTTGCGCGAGCGCCCGGTGGAGGCCGCCGTCGATCCACTCTTCGAGGTCGTCGCCGAGGACGAGGCTCGCCGCATCTTCGACGAGGTCTTCGACGGCTGGTTCGGGCGCGTGCTCGCCGCGCCCGGCGAGGGTGTGCGCCGCGTGCTCCGCCAGCGGGCACGCGGAGAGGGCGGGCCGCGTGCGCGCCTGCGCGAGGCGGCCTTCAAGCTCGCCGCCCAGCGCGACTTCGACGGCCGGTGGCGCCGCGACCCCTGGCCGCGCGAGGCGGCCATCGACGCCATCGTCGACCATGCCATGCCCGAGCTCGCCACCTTCGCCGGCCGCGCCAGCCGCAAGGACGACTGGCTCGGGCAATGCGTCGACAAGCTGGCCCGCTACCGCGAGGAGCTGGCGCGCATCGAGCAGGTGCGCGACCGCGGCCGCGATCACGACGGGCTCGAGGCGGAGCTGGCCGAGATCGCGCGCTGGCCGGAGTGGCGCAAGGAGGGGCGCGGCCAGCGCTTCGGCCCGGGCATCGAGCGCGAGCTGGTGCTGAGCACCAAGCGCCAGCTCGAAGCCCTCATCCGCGGCTTCGTCCAGGACTCGTCTGCGGACCTCGCCGCCTGCCTCTTCGTCGAGCTCTGGCCGCTGGTGGAGCAGTTCCAGGCACGCAAGGCGCGCGCCGGCGTGGTCGACTTCCACGACCTGCTCCTGCTCACCCGCGACCTGGTGCGTGGTAGCGCCGAGGTCCGCGCCGAGCTCGGCGCGCGCATCTGCCACATCTTCGTCGACGAGTTCCAGGACACCGACCCGCTGCAGGCGGAGATCCTGCTTCTGCTCGCCTCGCGCGATCACGCCGAGAGCGACTGGACGCGCGTGGTACCGCTGCCGGGGAAGCTCTTCCTCGTCGGTGACCCGAAGCAGAGCATTTACCGCTTCCGCCGCGCCGACGTGGCGCTCTACCAGGCCACCAAGGCGCGCATGCTCCAGGGCGGTGCCGAGGTGCTCTACCTGACCACCAGCTTCCGCGGCGTGCCCGGACTGCAGGGCGTGGTCAACGCCGCCTTCGAACCGCACATGCGCGGCGGCACGCAGGCCGACTGGGTGCCGCTCTCGCCAGCGCGCGCCGAGCCGGTGGACCGGCCCTCGGTGGTGGCGCTGCCGGTGCCCGCGCCGTACGGCAAGTACGGCAAGGTCTACAAGGACGCCATCCAGGACTCGTTCCCGGACGCGGTGGGCGCCTTCGTCGAGTGGCTGGTGAACCACAGCGGCTGGACGGTGAGCGAGCGCGAGCGCCCCGACGCGCTGGTGCCCATCGAGGCCCGGCACGTGTGCCTGCTCTTCAAGCGCTTCCAGAGCTGGGGCGAGGACGTGACGCGCCCCTACGTGCGCGCGCTGGAGGCGCGCCGCCTGCCGCACGTGCTGGTCGGCGGCCGCTCGTACCACGAGCGCGAGGAGGTGCTGGCGCTGCGCAACGCGCTGACCGCCATCGAATGGCCGGACGACGAGCTGCGCGTCTACGCCACCCTGCACGGGCCCATGTTCGCGCTCGGCGACGACGTGCTCCTCGCCTTCCGCGAGGCCGCCGGCGGCCTGCACCCGCTGCGCCGCCACGACCTGGCCGCGCTCCCGGCCGCGGTGCACGATGTGGCCGCGGCGCTGGAGATCCTCGGCCGCCTGCACATCGGTCGCAACGCGCGCCCGGTGGCCGACACGGTCGGACGCCTGCTCGAGGCCACGCGCGCGCATGCCGGCTTCGCCATCTGGCCCACCGGTGAGCAGGCGCTGGCCAACGTCCTGCGGGTCATGGACCTCGGGCGTCGCTTCGAGGCCGGCGGCGCGGCGTCGTTCCGCGCCTTCGTGGAGCGCCTCGAGGACGAGGCGTCCGCGCACGTCTCCTCCGATGCGCCGGTGGTAGAGGAGGGCGCCGAGGGCGTGCGCATGATGACCGTCCACAAGGCCAAGGGGCTGGAGTTCCCGGTGGTCGTCCTCGTCGACCCCACCGCGCCGCCGCGACACGAGAAGCCCACGCGCTGGGTCGACGTCGGACAGCGCATCTGGGCCGAGGCGCTGACCGGCCTGGCACCGCGCGAGTTGCTGGAGCACGCCGACGAGGTGCTGGAGCGCGACGACGAGGAGGCGGTGCGCCTGGCCTATGTGGCCGCCACGCGCGCGCGCGACCTGCTGGTGGTCCCCGTCGTCGGCGACGCTCCGCTCGAGGGCTGGCTGAGCATCCTCGATGCGGCCATCCTCCCGCCGAGCGCGCGGCGGCGCTCCCCGGCGCCGGCGCGCGGCTGCCCCGCCTTCGGTCTCGACAGCGTCGCCTCCTGGCGCCTCAACGTGGAGCGCGATCCACCTGGTCGGTGGCGCCCGGTGAGCACCAGCCGGCGGCCGGCTCGCACCGCGTCGTCTGGTGGGACCCGAACGTGCTGCCGCTCGAGGTGGACGGCGACGTCGGCCTGCGCCAGCAGAGCATCCTCGCCGCCGACGAGACCCTGATCTCCAGCGAGCGCGGCGAGCGCGCGCACGCCGACTGGCAGCTGCGGCGCAGCGGGCTGCTCGCCGCCGGCGCCGTGCCCTCGCGCCGCGTGCGCTCGGCCACCGAGGTCGCCGGCGCGGTGATCGCCGGCGGCCTAGCGGCGCTGGAGCCGAGCACCGCAGGCGCCGGCGCGGCAGGCGCCCTGCCCGGCGCACCCTTCCCCGCGGCGGCGCCGGTCGAGCACCTCGACGTCGACGTCGGCGATCGCCGCAGCCGGCCGCATGGCAAGCGCTTCGGCACGCTGGTGCATGCGCTCCTCGCCGAGGTCGATCTCGACGCCGCTGACGGTGCCGTCGCCGCCACCGGCGCCGCGGTGGGCCGCCTGCTCGGCTGCAGCCCGGAGGAGGTGGCCGCGGCGACCCACGCCGCGGAGCGCGCCCTCGCCCACCCGCTGCTGCGCGCCGCTGCCACAGCGGCGAAGACCGGCGCCTGTCGCCGCGAGGTGCCGGTGATGGTCCGCGCGCCCGACGGCGCCCTGATCGAGGGCGTCATCGATCTCTGCTTCCAAGAGGAGACGAGCGCCGGACGGTGCTGGGTGGTGGTGGACTTCAAGACCGACGTCGAGCTGGTCGCCGAGCCGCACGGCTACGACACGCAGGTCCGCATCTACGCCGAGGCCATCTCCCGGGCCACCGGCGAGCCGGCCCGCGGCGCATTGCTCCGCGTCTGAGCGCGCGGCGCTCCGCCGGCACGTCGCGCGCACGCGTGAGGCAACCCGCGCGCGGACCCGCGTGACAGCTCCGCCGCAACGTTGGACAGCTGCCGATGCACGAAGATGGGTGATCGCCCGCTTGCCGCGGAGACCTCCGACCACCATGAACGGTGCTCCTTCGATGGACGTGATGGCCAAGCTGGCGATCCTCGCCGACGCCGCAAAGTACGACGCGTCGTGCGCGAGCAGCGGCTCGCGTCGCGGCGGCTCGGCCAACGGCCTCGGGAGCACGCAGCCCAGCGGCATCTGTCACAGCTACACGCCCGACGGGCGCTGCGTGTCGTTGCTGAAGGTGCTGCTCACCAACCACTGCATCTACGACTGCCTTTACTGCGACAGCCGCATGTCGAGCGACGCACCGCGTGCCCGCTTCACGCCCGACGAGGTGGTGCGTCTGCTCCTGGACTTCTACCGGCGCAACTACGTGGAGGGCCTCTTCCTGAGCTCGGGCGTGATCAACAGCCCTGACCGGACCATGGAGGAGCTCATCGCCGTGGCGCGCACGCTGCGCGAAGCTCATGGCTTCCGTGGGTACATCCACCTCAAGGCCGCGCCCGGCGTCAGCGACGAGCTCATCGCCGCCGCCGGCCGGTACGCCGACCGCCTCAGCGTCAACGTGGAGATGGCCAACCAGCGCGAGCTCGACCAGCTCGCCCCGGACAAGACCATCGTCGGCGCCGAGCGGCTGATGAGCCGCATCCGCGCGCGACGCGACGAGGCCACCGGCGAGGCGCGCAGGCGGCACCGCGCACCGGCCTTCGCGCCGGCTGGGCAGAGCACGCAGATGGTCGTCGGCGCCACCGACACTGCCGACGCGGAGATCCTAGGCACCGCCGACCGGCTCTATCGCGCGCACGACCTGCGCCGCGTCTACTATTCGGCGTACAGCCCGGTGGACAAGGCGGCCGCCCTGCTGCCGCGCAAGCCGCCGGCGCTGGTGCGCGAGCACCGCCTCTATCAGGCAGCATGGCTGCTGCGCGAAAACGCCTTCGCGCTCCACGAGATCGTGCCTGCGGAGGCGCCGAACCTCGACCTGGAGGTGGACCCCAAGCTGGCCTGGGCCCTGCGCAACCGCGGCTGGTTCCCCGTCGCCGTGAACACCGCCCCGCGCGAGCTGTTGCTGCGCGTCCCCGGCCTCGGCGTCCGCAACGTGGACCGGATCCTGCGCATGCGCCGGGTGCGCGCCATCCGCACCGAGCACCTGAGCCGCCTCCAGGTCCGCCTCCGCAAGGCCGGACCGTTCCTGATCACCGCCGACGGCGCGCCCGCGCAGGGCGCCGTCGATCGGCTCGACCTGCGGGCGCAGCTCGCGCCGGCGGAGCAGCTCGACCTCTTCGCGGGGCTCGCCGCACGGCCGGCGGAGCGCTGAGGTGGCCGCCACCACCGCGCACATGCCGCTCTCGGTGCGCATCGCGCCGGTGACGAGCTTCCAGGGCTGGCGCGCCGAGGCGCGCCGCCTGCTTGCGCGCGGCGTGCCGCCCGAGCGGGTGGAGTGGGACGACGGCTCCGGGCAGCTCGCCCTCGGGCCCGGCGCCGCGCCGGCCGCAGCGGATGCCGCTGCCGACGACGCGCAGGTGGCTGCCGAGGCGCCGGTGGCTGCCGAGGCGCCGGTGGCTGCCCTGGCGCCAGCGCATGGAGGGAGCACGCGCGTGCCGCGCGCCTTCCTGGAGACCGCGCGCCGTGTGGCCTGCCACCGCGACGCGGGTCGATGGGCGCTGCTCTATCGACTCCTCTGGCGGCTGCGCCAGGAGGGCAGCGCGCTGTGGGAGGTGAGCGGCGACCCGGACGTGCACCGCGCGCGGGCACTGGAGGCCGCGGTGCGACGCGACGTCCACCAGATGACCGCCTTCGTGCGCTTCGCGCGGCTCGAGGAAGACGGCGTCGAGCGCTGGGTGGCCTGGTACCGCACCGATCACCACATCGTCGAGCTGGCGGCGCCATTCTTCGTCGAACGCTTCCGCAGCATGCGCTGGTCGATACTCGGGCCCGAAGTCTCCCTGCACTGGGACGGCGAGACGCTCGGCCTCGGTCCAGGCGTGCCGGGCCGGGACGCGCCGCGCTCCGACGAGATGGCCGCGCTCTGGCGCGCGTACTACCGGGCCACCTTCAACCCGGCGCGGCTGCGGGTGAAAGCCATGGTGGCGGAGCTGCCGGTGCGGCGCTGGGCCGCGCTCCCGGAGGCGACCGAGATCGCCGAGCTGGTGCGCGGCGCTCCGGCGCGCGCCGATCAGATGCGCACGCCCGCGCCGCGCGTGCTCCCGGTGCTCCAGCTCCCCGACGATCGCAGCCTGGTGGCGCTGCGCGAGGCGGCGCGCGGCTGCCAGGGATGCGACATCCACCGCAATGCCACCCGGACGGCGTTCGGCGAGGGCCCGAGCGACGCGCGCCTGGTGCTGGTCGGCGAGCAGCCCGGCGACCAGGAGGACCTCGCCGGCCGCCCCTTCGTCGGCCCGGCGGGCAAGGTGCTCGATGGCGTGCTCACCGAGGTCGGCCTCTCGCGGCAGAGCATCTGGGTGACCAACGCGGTCAAGCACTTCAAGTGGGAGCCGCGCGGCAAGAAGCGCATCCACTCCCGGCCGAGCCAGCGCGAGATCGAGATGTGCAAGGGGTGGCTCCTCGGCGAGCTGGAGGCGCTCCGTCCCGAGGCGGTGGTGTGCCTGGGTGCCTCGGCGGCGCAGGCGCTGTTCGGCAAGACGTTCCGCCTCACGCGCGCGCGCGGGCGCGTCTTCCACACCAGCTGGGCGCCGATCTCGCTGGCCACCTACCACCCATCCGCCGTGCTCCGGGCCGACAGCGAAGCTCACGCCGCCGACGTACGCGCCGCACTCCGGGACGACCTGGCGCGCGTCGCGGAGCTGCTCGGCAGCGCTCGCCGCGTGACCGGCTGACGCTCGGCGATGCTACCGTGCCGCCGATGCGTGCCGCGCCGGGCGTCCTTGCTTCGATCGTCGTGCTGCTCTGCGCGTCGACGCGGGTCGCGCAGGGCCAGCCGGTCGCGCCGCCGCAGCTGCAGCCGCCCGCAAAGTCCCAGCCGCAGCCACCGCCCGCCCACCCGCAGCCGCCCGCACAGCCGAAGGCGCCGGAGCCGCCGAACGCCACCGACCCGCCGGCCCATCCGCAGCTCCCGCCACCGGCGCCGCCGCTCCGACCCGAGGCGGCGGTGACGGCGATGAGCGCTCCAGCCGCGGAGGCGCACGGCTGCGACCCGCTGTGGTTCTCGCGCGTTTACCGCTCGAGCCGCGACGCGGTGGTGCGCATCGACAGCGTCGGCGGCACCGGCGCCGGGTTCGTCTTCCACTCGCCGCGCCACGTGGCGACGGCGTTCCACGTCGTGGAGATCGGCCGCGACGTCAAGGTGACGCTCGTCGACGGCCGCCAGATCGAGGCCGAGGTGGTGGTGGTCGATCCCGACAACGACCTGGCCATCCTCGAGCTGGCCGAGCCGGCCACGGTCGGTCCGCTGCCGCCCGGCGACAGCGTCAACGTGACCCTGGGCACGCCGGTGCTGGTCATCGGCCACCCCTACGCCACGCTCAGCCAGTTCGACCGGCGCCTGAAGGGCTTGCTCAGCTGGAGCGTGAGCCAGGGCATCCTGAGCGGCAAGAGCCCCGAGCTCTTGCAGACCGACGCCGCCATCAACCCCGGCAACTCCGGCGGACCGCTGCTGGGCTGCGACGGTCGCGTGCTCGGCGTCATCTCCGCCAAGCTGCAAGCCGAGGGCCTCGGATTCATCATCCCGGTGAAGCGCCTGCAGGAGCTGACCAAGGAGATCGGCAAGCAAGGCCGTTACCTCGGGCGCTGGATCGGCGCCGGGCCGATGGCCGCGCTGGCCTGGCAGATCACGCCCGACCGACAGTATCTCGGCTTCTCGCTGGGGCTGGGCATCGTGGCCTTCGATCGCTGGGCCACCACCGCGCGCTTCGCGGTGCTCTGGGACCAGGACGACGAGCCGCTCGGTGTCCTCGATCGCTCGTCGACGCGCATGTCCGGCGAGCTCGATCTGCACCACCGCTGGGTGGTGACGCAGAGCCCCATCCCCATCTACGTCAGCGTCGGTGGCGGCGGCGCCATCGCCCGAGACCACGTGCAGACCAAGCGCAGCACGCTGGCGCTGGTGGACCGCACCTGCACCGGGACGGGCTGCGAGCAGCGGCTGCGGTCGGTGCGCGAGGAGACGAGCGACTTCCGCGCCTGGCCCATGGCTGGCGTGGGCCTCGAGCTACCAGGCTTCTTCGCTTCCTATGCGTTCCAGCTCGACTTCGACGATCCCGGCGACAGCGTGCACCGCTTCCTCTTCGGACTGACGCTCTAGTCCCTGGATGGCGCGCTGCAGCTCGAGAGAGAGGCGCCCGGGGAGGCGTCCCTCTCCAGGCGACTAGAATCCACCGCGCACGGCGACTGCCCCGGGGCCGACCCCGACCTGGACGCGCCGCGGCTCCGGCTCGTCGGGCTGGAGGAGCAGGAGGATGCCGGCGGTGGCCAGACCGACGGCGCCGATACCGGCGCCCGCCACGGCGAAGCCGGCTCGACCGGCCCATCGCCGAAGCCGGCGCCGAGGGCGCCCATGGCCAGTCCGATGGCGCCGACACTCGAGGCCACGATGACCGGCGTCGACAGGTGCGGGCCGCCGCCATCGCGTCGCCGCAGCGGCGTCTCGCGCGAGACGCGCGGCGCCAGGGGCGGGTGCCACCTGCGCGGGGGCGCGACCGGCGCCACTCGGCGAGCCCGTCGCCGTGCCCGCGGTTCCATCACCCGAAACGGCCGGCACCTCCGGGGCGTCGTCGACCACGGGCTCCTCGACCACCGGTGGGGGTGGCGGCACCGGAGCAGGACGCGGCTTGCGCGGCGCGGGGAGCGCGACCATGGCCTTCTGCTGCGAGGTGACCTGGCGAGCCGAAGGCCCCGAGCCCGTCGCCTCGTCGAGGGCGAGGGTGGGCACGAGCTCGAGCGGCTGCGCCGCGTGCGTGCTGGACAGGTGCTCCGCCGTCCGCCCCGCCCAGGCGACAGCCTGCTCGGTCGCAGTGGCCACCGTGTGGCTCAGGGGCACGACGCGCGCGGGCGCGTCCTGACATCCGCCCGCCAGCGCGGCGACGGCGATCGCCGCGGCTGCCAGCCAGCGAGCTCGGGGTTCGACGGCCACGGCGCGGATCGCCGTCGTGGTCGCGCCACCTCGCGCAACTCGAATCCGGGTCATGGTTTCCTGCCTTCTGCCGGCGGAGGGCACACCCCCGATCGCTCTCGGACGGTGGTGTCGCTACGTGGGCGCTATCGACGCAATCTGCGTCTGCGCCGGACCATTTCAATGCCCCGGCGACGTCGTTCTCATGCTTCCTCGCACCGTGGCGAGAGCTCGATGAGCGACACCCTACGCATCGCAACGCAAACCCTGACGCAAGACTCGGCGAAGTAGTGTGAAGGCCGTGAATTGCGCAGGGCGAGTGTGCGGCGTAGCCGGGCACGAGGCCGACAGTACGGGCTCGACCGAGCGGGGCCAGGGAGAACACGAATACCGCGCAAATCGTCACCGGCAACGGCCAAGGGCTGGCGCCGCCGTTGCGTCGGTCAGGGATCGCCGGCGCGGACGCGCGCCCGCAGCATGAGCGCACCAATGACCAGCGCGCCCGCGGCGTCGCGGCGCGACCAGCCGAGCGACAGGTAGCGGAGCAGCTCGGTGAGCGTCGGCCCGGCGAGCCGCGGCACCTGGCGCGCGTCCCGTGGTGCGAGCCAGAGCGTGGAGCCGTCGGCGTCGAGCGCGACGATGCGCTCGCTGCCGGTGCTGCCGAGGCCGGTGCGCAGCGTCGCCACCGGATAGAGCGCGCGCGCACGCGAGGCTTCCCAGGCCTCGGCGCGCGCGGCCGCCTCCGCCTCTGCCGGCCGCGCCCAGCGCAGGTCACCCTCGAGGCGCCCGATGGCCAGCTCGCGATAGAGGTCCGCAGCGTCGCCGGGATCGGCCCAGTCGTACGCGGCGGCGAAGGCGCGGTACGCGGCGGGCGGCTCGACCCCGGCGATGAGCGCCGGGGCGAAGGCGCCACGGCCCGCGCTGCGCCCGAGCACACGGACCAGGCGCGCCGCCTCGCGCGCCGCGCTCTCCGGCCCCGGCTCGACCAGGCGCACCGGGACCTTCACGTCGGCCTCGTAGAGCGCGCCGATCAACGCCGCCGCCAGCGGCACGCCGAGCTCGGCGCCGATCATCGCCGCACCGCCGTGCATCAGGGCCAGGCGCGCGACCTCCTTGCGCTCCTCGTCTTCGCCGGCGGCGTCGGGGATCTCCAGCGCCACCGGCTCCACGGCGGCGCCGTCGGCGCGCTCGTGGCCGGCCTCCAGGCCGTCGTCCCCGTCGCGTAGGAACCGACGCGTGACCCCCAGGTCGTCGAATCGCCAGCCGTCGTCGCAGAGCGGCGACTCCTCCAGCACCAGCGCGTAGACCGGCGCCGACGGACCGAGGTGCGGCGGGCCATCGTCGCCGCGCTCGCCGGCCAGCTCGCGCGCGGCGCGGTGTACGAGCAGCCCCGGCGGCAGCTCGTCCTCGAACAGCTCGCGCGCGTGCTCCATCTCGTCCTCGACGGTGAAACCCACGCCGCGCGCACGCCGGGACCCGCCCTGCCAGAAGGCGACCGACCAGCCCGGCGCGGCGCGGAGCGGCGCCACCAGAAGGTGCGCGTCGGGCACGTCGCTGCCCGCGGCGGTGAGCGCGAAGCCGAAGGACAGCGCGCGCGCCGGGACCTCGTCCGACCGGAAAAGCACCACCGCCAGGGGTTCGTTCAGCACCGCGCGGCGCCTCCGCGGTCGCTGCCCAGCCAGGCTCCGCCAGGAGGCCACCGAGCTGTCGAGGCTCGCGGTCGGCCGGCCAGGCAAGCGCTCAGCACTCGCTGAACCCGCAGGCGTGGCACTTGGTGCAGCCCTCTTCGCGCGCCAGCGCGCCGGCTCCGCAATCGGGGCAGATGTCACCACCGCTGCGCGTCGGCTCGCTCCCGAGGTGGCGGGCCAGCGCGCGCGCCACGCCGTCGGGCAGCGAGAGCACGCGCTCGCTCCCGAAGCCCAGCGGCCGCGCGCCGCCGATGCCCGAGAGCTGCTCCACGATCTCCCCCAGGCGGGCTCGCCCGGACACCGGCGACGGCACCCGCAGCGCCAGCGAGACCAGCCGCCCGATGGCCTCTGCCACCGCCGAGGTGTCGGTCCCTGCCTTGCCCACCGAGACGAACACCTCGAAGGGCGCGCCGCCCGCGTCCTCGTTGACCACCACGTACGCCGTGCCGAGGGGCGTCTCCACGCGGTAGGTGGTGCCACTCAGGCTCGGTGGACGCGGCTCGAGCACGCGCGAGGAGCGCGCCGGCGCATCCGCCGCCGGGCGCTCGAGCAGGCTGGCAGCGCCGCCTTCCGCCGCCGCGCTCGCGCCGGCCGGTGGCGCGGGAACGGCCGGCGCGCTGCCGACGCTGAGCACGCCCGGCTTCGATCCGTCGCGGAAGACGGTGATCCCGAGGCAACCGAGCTCCCACGCCAGCATGTAGGCGCGGGCCACGTCGTCGACGGTGGCTTCGTGGGGGAGGTTGATGGTCTTGGAGACGCCGTTGTCCGTCCACCGCTGGAACGCCGCCTGGTGGAGCACATGCCACTCCAGTGCCACCTCGTGCGCGGTCACGAACACCCGTTGCACGTCGGCCGGCACGGCCGCCAGGCCCTGCACCGACCCGCGGCGCGCCACGTCGTCGCCGAGCTCCCCGGACCAGAAGCCGCGCTCGCGCGCCACCTGCTCGAAGACCGGGTTGACGAAGGGCAGCACGCGGTCGCCGACCCGGTGTGTGAAGGAGAGCGCGAACACCGGCTCGATGCCCGAGGAGCAGCCGGCGAGGATGGAGAGGGTGCCGGTGGGGGCGATGGTGGTCACCGTCGCGTTGCGCAGCGGCTCGCCCTGGCCGTATATCGAGCTCGCCCAGCTCGGGAAGGCGCCGCGCTGCGCCGCCATGCGCTGCGACTCCTGGTGACCGTCGCGCTGGATGGCTTCCATGACGCGCTCGGCGATGACCAGCGCCGCCTCGGAGTCGTAGGGCACGCCGAGGCGGAAGAGCAGGTCGGCAAAGCCCATGACCCCCACGCCGATGCGGCGGTTCTGCTTCACGACCCGGTCGATGGCCGGCAGCGGGTACGGGTTGACCTCGATCACGTCGTCGAGGAACCGCGCCGCCTCCCGGGTGACGCGCGCCAGCTCGTCCCAGTCGATCCCCCAGCCGTCGCCCTCGCGGCGAGCCAGCTTGGCCACGTCGATCGATCCCAGGTTGCACGCCTCGTTGGGCAGCAGAGGCTGCTCACCGCACGGGTTGGTGGCCTCGATGAGCCCGAGCGCGGGCGTGGGATTGGCGCGGCCGGCGTTGATGCGATCGATGAAGATCAAACCCGGGTCACCGCTCTGCCAGGCGGCGCGGGCAATGCGCGCGAAGACCTGGCGCGCGTCGAGACGGGACACCGTCTCACCGGTGTGCGGCGCCACCAGCGCGTAGCTCTCGCCTCGCTCCAGCGCGCCCATGAAGGCGTCGCTCACTGCCACCGAGATGTTGAAGTTGGTGATGCTTCCGTCGAGCTTGCACTCCACGAACTCCAGCACGTCCGGGTGGTCGACGCGCAGCACGCCCATGTTGGCGCCGCGACGCGTGCCGCCCTGCTTGACGGCCTCGGTGGCTCCGTCGAACACGCGCAAGAAGGAGACCGGGCCCGAGGAGCGACCGCCGGTGGAGGCCACCAGCGAGTCGCGCGGGCGCAGGCGCGAGAAGGAGAAGCCGGTGCCGCCGCCGCTCTGGTGCACCACCGCCGCCGCCTTCACGGCGTCGAAGATCTCCTCCATGGAATCGCCGATCGGCAGCACGTAGCACGCCGAGTACTGCAGCTTGCTGCCCTTGCCGGCGTTCATCAGCGTCGGCGAGTTCGGCAGGAACAGCCCGCGCACCATGAGGTCGTAGAAGCGACCCGCCAGCTCGGCCACGCCCTCGTCGGTCATCCCCCAGGCCCGCTCCGCGGCGGCCACCGCACGCGCCACGCGCCAGCACATGTCCTCCGGAGTCTCCAGCGCGCCGTCGTGGCGGGTCAGGTAGCGCTCGGCGAGGATGCGGCGCGCCTGCTCGGTCCAGCGGCCGAGCCGGACCGGCCTGGCTGGGAGGAGCTCCGCCGCCGCGACCATCGGCGGATGTTGGGCCTCGACCCCGGCCCTGGTCAAGGTGGGCGCCGGCGAGCGAATCGCGTGGGCCCGCCCCCAGCCGCGCTCTCTTCGGTATCGGAGTGCGCGGCGCGTGTACTAGCCTCGCCTCATGGTGGAGAGCGCACCGATCGATCCGAACCACCAGCTCCGGTGGGCCATCGAGCACCTGCCGAGCCCGGCAGCCGGCGACGCGCCCGAGGCGCGGGTGAGCGCGCCCGCGCTGACCCGCGCCGGCGCCGGCGAGGCGCCGGAGATCAGCGTCGCCTTCCGCCGCTCGCGCCGCGAGGTGGAGGGCGCGAGCATGGAAGGGTGGGAGTTCGAGGGCGCGGTGCTCCTCGACGCGCGCGACACCAGCGTGGAGAGCGGCTACCCCGGCACGCGCTCCTGGCTGGTCGGCAAGCTCGGCCCCTACTGCCTGGATCTCGAGGTGTTGCGCGAGGACGGCGCGAGCGCGCTTGTGCGTGCCTTCGCTACCACCCGCGACATCCTGGATGGGGGCTGACGGCCCGCCGACGGGCTCAACCCTCGCCCTCGGCGGCGCCGGGTGTCTCCTCTACGGAGCCTGGAGCGCGGCCTCGAAGCGCGCGTGGCACAGCGCGGCCAGCGCACGGGCGTCCCCCACCCCGTCTTCCACCGGGTGACGCAGGACGTGCTGCCGGCCGTCGATGATCTTCCAGAGCTCCAGGCTCACCACCCCGTCGCGCTTGCGGGCCACCGAGACATACCCCGTCTCCTCCAGCAGCGCCGCGGCGGCGCCAGCGGTCTCCAGCAGATCGGCCATGGGCGAACTGTTACCGCGGCCCTACACCCGCTACCATCCTGCCGTGCCTTGCCGGGGGTCACCGTGAGGGTTCCCAGGCCCACGCCCAAGCCCTCGTCCGTACGCCGTAGCTCGCAGCGGCCCGCGCTGCTCGAGGACCCGGCGAATTCCCCCGCCGCCCGGGAGCGCGCCCGATCGATGATCGGGCGCACCATCGAGGGCCGGTACCGGATCGACGAGCTGGTGGCCATGGGCGGCATGGGCGCGGTGTACCGCGCCGCGCACCTGCACATGCACAAGGCGGTGGCCATCAAGGTCCTGCACCCGGAGATCGAGGGCTTCCCCGAGCTGGTGATGCGCTTCCAGCGCGAGGCGGTGGCCGGCGCACACATCGTCCACCCCAACGTGGCCTCGGCCAGCGACTTCGGCACCTTCGACGACGAGTCGTACTACCTGGTCCTGGAGTACATCCGCGGCGTCACCCTGAGCGACGTGATGAAGAGGGGGCCGGTGCCGCCTGCGCGCGCGGCCAAGATCGCCAAGCAGATGGCGGCCGCGCTTGGCGCCGCGCACGCCAAGGAGATCATCCATCGCGACGTGAAGCCGCGGAACATCATGCTCGTCGAGGGCCAGGACGACCTGGTGAAGCTCATCGACTTCGGGCTGGCCAAGGTGCCGGTCGGCAAGCTGGTGCCCGTCGCCCAGGACGAGGACATCTCGCGGCGCTCGCTCACCGCCGCGGGTGTGGTCATGGGCACGGTGGCCTACATGGCGCCGGAGACGGCGCTGGGGATGCGCGCGGTCGAGCCGCGCAGCGACCTCTACGCCGTCGGGGTCATCCTCTACGAGATGCTGGCCGGCAAGCACCCGTTCGACGCCATCGAGCCGGGCCTGCTGTTCGCGCAGCACCGCAACGAGCTGCCCCCTCCGCTGCGCCTGCGCAATCCGGACGTGGTGGTGCCCGACGCGCTGGAGGCGGTGGTGCGCAACCTCCTGGAGAAGGACCCGCAGCAACGCTACCCCGACGCCGCGGCGGTGGTGACTGCGCTGGAGGAGGCCATGCCGGGCGCGCTGGCGGCGCGAGAGCGCGCGGTCAGCCAGTCCCGGGACCTGCCGGTCACCGTGATCGGGGCCCGCTCGCCGTCGCTGCCGGACACCAGCGAAGCCGAGGCCGACGCCCCGCCCCCGCGGTCTTCGCGCGCGCCCTCGTTCTCCCCCAGTCGGCCGACCGACGCCACCGTGCGCCGCGCACGACCGAGCAGCGTGCCGGGCCGGCGCAGCGCGCGCGACGGCGCGTACACGCCGCGGTTGCTGGGGCGCCCCGGCGGCGACGCCGGGGGTACGCGCGGTTGGCGCATCGCCGTCGGTGTGCTGGCGCTGGTCATCGTCGGCCTGGCGGCGGTGATCGTCGTGCAGCGCGAGCCCGAGCTGCCCGCGGCGGGCCTCGGTGCGGCGCCGGCCGGGCCGCCGCGGCGGCCGCGGCCACCGCGGCGCCCCGATCCACCGGCACCGGCACCGGCACCGGTGCGGCGGCCACCGTGGCGGCGGCCCCCATCGCACCGCAGCCGTCCGCCGCGCCGCAGAGCCGCGCGCCCAGCGACGGGCTGCGCCGAACGCTCATCGCCGCCGCCGCCAGCGGCGACCCCGCCGGCCCCGCAGCGCTGGTCGAGCTGGCCGAGACCGACCCGAGCGCGTTCCGCGCCGAGGACGTGCAGCGCGCCGCGGCCAAGGTGGCCGAGGCCGCCGGCACCGCCGGCGGCGACGACGCCGACCGCATCTACTTCGCGCTCTCCAGCAAGCTAGGCGCCGACGGCCTCGACGTCCTCTACGAGCTCTATGCCGCAGGCGGCCTGTCGCGCGGCGCCGCGCGCGCGGCCGCCGTGCTCTCGCGCCCCGAGACGCTGGAGCGCGCCACGCCGCAGATGCGTGCCGCCTTCGAGCTCCGGCGGGCTGCCTGCCAGCACCGGCCGTTCATGTTCGCGCGCGTCGGCAAGGAGGGCGACGCACGCGCGCTGGCGGTGCTGGAGTCGATGCTGCCTCCTCCGGGCACGCCCCTGACCGGCACCTGCTGCTACAAGCGCCACGGCGAGCTGGAGAAGGCCGTCGCCGCCATCCGCGAGCGCGTCCCCGCCCCGTAGCCGACGCGCGGCGCTGGCGTCGCCGAACGGTGCGCGGTCCGCGGCGCGTGGCCCTGCCCACCACGGCGGGCCCACCCGTGTCGACGCTGTCACACGATCGTCACCGAGGAATGCATCAGCGCGCTTGTCCGCACCGTGCGGGGCCAATAAAGCAGCCCGATGCCGAAGAAGCAGAACGGGGACGCCGGGCGTCGGGGTGGTAGCGAAGGCGCCCAGAGCGCGGGCGACGACGAGCAGCCGCGCCCTCGCAGGGCGCGTTCGACAGCTTCAGCGGCGCGGCGCTCGCGCTCGACCACCGCGACGTGGTCGGCATGCGCGGCGACGCGGCGCGCGCCTGGGACCGCGCGCGGCGCGGCGTGCGGGCGGTGCTCGAGCGCGAAGCGACCATCGGCGCCGAGCTGCCGCGCCATCCCGTCGCCGAGCTGCGCCGGGTCGGGAGATCGCCCTGGGCCTGATGTTCGCCGAGCTGGAGGTGGAGCGCGCCAGGCGCGTCGCCAAGCAGCGGGAGGGCACCGTCCGCCGCGCCCGCCGCCTGCGCAAGAAGATGCAGCGCTGGGCGGACACGCTCGCCGAGCAGGGCCTCATCTCCGAGGAGGCGATGAGCGCCGTGCGCGGCGGCGACGAGGCCGTCGATGTCGCCGAGGACTGCGTGACGCTCGCGCGCGCCCTGGCCCCGCACGTCGACGCCGCCCGGCGGCTCGCCGGCAAGGGCAAGAAGAAGCGCGCACCCTCCGCCAAGAAGCTGGCCGCCGCGGCGGAGCTGGGCAGCGAGCTGGCGCGCGCGCTCCAGTCCGGCGGCGCTTCGCCGGGCAGCAACGGCGTGTCGGGCGTGGACGCCGGGGAGATGCGCGACCGGCTGTGGACGCTGCTCCTGCAGCGCTACCAGGACGTGTGGCGCGTGGGGGCGTACCTCTTCGGGCCGGCGGTCGACGATCGCCTGCCCCGGCTCCGCGGCCGCAAACGCGCCTCCGCCTGATTCGCTGGATCCGCTGCGCAGCCTCGCGCACGCGCAACCCGCCGCCGCCAACCCGAGGTTGGCAGGCGCACACCGGCTGGCGCCCCGCTTCCCACGTCGGACGCGGAAGTGGGGACGCATGCCGAGGCGTGGCCGTGGCTCGTCGGTTGCAGCCGTCGCTCGCGTGACCGCCCACCTCGCCCTCGTCGAGCGCTTCTTCTCCAGCCTGGGCACCCTGGACGCCCGCTCCATGGTCGCGTGCTACGCGCCCGAGGCGGAGTACAGCTCGGTGGCCCTGGGCCGCCTCACCGGGGCACACGTGCCGGCGTTCTGGAGGATGGTCTGCGCGCGCGGGAACCTGCGCTCGGTGACGCTGCGCCGGGTGCACGCCGACAGCGTGGCCGGCGTCGCCGAGTGGTCGGCGCGGTACGTCTGCGGGACGCGCACCGTGGAGCAGGCCACCAGCAGCACCTTCCACTTCAAGAGCGGCCGCATCGTGCGCCAGTACGACCGCCTGGGCGCGCTGCCCCAAACGCGCACGGTGGGGTCGGAGGACATGCTGCACGACGAGCGCATGGCCCTCCTCGTCCGCCTGCGCGCGCGCGCCTTCGCCACGCTGGACCGGTTCCTCGACCTCTCCGCGGACATTGGCCGAGCCGTCGACAACGACGATCGCGACACCGAGCCGGCGTCGGCGTGGTCGGTCCGCGGCGCCGAGTCGCGGCTGGGACGCGCCGTCGCGCCCGGCTTGCTGATCAAGCAGCACGCCTGAGGCACGACCCGTTCGCCAGGCCTACCTGGCCGCGGTGCTGCGCGCGGGCGTGTCGAGGTTGGCGGTGAAGCTGGGCAGGTTGGCGAAGCGGCGCAGGTGGTACTCCTCGTCGCCGAACAGGCTGTTCAGCACGTGCATGCGCTTGAAGTAGAGCCCGACGTCATGCTCGTCGGTGACGCCGATGCCGCCGTGGAGCTGGATCGACTGCTGGGTCACGAAGCGCCCGCTCACCGCCAGCTGCACCTTGGCCGCGCTGACCGCCGTCTTGCGCTCCACGGCGTCGGGGTCCTCGACCTTGAGCGCGGCCAGGATGGCCGTCGACTTGCCGAGCTCGGTCTCGATGAACATGTCCACGGCGCGGTGCTGCAGCGCCTGGAAGGTGCCGATCTTGACCCCGAACTGCTCGCGGGTGCGCAGGTAGTCGGTGGTCATGGCCAGCACGGTGCGCATGATCCCGGTCCCCTCCGCGCAGGCCGCGGCGGCGCCGAGGTCCAGCACCTGCTCGAGCACCGCGCCGGCAGCGCCCTCCGCGCCGAGCAGGGCGTCGGCGCCGAGCTCCACGCCGGCCAGCTCGACCATGGCGGCGTGGTGGCCGTCCATGGTCTTGATCGGGCGCACCGTGACGCCTGGGGTCTTGGCGTCGACCGCGAACAGGCTCACGCCTTCGCGATCGCCGCTGGCGCCGCCGCTGCGCGCGGCGACGATGAGCGTCTCGGCGGCGTGGCCGTTGAGCACGAACACCTTCTTGCCAGTGACCTTCCAGTCGCTGCCACGCGGCTCGGCGCGGGTGCCGATGGCCAGCGGGTCGTAGCGGCTGTCGGTCTCCGCGTAGGCCAGGGCGAGCGAGGTGCTGCCCTCGATCATCGGGCCGAGCAGCGCCTGCTGCTGGCGCGGGTCGGCGGCGCGCGCCACCGCCGAGCCGGCGAGGATCACCGACGCAATGTACGGCTCGGGCACCAGGGTGGTGCCGATCTGCTCGAGGACGAGCGATGCGTCGAGGAAGCTCCCCCCGAAGCCGCCGGCCTCCTCGGAGAAGAGGATGCCCAGCCACCCGAGCTCGCCCATCTGCCGCCACATCTCGCGGGTCCAGCCGATGTCGTCGTCTCGCAAGCCGCGCACGCGGTTGACCGGCGACTGCTTCTTCACGAAGGAAGCAGCCGTCTCCACCAGCATCTTCTGATCGCCGCTCAGCTCGAAATGCATGGTCTCGCTCTCAACTTGGCAAGCCGAGGATCAGCTTGGCGATGATGTTCTTCTGGATCTCGTTCGACCCGCCGTAGATGGTGGTGGCGCGGTTGTAGTTGAACGTCGAGGCCACCCACTGCTCCAGCGGCGGCACCACGCCCGGTTCGTTGAACCAGGCCAGCGAGTTGTGCCCCATGATTTCCATGGCCAGCTCGAAGCTCTGCTGCAGGATCTCGGAGCCGCGGATCTTGAGGATCGACGACTCCGGGCCGGGCGCGTGCCCCAGGGCCGCGCCGGCCAGGGCGCGGTAGTTGGCCATCTGCAGCGCGCGCAGCTTGATCTCCAGGCGCGCGATCTTGGTGCGGAAGGCCGGGTCCTCCAGGAGCGGCCGCCCGTCCTGCTTCTGCGCGCGGGCGATGCGCTTGACGCGCTTGATGGCGCGCGCGCTCAGGCCGACGGCAGCGATGAGGGTGCGCTCGTGGCCGAGCAGCGCCTTGGCGATGGTCCAGCCACCGTGCAGCGGGCCGACCAGGTTCTCCTGGGGCACCACCGCGCCCTCGAAGAACGTCTCGCAGAAGGCCGGGGTGCCGCCGGTGGTCAGGAACGGCTTCACCGTCACGCCCGGGGTCTTCAGGTCCACCAGGAGGAAGCTGATGCCGGCCTGCTTCTTGGCGGTCGCATCGGTGCGCACCAGGCAGAAGATCCAGTCCGCGTACTGCGCGTAGGTCGTCCAGGTCTTCTGCCCGTCGAGCACGAAGTTGCCCTTGCCGTCGTCGACCGCGGCCAGCTTGAGCGAGGCCAGATCGCTGCCGGCGTTCGGCTCGCTGTAACCCTGGCACCAGACCTCGTCACCGGAGAGGATCTTCGGCAGGAAGCGCTTCTTCTGGGCCTCGGTGCCGAACTGCATGAGCAGCGGCCCGACCATGACCAGGCCGAACGGCGACAGGTGCGGGGTGCCGGCCAGCTCCAGCTCCTCGGTGAGGATGAAGCGGCGCGCGGCGTCGAGACCGGGGCCGCCGTGCTCCGCCGGCCAGTGCGGTGCCACCCAGCCCTTGCGATAGAGCAGCTTGTGCCACTCCATCACCTCCTTCATGTCGAAGTACGCGTCGACCTCCGCCTTGTCGCGGATGCTGGGCGGGATCTCCTCGGCGAGCCAGGTGCGCACCTCGTCGCGGAAGGCCAGCTCCTCGGGGGAAAAGGACATATCCATGGTGGCTTCCTCACGCCTCCAGCTGATCGAGCAGCTCGTTGGCTTGCGCGTCGTCGATGCCCAGGAGCTCGGCCAGGGTGTCGAGCGTCTCGTTCTCCTCGTCCGCGATGCGACGGTCGGCGAAGGCCATGGCCGCGGCGAGCACGAACGCCGCCTCGGCGACCATACGCTCCTTCTTGAGCACGGCGGCCAGCTCCCGGAGGCGGTGCTCGGTGCCCTCGGTGGCCAGGCGGATCTGGCACTCCCCCATCAACCGCTCGATGTCGTCGCTGCGCACGCTGCCGGCGGTGAGCTCGCGGATGGCGCCGCGCAGCACGTCGCGCTCGTCCTGACCGATGGCCCCGTCCACGGCGAGCATCACGTACATGGCCTCGAAGGTGGCGTCGAACAGGGCGATGGCGTCGGCGTCGCCGGCGAGCGGGTGCTCGGAGCGCGTCATGGCCTCCGGGCCGGAGAGCATGGCGCTGGGGGGCGCGCCTTCTTCCTGGAGGCGGTCGCGCAGGCGACCGATGGCCGCGGTGGAGAGCTGGATCATCGTGCGGCCCGTCTATAGCGGGTGGCCGCGCGGGCCAAGCGATACCGCGAGAGCGAGCGGTCAGCGGCAATCGGCGAAGGCCGCGGCGTGCAACGCCTCGCCGAGGCGCTGGTGGCCGGCCGCCGTCCAGTGCAGGCCGTCCGGCGTGGCGAAGGCCGGGCAGAGCGCGGCGTCCAGCGCCTCCGGCGCACCGGTGCCCTGACATGCGCCCAGCGCGGCGTAGGCGTCCACGACCGCATCGGCCGCCTGACCGCGCTGGGTCCGGATCCAGCGGTTGACCTCGAGCGTGGCGCGCCCGCGACCCGGGTTGTAGTAGCGGGTGAAGCCGGCCCAGGGCGCCACGGTGACCGCGACGACGCGCAGCCCGCGCGCGCGCGCGGAGGCGTAGATCGTGCCCAGGTCGCGCTCGATCTTCTCGGGCGTGCGCTTGGCGGTGAGGTCGCTGTAGAGGTCGTTGACGCCGCCGAGCACCACCAGGTCGGTGAATGCCTCGCCCTTCAGACGCGCGGTCGCCGCGGCCAGGTCGCCCTCGAATCGCGCGCGCATCTGGTTGGTCATGTCCCCCCCCTCGCCGAGCGACTCGAAGCGGCTGTTCGGGCAACGTTGCCGCAACCAGGCAAGGTACTTCCCGCCGCCGAAGCGCTCCTCGGTGAGAGAGTCCCCCAGCGCCGCCACCCGATACCGCTTCCCCGACTTGGATGTGGAAGCGGACGCATCGGAGTCGGTGCCCGTTCCCGTGCCCGCGTCCGTGCCGGCCTCCATGCCCGCGTCCGTGCCGGCCTCCATGCCCGTGCCCGCGTCCGTGCCCCTTCCCGCTCCCGCCGGCGCCTCCTGCGACGTCGCTCCCTGGCGGCCGCTCGGGTCCGCGCAGCCGGTCATCCCGACCCCGATCGCCAGGCCGAATGCAGCGGGCGTGGCCGACCGCCCGCGCCACCCGCGCCCGATGGCCACCGCGAGGGTGTTGCTGTCAGCGCGGCTCGCGCGGGCCCGGCGGCGCATGGCGGGGAGGTGTGTACCATGGCGCGATGACCGGAGCCCGGACCTGGAACTGCCCGAGCTGCGGCGCCGCGGTCGACGAGCAGGCGCGCAGCTGCACCTACTGCCGCGCCGCGGTGGCCACGGTTCGCTGCGCGCGCTGCTTCCACATGAACGTTCCCGATGCCGTGCATTGCTCCGGCTGCGGGCAGAAGCTCGGCCTCGAGCCCATCGCCGGGGACGGCAACCTGACCTGCCCGGACTGCAAGGCGGCGATGAGCACCTTCTCCGGCGAGCATGGGGCGATGCACGACTGCGGCACGTGCGGCGGCCAGTTCGTGGAGAACGGCTTGCTGCGCGCGCTGCTCGAGCGGCGCGAGGTCGTCGGCGAAGCGGTGCCCACCGAGACGGGTCGCCCGGTGCGCACCCAGGCGCCGGTGCGCTACCTCCCCTGCCCGGCCTGCAAGGCCTTCATGAACCGAAAGAACTTCGGCGAGACGAGCGGCGTCATCGTCGACGTCTGCAAGAAGGACGGCATGTGGTTCGACAGCGGCGAGCTGCCGCGCATCCTGTCCTTCGTCGAGGGCGGCGGCTTGGTGCGCGCGCGCCGAGCCGCCGAGGAGGAGGCGCAGGAGCAGCGCAAGGAGGCGGTGGTCCGCGCCGCCGCGGCGGTGGTGCCGGACTTCAACGACGCGCGCAATCCGCGCCACGACACGGTGACCGACATGCTCGACTTCCTGCGCGCTGCGCTGCGGTGAGCTGCCCCCGATCGCCTTCGGAGCCGGTCGAGGCGCTAGGATGCCCCGATGAGCGAGGCGCCATTGCACCCGGCGGTCCGCTGGGCCGCGACCATATATGCGACTGCTTGCGGGGCCTTGCTCGGTGGTGGCGCGGTCTTCCTGTTCCTCTCCATCCGCTTCGGTAGCAACGCGGTCGCCGCCATTGTCGGAGCGATGTTCGGCGGTGGCATTGCCGGCTTGCTCGGGCCGTACATCTTCCGGAACCTCACCGTCGAGGGGCGCAAGCAGCCGGCACGGCCATCCCGGCTGACGATCGGTATCCACGCGGTCATGGCGGTCTTCTGGGCTGTGCTCCTGGTCGCGTCCGTCTGGCTCACGCTGCGCCCGGGTTCGAGGGGCTTCGAAACGAACGCCCTCGCGGCGCTGCTCTTCTTCGGGAGCAGCAGCTGGTCCTTCTGGTCCGCACTCCGGAAGCGAAGGGCGATGGGGCCCTGAGACCTCCGGTGCTCGGTCCCTGGTGGCCTCAGCGCGGAGCCACCTCGGTGGCCACCGCGCCGCTGGCGCCGGTCTCCAGACGGTGCACGCGGATGCCGACCTGCTCCAGGAGCTGCAACGAGTCCTTGAGGCGGTAGTCGAGGTCGTAGTAGACGTCGCGCACGTTGCCGAGGTTGATGAGGCGCTTGGCGCACATCACGCAGGGCAAGTGGGTGACGAAGACGATCTTGTCCGTGGACCGCGGCGCGTCGCAGTTGATGACCGCGTTCTCCTCGGAGTGCAGGCAGCCGCAGTTGCCGGGCTCGGCGCGGTCGCACTGGTTCGGCAGGCCGGTGGCGTTGCCGTTGTAACCGATAGCCAGCACCTTGCGGTAGTCGGTGCTGGTGATGACTGTGCCCACCTGCAGGCGCAGGCAGGTGGCGCGCTTGCTGAGGGCGTGCGCCAGGTCGAGGTAGATGCGCTGGAACGTGGGACGGGAACGCTCGTCGCTCATGGTCATCCTCCTGCCGCGGACAGCGCGGCCCCGGCCTCCGCCTTATCGAGGGAGCTCGGCTGCTTCTTCTGGAAGAAGTCGACCATCACGTACCGCGAGGCGATGAGGGCGAATGCGGTGGCGGCGATGAAGATCAACCCGGCAAAGAAGAGGTACTGCATCGGGCCGCTGAAGACGTTGAGGGCGGAGACCGCGGCGGTGAGCAGGTTGCCGACGCTGACCGTCAGGTTCCAGAAGCTCATGATGGTGCTCTTCATCTCACGCGGCGCCTGGGTGTAGGCGAACTCCAGCCCGGTGGTGGAGACCAGCACCTCGCCCAGGGTGAGCACCAGGTAGGGCGCCGCCTGCCAGAACACGTGCAGCTTGTTGCCGCCGACGAGCACCGCCTCGATGGCGGCGACGAGCAGGAAGGCCACGCCGGTGAAGACCATGCCCGCACCCATGCGCCGCAGCGGGGTGAGCCTGAGGCCGCGCCGCTCGAGCGCCGGGTAGAGCACCAGGGTGTTGAAGGGGATGATGAGCATCACCAGCAACGGATTTAGGGCCATGAGCTGCGAGGGGGCCAGCGTCATGCTCCCCACGCTGCGGTCCATGTTCGTGGCCTGCACGATCCAGGTCGAGCCCTTCTGATCGAACAGCGCCCAGAAGATGGGGATGGGCGCGAAGATGGAGAGCACGCGGAAGACGGCCTTGGCGCCCTCCACCGACTCCGCGGGATGCCTGGCCAGCGCACCGTCCAGCCAGTGCGGCTTGCGCGCGGCGGCCGGCGCATCCCCGCGCGCCTCGGCGTCGTGGCCGCGGTTCTTGATGGCATCGAGAACGATGCGCAGGAACGAGTGCGGGTTCTTGCCGGTCGGTGGGACGTGCACGTAGAGGTCGCGGCCCATCCAGAAGACGACGGTGGCGATGAGCATCAGCACGCCGGGGATGCCGAAGGCCACCTTGGCCCCGTACCACTCCAGCGTCTTGGGGATCAGCGCGGAGGCGAAGAACGATCCGAAGTTGATGATCCAGTAGAAGAGATTGAAGACGCTCTTGGCGCCGTCCTTGTTCTCCTCGTTGAACTGGTCGCCGACGTGCGCGGAGACGCAGGGCTTGATGCCGCCGGCGCCGAGGGCGATGAGGCCGAGGCCGGCGTAGAAGCCCATGGCGCTGCGCTCGAAGACCGCCAGGCAGAGGTGGCCGACGCAGTAGAGGAGCGAGAGCCAGAGGATGGTGCGATACTTCCCGAGGAAGCGATCGGAGAGCCAGCCGCCGATCAGGGGGAACCAGTACACGGCGGAAACGAACAGGTGGTAGTTCGTCTTGGCCTGGGCCTCGCCGATGAGCAGGTAATGGATGAGGAAGAACGTCAGGATGTTCTTCATCCCGTAGAAGCTGAAGCGCTCGCAGCCCTCGTTGCCGATGATGAAGGCGATCTGCCGCGGATAGCGGGGTGCGGAGCGCTGGGCCATGTCAGCGCGCATCCTGCAGAGGAGGCGACCCGGTGGCAACCGGCGTGGCGGTGATGGCGCGGCGGATCCCGGCCAGCGGGGCGGCATCGTCGAACGAGACGCGCCCGCCGCGTACCACCACGCCGAGCTTCTTCCACAGGCCGGTGAGGTCGACGGGCTCGGGCGCCGTACCCATCCGCGCGTAGAGCCCGGCCAGGACCGGGACCCCGGTGGCGCGGTCGCCGACGGCCAGCGCGTCGGCGATGGGCCAGCGCACCGCGATGTTGCCGCCGGCGGCGACGATGGCCCTGAGCGCATCGTCGAGGCTGCGCGTGCCCCCGGTGCGCTCGCGGATCTCGACGTCGGCGAGCAGGCAGAAGATGGCCCCGCCCCAGTAGCGGCGGCCCCATGTCGGGGTGCGGTCGAGGCCGAGATCGTCGGGGCCGGGCATGCCGTTGGGCATGCCGCGCGCGAAGCCGCGCCAGACGCGCTCCACCGAGAGCTGGCCGGTGCGCGCGCGGGCGATGGGCTCGACGTACGTCGCCAGCCCCTCCTCCAGCCAGAGGTGCTGGCGCGCCAGGTTCGGGAAGGCGAGGTGGACGAGCTCGTGGGTCATCACCCAGTCGTCGTCGAGCGTGCCGGCGCGGGTCTCGCGTCCCAGCGGTGCGAGGATGGTGGCGCCGCCGTTGCCGAGCGTGCGCGCGTAGCCGAGGCGATCCCCGCGCGTGGGCCGCAGCATGACCAGCGCACGCGGGAACGGGAAGCGGCCGTAGTAGCCGGTCACGGCGCGCGCCGCGTCGCCGACCCAGCGGGCCAGCGCGGCGTCGTCGAGCTGCAGCTCGCCAGGCAGGCGCACCAGATCGATGGCGCCGCCCGGGAAGACCAGGCGCTGCGGATGCAGATCACCGAACGCCGAGAAAGGGGCCTCGTAGAGGTCGCTGACGTCGGCCATCCACGCCCCGGGCTCGCCGCTCGGGTCGGCGAGCAGACCGGTGACGAAGGTGATGCCTGGCGGCGTGCGCACGCGCAGGCGGAACGGGGCGCGCGTGTGCGGTCGCAACGGGCGCAGCAGCCACGTCGAGGGCGGCGCCAGCAGAACGCCCTCGTGCTCCTCGGCGATGTCGGCGTCGTCGATGGCCGAGGCGGCCTCGGCGAGCAGGAAGCGGTAGCGGAGGCGGCAGCCGCGCGCCTGGCAGGCCGGCGCACGCAGCGCGCCGTCGTCACTGCGAACCAGAGGGACGAAGGTGCCGCCCTCCTCGATCTCCAGCTCGCGGATGAAGCGATCGGCGCCCTCGTCGACCATCAGCTCGGCCGGCGAGCCCGGGGCGATGTCGGCGACGATCGACAGCTCGGCTGCGCCGGGGCCGGCATCGACCTGGTAGGCCCATCCGGGCGAGCTGCGCCGCGCCGGCGGCGCGGGTTGCGCGCCGGTATGCGTCACCGCCGGCGACGAAGGGGGTCCGCAGCCGCCGGTGAGCACGGCCACGGCGAAGGCCACCGCCCGCACCACGCGGCGAGCCGCAGGGACCATGGCCAGGACGTCGCACACCGGACCGCTCAGCCTAATCACCGCCGCGGCGAATTCGAGGCCGAACGTCGGGCAGACCGGGGAGCTGCCGCCAAACTGCGGAGGAAAGGACCCCGGGCGGCGCGACGGACCTGCGGCACGTGTCTGCGATGCACACGCGCCCGGGTGCGTGACCGGCCGGGGGCCGCGGGTCAGGCGCCCACGTCGTGGAGGCGGAAGCTGGCCACGGCGTCGCTCAGCTCCAGCGCGCGCTGGATCCACCGCTGATCCTTGGAGGCCACGGCGATGAGGCGCACCTCGGTACCCTCCGGCGGCGGCGTCATGCCGGTGAAGCCGACCTTGGCGGCGTCGTCGGCGGTCATGATCTGCGCCTGCGTCTCGCGCAGCGTCTCGGCCGAGAGCAGCGCGTCCGGGTCGGCGCCGGGTGCGAAGTGGACCTCGAAGACGACGAGCATGCGCGATGGTCGCAAGCGGGGGCGCGCCGCACAAGGTGCCAACGCGGCAAGTTGGACGACAGGAACTACGAGGGGGACTACAACTCAACGCGCATCCGAGGCGCCCGACCGGCGCTCAGCTCTTCTTGGTGCGCTTGCTCGTCTTGCGCTTGGTCGTCTTTCGTTTCGTCGACCCGCTCGCCTTGCGTTTGCTCCTCCTCATGCGATGCCCGCCGCATCGGCGCCGTCGCTCGCCGACCGGCGACCGCCTGTCCGCGGTGCCCCAGCCCGCGCGCCGGGGCCCGCACGCTCGACGCGGTCGGGAGAGCCCGAGGCGAAGCGCCAGCAGACTCGACGCGCTACGCTCGCGCCGGCCATGGCACGACTGCCCGCGACCTCGGTGCTGCCGGACGACGGCATCCCGCAGGGCACGACGCTGGTGCCCGGCGACGTATTCGCCGCGCGCTGGACCATCGAGGCACGGCTCGGCGCCGGGGCCATGGGCGCGGTGTACCGCGCGCTCGATGCCGAGAGCGGCGAGCGCGTGGCGCTCAAGGTCCTGCACCCGGCGGTGAGCACGCGCCGCTTCGACCGCGAGGCGGCGCTGCTGGCCGAGCTGTCGCACCCGGCCATCGTCAAGTACCTCGGCCACGGGATAGGGCCGGCGCAGACGCCGTACCTGGTGATGGAGCTGCTCGTCGGCGACACGCTCTCCGAGCGGCTCCGCGGCAAGCCGCTCCCGCTGGCACCCACGGTGACCCTGGTGCGGCGCATCGCCGAGGCGCTCGGGGTGGCGCACGACCGCGGCGTCGTGCACCGCGACATCAAGCCCGGCAACCTCTTCCTGGAGGAAGGCGACCTCGGCCGGGTGAAGGTCCTCGACTTCGGCATCGCCCGGCCGATGCACGATCCCGACGGGCTGACGCACACCGGGTCGATGGTCGGCACGCCCGGATACATGGCGCCGGAGCAGGTGCGCGGCGCGCGCCAGGTCGACGCGCGCGCCGACGTCTTCGCGCTGGGATGCGTCTTCTACGAGTGCCTCACCGGCGAGCCCGCCTTCTACGCGCACGACGTGCTGGCCTTGCTCTCGCGCATCCTCTTCGACGAGCCGCGCGCGGTGCGCAGCCTGAACCCATCGGCGCCGCCGGAGCTGGCGGCGCTGTGCCACCGCATGCTGGCCAAGGAGATCGACAAGCGCCCCGCCAGCGGAAGGAGCGTGGCCGAGGCCTTGACCTCGCTGGGCTCGGTGGTGGACCGGGCCTCCGAGCCGCCAGCGCGCGGTGCCGGAGAGGCCGATGCGCTCGGGGACAGCGAGCTGCGCATCCTCGGGGTGGTGCTGGCCATGCGCGCGCTCGGTGGCGGACCGACCGGGGACGGCGCCGACGACGAGGAGAGCACCGGCCCGGTGACCTCCGACGAGGACGACCCGGCGCTGCTGGCGCTACGCAAGTCGGTGGAGCCGTTCGGCGCGCGGCTGGAGGCGCTCATGGATGGCTCGGTGGTGGCGACCATCGCCGAGCGCGGCGCGGCCACCGATCGCGCCGCGCAGGCTGCGCGGTGTGCGCTGGCGCTGCGCCGCGAGCTGCCGCGCTCACCGATGTCGCTGGCCACCGGCCGCGGCGAGGTCGCCGCGCGGCTGCCCATGGGCGAGGCCATCGATCGCGCCGCCATCCTGGCGCGAGCCGCGCGGACCATCCGCGCCCGCGCCGGCACGCTGCTGCCCATCCGCATCGACTCGGTGACCGCCGGCCTGCTCGACGCGCGCTTCTCGGTGCACAGCGACGGCGCCGCGCACCTGCTCCTCGGCGAGCGCGACAGCGGGCGCGGCGCGCGCACCCTGCTGGGGCGCGCCACGCCCCTGGTGGGGCGCGAGCACGAGCTGGCGGCGCTGGCCACCGCCTTCGATCGCTGTGTGGCCGCGCGCGAGCCGGGCGCGGCCTTGCTGGTCGGCGGCGCCGGCGCCGGCAAGTCGCGGCTGGCGCAGGAGCTGGCGCGTCACCTCGACGCGCTCGCCGAGCAGGCCAGCGCGCGCACCGAGGCCCCCGAGCTCTGGCTGGCCCGCGGCGACCCCCTGAGGCAGGGCTCTCCTTTCTCGCTGCTGGCGCAGACGGTGGCCCGCGCCGCCGGCCTGGGGGGCAGCGAGCCGCTGATGGTGCGGCAGCACAAGCTGCGCGCGCGCGTGGACCGCGCCGTGCCCGGCGCCGATCGCCAGCGCGTCACCGAGTTCCTCGGTGAGCTGGTGGGGACACCGTTCGCGGCGGAGGGCAGCGTGCAGCTGCGCGCCGCGCGCCAGGACCCGATCCTGATGGGCGACCAGATGCGGCGCGCCTGGGAGGACTGGGCGCGGGCCGAGAGCGCACGCCGTCCGGTGCTGCTGCTGCTGGAGGACGTGCAGTGGGGCGACCAGCCCTCGCTGACCGCCGTGGCCCAGGCGCTCGGCCACCTCGCCCACCGCCCCTTCTTCGGGCTGGCCCTGGGTCGACCGGAGGTGGACGAAGCGTTCCCCGAGCTCTGGGCCGAGCTCTCGCCGCTGCGCATCGAGGTCGGGCCGCTCTCCGCGGAGAGCACGGCGGCGCTGGCGCGCGAGGTGCTCGGGCCGGATGTGGACGCCGCCACCGTCGCCTGGCTGTGCGAGCACAGCGAGGGCAACGCGCTCTACCTGGAGGAGCTGATTCGCACCGTGGCCGAGGGCAAGGCGGGCTCCTTCCCGGGCACGCTGCTGGCCATGGTGCAGGCACGCCTGGAGGCGCTGCCCCCGGAGACGCGCCGCGTGCTGCGCGCGGCCAGCGTCTTCGGCGGCGGCTTCTACGCGCACGGGGTGCGCGCCCTGCTCGGCGGCGTCGAGCGCCCGCTGGCCGACGTGGAGCGGCACCTCGCCGACCTGGTGCAGCGCGAGCTCTGCAGCCTGCGCCCGGCGCGTGAGGGAGTGAGCGAGATCGAGTACGCCTTCCGCCACGCCCTGGTGCGCGAGGCCGCCTACGAGAGCCTGCTCGACGACGACCGACGCCTCGGGCACCGCCTGGCCGCCGAGTGGCTGGAGATCTCCGGTGAGACCGAGGCGGTGCTCATGGCCAAGCACTTCGAGCGCGCCCGCGAGCCGGCGCGGGCAGCGCGGTGGTTCGCGCGCGCCGCCGAGGAGGCGCTGGAGGGCAACGACCTGCCCGCGGTCATCGAACGCGCCGAGCGGGCCATCGACTGCGGCGCCGCCGACATGGCGGGCGTGCTCCGCGCGCTGCAGGCCGAGGCGCACCGCTGGCGCGCGGAGACGCCCAAGGTGGCGCGCCGCTCGGCGGAGGCCATGGAGGCGCTGCCGCGCGGCTCGCCGCCCTGGTTCGCGGCGCTGGCGGAGATGGCCATCGCCGAGAGCCGCCTCGGCAATCACGACCACCTGCGCAGCGCGGCCAACGTCATCGACGAGGCGCTGCTGCGCAGCACGGTGTCGCGCGAGCTGGCGCTGGCGGCGGCGCAGATGATCACCGAGCTCTACGCGGTGGGGCGGCCGGAGCGGGCCGAGCGCCTTCACGAGCGCCTCGAGGCCGCCGCCGATCGATCCATCGGCGGCAGCGACCCGATCATCGCCGCCCGCCTCTGGACAGTGCGCGGCTGGCGCGCCGCGCACGCCGGCAACCCGCTGGAGCAGGCGCACCACCTGCTGCGCTCCATCGAAGGCTTCGACCAGGCCGGGGATCTGCGCGGTTCGGCGCGCGAGCGCACCAACCTCGGCTTCGCGTACTGCGAGCTCGGGCTGCACGCCGAGGCGGAGGAGGAGCTCGACCTCGCACTGAGCTCGGCCACGCGCATGGGCCTGTGGGGCGTGGCCGCGGTGGCCAGGCAGAACCTGGCCAAGGTGATGTCCCGGACCGGGCGGCCCGACGAGGCGCTGCGCCTGATCGGCGAGGCGCTGGCCGTGTTTCGCCGGCAGGGCAACCGCCGCATGGAGGCCTCGGCGGGCATCGTCCTCGCCCTGGTCCTCGTCGCCCGCGGCGACCTGGAGAAGGCCGAGCTGGCCGCGCGCGCCGCCGCCGAGACCGCCGTCTCCCCGCCCGACCGCTGTCAGGCCGACGCGGCGCTGGCCGAGGTGCTGCTCCAGCGCCACAAGTACGCCGAGGCGCGCGACGCGGCCGAGGCCGCCCATGGCCTGCTCGACGGGCTGCGCGGCTTGAACGAGGGCGAGGCGCGGGTGCGTCGCGTGTGGGCCGGGCGCGGGCGCAGCGGAGCCGTGGACGTGGCGCGCTCGGCGGCCGCCGCGGCGCGCCGCCGGCTGCTGGCGCGGGCCGCCGCCATGGACGAGCCGCTGGCGGCGCGCGCCTTCCTGGAAGACGGGCCCGACAACGTGCGCACCATGGATCTCGTGCGCGACCTCCAGGACGAGTAAGGCTGAGGGCGACCCATGTCCTCCGACGGGGAGCGCGACGAGACCACCCTCTCGGTGGCCGACACCGGCCTGGGCAGCGATGCGCCGGCGGCGCCCTCGCGGCTGGCGCTGGTCATCGCCTGGTGCTCCGGAGGGCCGGACCGTGTCGGTGAGGTGGCGATCATCGATCCGGACGAGACGTGGATCCTCGGGCGCGGCGAGGCGCGCCCCGGCGGCGGCGAGCGACGCATGGTCTTCGGCCGGCAGCGCCCGAGCCGCGACGTGGCCACGGGCTCCGTCGACAAGTGGGCGACGGGAAGGCCCGTCGACGGCAAGGGCATCTCGCGCGAGCAGCTGCGGGTGCGGGTGCGCTCCGGCGCGCTGGAGGTGACCCGCATCGGCCGCTGCCCCCTGTCGGTGCGCGGCGCCGTCGTCGATCAGGCGCTGGTCTCGCCGGGTGACGTGCTCACCCTCAAGGGACAGCTGGTCCTGTACTGCGTGCGCCGCCCCGCCGCGCTGCCGGTGCTGCGGCTCTTCCCGGCCTCCGCGGTGGGGCCGTTCGGCGACGCCGACGCGCACGGGATGATCGGCGAGAGCCCCGCGGCCTGGGCGCTGCGCGAGCGCGTGGCCTTCTGCGCGCGCGCCGACGCGCACGTGCTGCTCCTCGGCGAGACGGGGACCGGCAAGGAGCTGGCGGCACGCGCGCTGCACGCCCTCTCCCCGCGCGCCGAGCGTCCCCTGTGCTCGCGCAACGCCGCCACCCTGCCGGCGGGGCTGGTCGACGCCGAGCTCTTCGGCAACGTGAAGAACTATCCCAACCCCGGGATGGCCGAGCGCCCCGGCCTCATCGGTCAGGCCGATCACGGCACGCTCTTCCTCGACGAGATCGGCGAGCTCCCGCACGAGCTTTGCTCGCACCTCCTGCGCGTGGTCGACGAAGGAGGCGAGTACCACCGCCTCGGCGACTCCAGGCCCCGCCGCGCCGACGTGCGCTTGTTGGCCGCCACCAACCGCGACCCGCGCGCCCTCAAGCACGACCTGTTGGCCCGGCTCACGCTACGCATCGAGCTCCCCTCGCTCGACGCGCGACGCGAGGACGTGCCGGTGCTGGCGCGGCACCTGCTCCTGCGCGCCGCGCGACGCGCACCGGAGATCGGCCAGCACTTCGTGGAGGGGTGGGACGGCGACGGCGGCGAGCCGCGAATCGATCCGCGCCTGATGGAGCGGCTGCTCGCGCACCGCTACGCACACAACGTGCGCGAGCTCGATGCGCTGCTCTGGAGGGCGATGGCTGGCAGCACGGGCGAGGTGGTGGAGCTCACCGACGAGGTGATCGCCGAGCTCGGCAACACCGCAACGCGACGCCCGGCGGCGGCCACGCCCGGCGCCGCGGCGGGCGAGCTCTCGGCCCAGGCCCTGCGCGAGGCCATCGACAAGCACGGCGGCAACCTGGCCCGCGCCGCGCGCGCCCTTGGGCTGCCCAGCCGCTACGCGCTCTACCGGCTGCTCAAGAAGCACGGCCTCGATCCGGCCAAGATTCGCGAATAGCCGCGCGACGATCGAGCGCCGCTCGCTCCGCTGGGTGGGCGCGAAGGGGGCGACGACGCCCGTGACCGGCGGTGCCCGGTGTCGGCCGTGGAAGCGCCTGCCTAGGACGAGACGGGCCCGCCGTGACCGGGATGTTAGACTCGACCGGTGAGCGTCGCTCAGAAGCTCGGCCGCCCAGCGACCATGGCCGACATCCAGGCCCTCCCGCCGCACCTCAAGGGCGAGATCCTCGACGGCGAGCTGTATGTCATGCCGCGGCCACGCTCGCGGCACTCGCATCTCGAGCAAGTCATCGGCAGCGAGCTCGGGCCGCCCTACGACCGCGGCCGCGGCGGCCCGGGCGGATGGTGGATCCTCGTCGAGCCCGGCCTGGAGATCGCCGGGTCGCCGGAGGTCGCGCCGGACCTCGCGGGCTGGCGGCGCGACCGGCTGGCCACGTTGCCCGCCGATGAGGCAATCCGCGTCGTCCCGGATTGGGTGTGCGAGATCCTCTCTCCAACGACACGAGGTTACGATCAGCTGAAGAAGCGCCCGTTCTACGCGCGCGCTGGCGTCCAGTGGCTGTGGTACGTCGACCCCGAGGCGCGCACCCTGACCGCGAGCCGTCTCGTCGAGGGCCGCTGGGTGGAGCTCGGCGTCTGGGGAGACGATCAGTCTGCGCGCGTCGAACCGTTCGACTTGGCAGAGCTCGACCTGGCCGCCTGGTGGGCGTGGGGCGAGTAGTCCGCGCCGAGGTCGAACGGCTCGCGCCCCGCCGCTCCCTCGAGGGTCCCGATGGGCCCTTCTGCCCCGGCGAGCAGGAGAAGTACGATGCCTTGCGCGCAGGCGTGCGCGCCAGCGCGCGCCAGGAGCTCCGACGACCGGAGCGAACGTGCGCACGGTCCCCGCACATGAACGTGCGCGGAGCGTGCGCGCCGATGTACTCCCGGCGGATTGTCAGGAACTCGGACCGGGCACGTCGCTTGCGATGCCCTCCCGTGAGCGCGCCGTCCGGCCCCCCGGGCGGCATGAGCGCCCGCACCAGCGAGGACCGAGGAGACCGCCATGGCAACTGCAACACGGAGCCGTTCGCGCGCGATGACCAACGGCTGGAAGGCGCTGGCCATGGTCACCGGCCTGCTCGCAGTGGGCCAGGGCGCGTGGGCCATCACCCGACCCGAGCCGGCAGCGGCCGTGGAGACCCGTATCTACGCCGACCCCAATGGAGCGCGCTCCACGGTGGCGCGGGAGATCGCACCCGATGGAAGCGAGACGCTGCGCGCCACCACCGAGCTCTCCCTGCGCGGCAAGCCGGCATCGGTCGTGGAGGCCGCCCGCATCGACGTCGATGGCAAGCTCATCGACGCGGAGATGACCGTCGCTCGCGGCGGCACCCGCCGCACGGTGCGATACGACGCGCGCGCGGGGATCGCAGAGGCGGCCGGCAGCGAGCGCTTCGAGGCCCCGAGCGACGCGCCCTGGGTGTACGGCCCGATCGAGATCGACGGTGATCGGCGGCCACTCCGGTGGCCGCCTGGGTGACGATGCGCGCCGTGGGCTCTGCGCGCTCGCGTGGCGCTGCGTCGAGCACGCTGCGCTGGGTCGACGCGCAGGGCCGGCGTAGCCAGCTCGTCCCCGATGACCAGATGGCCATCGACACCGAGCTCGGAACGACCGTGGTGCTCGGCGACGACGGCGTGGACGTGGGCAAGGACTTCCTCGTCGAGCTGCGGGTGGCCGCCGCCACCGCGACGCTCCGGCTGCAGCAGACCACGTCGCGCCTGTAACGAACGCACCAGCCATCGCCTCGCGCACGCCCCTCGATTGCCCGGCTCGGGCGGTCGCGGGGCGCTTTCTTGTCCGGCGGACGCCGCCTTCAGGGCGCCATCGGCCGGCCCGGCGGTCCCGGCCAGGGCAAGCTCGGCGACACCTCGATGTCCGGAGCGTCCGGCCCTTCGCCGTCCTCGTCGCCGGGGATGGGCGTGGGCGGGATCGGCGGCGGCGGCGGCATCGGCGGCATCGGCGGCATCTCGGGACTCCCAGGCCTGGGGGGCGAGCCGAGGATCCGCGCGCGGGCAGCCTTCTCGGCCGCCCGGCCAGTCTTCTCGGCCAGGCGGGCAGCCTTCTCGATCTCCTCGACGATCTCCTGGTCGATGTCCTCGCCCCGCGGCGCGCCACGACGCTGCGCGAGCGCCTCGCGGGCCAGGCGCGCCACCAGCAGCGAGCCAGCGGCCCGCGCCTCCTTCTCGATGGCCGTCAGCTCGCGGCGCGCGGTCGCCTCCTGCGGGCCGCGCACGCGCGGCGCCCAGAGGGCAAGCCGGGCGTGCAACGCCAGCCGCGACATGCCTCCCTTCTGCAAGCGCGCGATGAGCTCGCGCAGCCGTGCCTCGTCGCCCGGCTCGCCGCGCACGGTGTGTGCGGCGACGGCCACCGCCAGGCGCGCCGAGACGACCTCGGCGTCCCCACCGAGGGCCACGGCCCGCGAAACGGCCTCGCGCGCCTCTCCACCCTTGGCCTGCGCGGAGAGCGTGCGCGCCAGCAGTGCGGTGGCGGTGGCCTCGATGGGCTGCGCCTTGGAGCGCTGCGCGGCCGCGATGACCTCGCGGAGCATGGGCTCCGCCTCCGCCGCCTTGCCGGCCTCCACCATGACCCAGGCCGACAGGACGCGGCGCTGCGCGGCTTGCACATGGCGGCCGGTGCGGTCCATCTCCGCCAGGCCGCGCTCGTACCGCAGGCGCGCGGCGGCCAGGTCGTCCTGCTCGAAGGCCACCTCGGCCATTCCCATCTCGCTGCCCTTGGGATTGCTGCAGGGGCCGTGGCTGCCATCGAGCTCGCG
Source organism: Polyangiaceae bacterium (assembly GCA_037720395.1). Taxonomy (GTDB): domain Bacteria; phylum Myxococcota_A; class Polyangia; order Polyangiales; family Polyangiaceae; genus JBBJMR01. The sequence continues at coordinate 71,840 of JBBJMR010000003.1, forward strand.
GAAGCTCTGCTCGGCGTCGCCCAGGTTGCCCGACTGGAGCTCGAGGCAACCCGTGAGCATGGGCAGACCCTTCGGGCATTGCTGCTGCGCCGACGAGCCCTCCCAGAGCTCGCGCGCCTCCTCGGCGTACGCGGCGGCGCGGCTCAGATCCCCGCGGTCGATCTCGTGCCCGGCGATCATCACCAGCGACGCCGCCGCGTTCTCCAGCGCCCCCGCCTGCCGGGCCACGGTCACCGCCTCCTCGTGGCGAGAGATGGCCTCGCCGAGGCGGCCGCGCGAGGCCAGGACCTCTGCGGAGAAGCGGAGCTCGCGGATGGCCCCCAGCGGATTGCCGACCTCGACGTAGATGCGCCGCGCTTCCTCGGCCGCGGCGGCCGCCTGATCCGGGTCGCCCAGCGTGACGTAGGCGAAGGCGCGCGAGTCCTCGGCCTCGGCCACCATCAGCCGCGCCCCGCGCGCCCGGGCCTTGTCGCGGGCGCGCGTGGCGGAGTCGAGCTGGACGCGGAAGTTCGGTGTCGCCCAGGCCTCGGCGAGATCGACGCGCGGGTCGTCGGCCTCGGCACCGGCACGTCTGCGCATCTCGGCGACCACGCCGGTGGCCTCGTCGTTGCGCTGACCGATGGCCAGCAGCCAGACCAGCCGCACCGCGTAGTCGAGGTTGTCGGGCACCAGGGCGTAGAGCTTGCGGTAGCTCTCGATGGCCTCGCTCTGACGGTCGGAGACGGTCTGGTAGCGCGCCTCGACCAGCAAGCGCTCCTCGGGCGGCAGCTCGGCGGCGTGGTCGTAAGCCTTGCGCGCCTCCTCCTTGGCCGCCTGCTCCTGCCCGAGCTCGCCGAGCGCCTGCGCCAGCGCCGAGTGCGGAAGAGGATGATCCGGCGCCAGGGCCACGGCCCGCTCCAGCAGCGGGCGCGCACCGGCGGCGTCGAAGCTGCGCAGCTTGGAGATGCCCTCGGCGTAGAGCGGGCCGACCTCGCTGTTCTGGAAGAGCGACACGAACGACGGCGCCGCTGCCCCGGGCGCGGTGAGCTCGAGGCGCTTGCTCAACCGCCGCACCACGCGCCCCACCAGCTCGGCCAGCTCGCGCTCGGTGCCGCTCTCGGTGATGGGCTCGAGAAGCTCACCGGCGTCGGTGTCCTGCAGGCGCACGTCGAGGCGAACCTTGCGCGCGCCGTCCGCCGTCTTGCCGAGCACCGTCAGCGAGCCGTTGACCACGTAGTCGGCGTCGAGGTGGCGGCGGATGCGCCCCAGGGTGTCGGCGGCGAAGCTGTCGGCCTCGGTGAGCTTGAGGTCGGCCTTCATGCGCGCCACCGACTCGCTCGGCACCACGCGCGCCCCGGCGCTGCCCAGCTCGGAGTGGAGCATCTCGGAGAAGGCCACCGAGAGCCAGCCGGCGTCGTCGTCACCGGAGGCCACCGTCTTGAAGCCGAGCACGGCGACCGAGGGCCGGCGCGCCGGCGCCACCGTGCTGGCCAGCGCCGCCAGCGGGCCCTTGTGCTGGACCACCGCCTGATAGCCGGTGACACCGACCACCAGCGCCGCCGCCGAGACCAGGCCGACGAAGCCGGCGTGGCGCACCCGCGCCGAGAGCAGCGGCCGGCGCGGGGCAGGGCCGGTCAGCGCCTCGACCACCTCGCCGACGCGCCCGTATCGGTCCTCGGGCTCGAGCATGAGGCAGCGCAGGATGGTCGCCTCCCAGCGCGCGTCGAGGTCGGGCACGTGCGTGCGCGGAGACGGCGCGCGCTCGCGCAGGCGCTTGAAGGCGGTGGCCAGGCGCGTCGGGCCGCTGAACGGCAGCTCGCCGGTGACCATCTCGAAGAGGACGACCCCGAGCGAGTAGACGTCGGCGGCCGGGGACACCTTGCGCCCCTCGACCTGCTCGGGCGCCATGGTGGCCGGGCTGCCGACCATGGCGCCGGTGGCGCTGGCCGCGCCGTCGACCTCCACCCCGGAGGTGACGCTGGCCAGGCCGAAGTCGGTGACCACCACGCGCGTGCTCTGCTCGACGAGCACCACGTTCGAGCTCTTGAGGTCGCGGTGCACGATGCCCGCCTCGTGCAGCGCGGCCAGCGCGCGCACGATCTGCTCCACGACGGGCAGCGCCTCGCCGGGGGTCATCCGCCCGCCACGGCGGATGCGCGCCGCCAGGGTCTCGCCCTCGAGCAGCTCCATGGTCAGGAACACCGCCGCCGGCGCAGAGCCGCTGCCGTCGCCGCTGCCCGAGCCACTGGCGCGCGCCTGTGTGGAGAGCGCGCGACCCTCGCTCGCCGGCGAACCGCTGCTCGGCGGGCCGATGGCGCCCCCGTCGGAGATGGGCTTCGCGTCTGCGCGGCTCGGGGCCGCATCGGCGGCGCCCCCGGCGGCGTGCGGCGAGGAGGCGGCTGGATCGTCCGGCCTGGCGCGGTGGGAATCGTCGACGCCGAGGTCGAAGATCCGGCACACGTTGGGGTGGGTCACCCGCCGGGCCAGCTGGATCTCCCGCTTGAAGCGCTCGATGGCGCGCCGGCTGCGCGCGGCCGCCGGCAACAGGCGCTTCAGCGCCACCCGGACGCCGAGCTCGCGGTCGAGCGCCTCGTACACTTCGCCCATGCCGCCCTGGGCGATGAACCGCACCACCTCGTAGCGGCCCCCGACCACGGCCCCCACAGGGAGCGGTACGGTGCGCGGGGACGCGTCGTCGTCCGGCGACGCCGCGCCGCGCCATATCGGCGGAGACGACGACTGGGTCACGTCGTCGTCACCACCGAAAGTGGGCGAGTCCGAGCGAGTCGCGCCCGCGTCCTGTGTTCGTGCAGACGACACGGATGGATCATGCCACGACGCGGCGCGGGCCAAGCGACTTAGTCCCGCCACGCCGCGGTGGCAGGGTTCACGACGACGGCTCTACGCGCGGCGCTGGCCTCGTCGGCGACCCTCAGGGACCACCGGAGAAGTGGACGTAAGCAATGGGAATCGCAACACCTATCAGCACCAGCACTCCACCGCGGCCGAGCAGACCCTTGCGACCGGGCAGCATCACCATTCCAGTCACCGCCAGCAGCAACAAACCGGCCGCATAGGCGTCGGCGATGAGCGTCCACGACTTCTTCCCGCGATTGAGGTGCAACCAATTGGCAGCCCTCAATAGCAATCGCGGACGCTGTCCTTCGTCGACGACGCGTCCCGTGGAGGTGTCGACGTGCACGGTGCGCTCCTCGAACACCAGGTCGAGCTGCGCCTCGGAGGCGCGGTAGGTCTCGCTCGGCTTGGCGGTGATCTCCAGCTTCGCCAGCACCTGGGCGGCGATCGCCTCGTCGCTCCCGCTCAGCGGACCGAGCTCCAGCGTGCGGTCGTAGTTGACGAAGTTCGGGTCCCAGTCGGCGATGTGGTTCACCGCCAGCCCGGACAACGCGTAGACGGCGGTCAGGCCGACGGCCAGGTGGCCGAGGTCGCGATGGATGGCGCGCGTCCAGCTGCGCCACCGCTTGGCGACGCGCTCGCGCAGGCTCGTCCGTTCGGCGACCGGCTCAGCTGTAGCGCTCTTCGGTCCAGGGGTCGGCATGGTTGTGGTAGCCACGGGTCTCCCAGTAGCCCGGCTGATCGGCGCGGACGAAGCGCAGCCCGACCAGCCACTTGGCGCTCTTCCAGAAGTACAGATCCGGCACCAGCGCGCGCACCGGCGGGCCGTGTGGGCGCGGGATGGGGTTTCCGCCGAGCTTGTGGGCGAGCAGGACGTTGGGCTTCATCGCCTCGTCGAGGCGCACGTTGGCCGTGTACCCGTGTGCCGCCTCGAAGATCACATGGCGCACCCCGGGCTTGGGCTGCACCAGGCTGGCCAGGTGGGAGACCTGGACCCCGGTCCACTTGCTGTCGAGCACCGACCAGCCCGTCACGCAGTGCACGTCGCAGCTCTGCTCGGTCTGCGGCATGGCCAGCAGCGCCGCGAAGTCGACCTCCATCGGCTTGTCGACGTCGCCGTACACCTTGAGCTTGAACCCGCCCGGGCTGGGGTTGCCGGCCTCGCCGCCCATCGGCCGCAGGGCGTCCAGCAGGCGCTGGCCCGGGGGCAGCCGCAGGCGACCGTCCGGCCGCTTCTGCTTGGCGCGCGGGTCGTCGGAGCTGGCGAGCACGTAGGTGCCCCCCATGGCGAAGATCAACGTCCCGGCGGCGGCGGCCGTCAGAAAACGCCTGCGTTCCATGCTCCGCGCCAGCTCCGGCGCGGCGGACTCGCCACGAAAACTCGACAGGATTCCCATGCGTTTTGCCACGGACGAGCTTCTCCCGATGCTAGGCGATGCCGGTCGGACCGGCACCGCCATCTTGGCGTACGAACCCTCTACGCGCCGGCGCTCATCCGGTTACGCTCGGGCGCCCATGAGCGATCGCCCCACCGGGGACCGTGCGGACGGCGCACCGCGCGACGTGGCGGCGGTGGGGGCGAACACCATCCTGGTCGTCGAGGACGAGCCGGGGGTGCGCCGCGTGGTGGCACGAACGCTGCGTCACGCCGGCTACCGCGTGCTGGAGGCGGCCAACGGCGAGGATGCGCTGGGGGTGGTCGACGCCAACGACGGGGCGCCGATCGACGTCCTGCTCACCGACGTGCTCATGCCCAAGCTGAGCGGGCGCGAGCTGGCCGATCGGCTCTCCGACCGGCTACCGGCGACGCGGGTCATCTTCATGTCCGGCTACACGGCCGGTGAGATCGACTACGACGCGCTCTCGGCGCCCTCGAAGAGCGGGCTGCCGCGCGGCTTCCTGCAGAAGCCGTTCACGCCCGATGTCCTGCTGGACAAGGTGCGCGAGGCGCTGCGCAGCAGCTAGCGCTACTGCTGCAGTCAGGCTGGACCAGTGGGTTCCCCGCGGTAACGCTAGAAGCGGCCGGAGTCGACAGGGCCGGGCAGCCGTCGTAGTCGTCCGCCTACATGGAGCACGTTCGGCAGCTCATCGACATCTTCCTGCACCTGGACCAGCACCTGAACCAGTGGGCGGGAGCGGCCGGCGGCTGGCTTTACGTCATCCTCTTCGTCATCATCTTCGCCGAGACGGGCCTGGTGGTGACGCCCTTCCTGCCGGGGGACTCGCTGCTCTTCGCCGTGGGCGCGCTGACGGCCATCGACGGGTCACCCATCTCCCTCGTTCAGGTGATCGTGCTGCTCATCGCCGCCGGCGTCCTGGGCGACGCGGTGAACTACTCCATCGGCCGGCGCTTCGGGGAGAAGGTCTTCACCAGCGAGACGAGCTGGCTGTTGAACAAGAAGCACCTGATACGCACGCAGGAGTTCTACGAGCGCCACGGCGGCAAGACGATCATCATCGCCCGCTTCATCCCCATCATCCGCACCTTCGCCCCGTTCGTGGCCGGCGTGGGCAAGATGAGCTACCGGCGCTTCGCCAGCTACAACGTGGTCGGCGCCGTGACCTGGGTGGTGGGCTTCACGCTGCTCGGGCGCATCTTCGGCAACCTGCCCGGGGTGAAGAAGAACTTCCAGTACGTGATCCTGGCGATCATCGTGCTCAGCGTCATGCCCGCGGTGGTCGAGATGCTGCGCAGCCGCAAGCGCGCCAAGGCCATCGCCGCACCGCCCGCGCCGTCCGGCGAGGCCTGATCAGGAGGACCGCGATGACCGAGACCGCATACCGCTACCTGCTCGACGTGGAGATCCCGGCCACCGAGGTGGCCGTCATCCTCGATGCCCTCGAGGAGTCTGCCGGCGGCGGTGGCGAGGCCTTCGGCCTGCGCGATCGGCTCGGCGCCGCCGAGCTGCGCCGTCAGATCGAGGCCCAGCGCATCCGCGTCGATGCCCGCTCGGCCACCGCCTGGCCCGACTTCCAGCGCGACATCGAGACCCTTTCGACGTACCTCTCCGAGCCCATCGCCGGCCACGAGCTGCGCCTGGACAAGGGCGCGGGCGGCGCGCCGCCGATCGCCTCCGGTGCGGTGATCCTGGCCCGTCGCGGCAAGGTGCAGCACGTCCCGCTGCGGGTGGTCTGGGACGCGGACCAGAACGAGCTCACCGAGCAGGGCGTGCTGGCCGAGCCGGCGAGCGCCGCCTGGACCGGGCTGCCGGACTGGGTGCGCGCCTGGCTCACCAACCGCGGCGCCGCGCCGCGACGCGACGGAACGGCTCATCTTGAAAAAGTTTGAACACCACGTGCGCGGAGCCGGTGCTACCTCCGGCGCATGCGCATCACCGCCTTCGCCTCGCTGCTGATCCTCGCCCCCGCCCTGCTCGTCGCCGCGGCACCCGGCTGCAGCGACGACCAGCCCGCCGGCACCGGCAGCGGCAGCGGCAGCGGCAGCGGTGCCGCCTCGTCGTCCAGCGATGCGGCGAGCAGCAGCGCCGGCGTCGGCGGCGGCGACGGCGGCGCCGGCGGCGCGCAGGGCGGCGCGGGCCAGGGCGGCAGCGGTGGCGGGACCGGCGGCGCCGGGCAAGGCGGCGCCGGCGGAGGCTGCAGCACCGGTCAGGGCGGCGCCGCAGATCCGGTCGACCCCGACGACCCGTGCGCGAGCACCATCGCCCCGCGCGTGGCCTTCGTCGTCGAGGGCGAGCCGCAGATCACGCTGGAGAGCGACGTCTCGCTCCTCTGGGCGTTCCAGTTCGTCGTCGCCGAGCCGGAGAGCCACCCCGAGGACTTCACCCTCGAGCACGTGCGCTGCACGACCTTCGCCGGCGAGGCGGAGAACTGCATGACCATCCCCATCCCCATCCCGGAGGAGGCGTGCTCGGTGCTCTTCACCCCCCAAGTTCGGCGCCGACCCATCGGAGTACAACGAGGGCGACAACCTCTACTACTTCGCGCTGCGGCTGCTCGAGGGCTGCCAGGTGGTCAGCGAGGACTACTTCACCACCGTTGTCAGGTGACGCTCGTCGGATCGAGGGCGAGCTGGCCAAACCCCCGCCCGTCGATCCGGTCGATCCGGCGGATCCCACCGACCCCGACGATCCGTACCCGCCCTACCCCGAGTATCCCGAGGGCGAGGGCTGCGGCGGCATCTCCTGGGAGGGTCAGTGCGACGGCGACGTCGTCGTCTGCGCCACCCTCCCGGTCTCGACGCGCTTCTGGGTCGGGCCGGATGTGTCCGCCTACGGGCTGGCGGTGGCGCAGGAAGGACACCGACAGACAATCTTCGAGCTCGCCCTGCCGGTGGGGCTGAAGGTGATGGACGCGCTGTCGGTGTACGTCGGGCCGAGCTACCGCGTCAGCATGTCGGAGGGCGGCGTCGACATCCCTGCCGGGCCGCTCACCCGTGGCGCCGAGACCAGCGGCGACATCCACCTCGCCCACGGCGTGGGCCTGGTGGGCGGCGTGCGCGGCTTCTGAGCGGTCGCTCGCGCTGGGGCAGTGCGCGCGCTCAAGGGCGGTGCGCGTAGGTCATGACCAGGTACATGATCGCCTCGCGCTTGCCGGGGTTCTTGTACGAGTGCGGCACGTCGGCCTCGAAGACGATGGCGTCGCCGGTGCCCAGCGCGCGCGTCTCCTTGCCGATGGTGATCTCCACTGCGCCCTCGGCCACCACCAGGTTCTCGCTGGTGCCGGGCGCGTGCGGGTCGGCGTTCTCCAGGGCGCCCGGGGTCAGCCGCAGCTCGTAGAACTCCACCGAGCGCGGCCGGTCCGCCGGGAAGAGCGCGCGCGAGGAGAAGCCGCCGTCGTGGGAGCGCATGACGCGCGAGCGCGTGGCCAGCAGCACCGTCGACGCCGGGGACGCGCCGTGCGTGATCAGCGCCGAGAACGGCACCCCCAGCGCGCGCGAGATCTTCCAGAGGACGTTGATGGTCGGGGTGCTCTGCCCCAGCTCGACCTGGTTGAGCATGGCCCGGCTCACCCCGGACATCTTGGAGAGGCGCTCCAGGGAGAGGCTGCGTTCGGCGCGGAAGCGGCGCAGGTTCTCGGCCACGGACGGGGTGAGATCGGGCGGCGAGCCGATGGCAGCGTCGTCGTTCGGGTCACCGGATCCGCTGCCGTTCCCGGCGACCGGCGCCCCCCGCGCCCGCTCGGGACCCTCGCGGCGGTTGGCGCTCACGGAAGCCCGTATCCGTCATCACGGACGCTACGTCAACGCCGGCTACCGGCGGACGCTCGTCTGCGATCACGGACGAATTTGCTTGCCCCTGCGGTTCCAGGCGTTATTGGTGTCCGTTATATTGGACACGCGGAACGGCAAGGGGACGGCGACGGCGAGTGTCGCAGGCGCCGAGCGGATCGGGGAACCGGCGCTGCGTCGCCGCGCCTTCGGCGCCGGCGTGCTCGGCGCCGCGCTGCTGGCCGCGTGCGGCAAGGAGAGCGGCGGCGGATCGGGGGCTGGAGGCACCGGGCCCCAGGAGATCCTGAACGTCTCCTACGATCCCACGCGCGAGCTCTACGACGCCATCAACGCCGACTTCACCAGGCGCTGGACGGAGAAGGTCAGCCGCCAGCTGACCATCAAGCAATCGCACGGCGGCTCGGGCAAGCAGGCGCGCTCGGTCATCGACGGGCTGCACGCCGACGTGGTGACGCTGGCGCTGGCCTACGACGTCGAGGCGCTGGTCAAGCCGGGGCTCATCCAGGCCGGGTGGCAGAAGCGCCTGCCCGACAACAGCGCGCCGTACACGTCGACCATCGTCTTCCTGGTGCGCAAGGGCAACCCCAAGGGCATCAAGGACTGGGACGACCTGGCGCGAGAGGGCGTGCAGGTCATCACCCCGAACCCCAAGACGTCCGGCGGCGCGCGCTGGAACTACCTGGCGGCCTGGGGTCACGAGCTCAAGCGCGGCGGCGACGACGCCAAGGCCGAGGCGCTGCTGAAGAAGATCTTCGCCAACGTGCCGGTCCTCGACTCCGGCGCGCGCGGCTCGACCACCACCTTCGTGGAGCGCGGCATCGGCGACGTCCTGCTCGCCTGGGAGAACGAGGCGCTGCTGGCGGTGAACCAGCTCGGCGCGGGCAAGTTCGATCTGATCGCGCCGCCGGTGAGCATCCTCGCCGAGCCGCCGGTGGCGGTGGTCGACAAGGTGGTCGACAAGCGCGGCACGCGCGCGGTCGCCGAGGAGTACCTGAAGTTCCTCTACACCGACGAGGGCCAGGCCATCGCCGCCAAGCACGGGTACCGGCCGCGCAACGCCAAGGTGCTCGCCGACAACGAGAAGGCCTTCCCCAAGCTGAACCTGTTCACCATCGACGAGCTCTTCGGCGGCTGGGACAAGGCGCAGGCCACGCACTTCGCCGACGGCGGCGTCTTCGACCGCATCTCGGCGGGAAAGAGGTAGCCCTTCGTGCGCGCGCGCAGCCGCTGGCGGCAGCCGAGCGTCCTGCCGGGCTTCGGCCTGAGCATGGGCATCACCGTGGCGCTTCTCTCGCTGCTGGTGCTGGTGCCGCTCTCCACCCTCTTCCTGAGGTCGGCGGGCATCGGCCTGGGAGGCATCTGGGAGCTGGCCACGTCGCCGCGCGCCATCGCCTCGTACAAGCTGAGCTTCGGCGCCGCCGCCGTGGCGGCTTCGCTGAACGCGTTCTTCGGGCTCATCGTGGCCTGGGTGCTGGTGCGCTACCCGTTCCCCGGGCGGGAGATCGTCGACGCCGCCGTCGACCTGCCCTTCGCGCTGCCCACGGCGGTGGGTGGTATCGCGCTCACCACCATCTACTCCAGCAAGGGCTGGTTAGGCAGCAAGCTGGCGGCCGTCGGCATCGAGGCGGCCCTCAGCCCGCTGGGGGTGATCATCGCGCTGACCTTCGTCGGGCTGCCCTTCGTGGTCCGCACCGTGCAGCCCATCCTCCAGGAGATCGACGTCGATCAGGAAGAGGCCGCCGCCACCCTGGGCGCAGATCGGTGGACGACCTTCCGGCGCGTGGTGCTGCCGCCGCTCGTGCCCGCGATCACCGCCGGCTTCGCCATGTCCTTCGCGCGCGGGCTGGGCGAGTACGGATCGGTGGTCTTCATCTCCGGCAACATGCCGTTCAAGACCGAGATCACGCCGCTCTTGATCATGACCAAGCTCGAGCAGTTCGACTACGCCGGCGCCACCGCGCTGGCGCTGGTCATGCTCGTCGCCTCCTTTTTCATGCTCCTGCTCATCAACCGCCTGGCAGCGTGGAGCAACGCGCGCGGGGGGGCGCCCTGATGGCCGGCGTGGCCCCGTCGCTGGTCGCCGTGCCCCTCCGCCGCCGCCGCGTGGCGCGCGCGGTGAGCGAGCCGGCCTGGGTGCGGGCGCTGCTCATCGCGGTGGCGCTGACCTTCCTGGGCCTGCTGCTGGTGTTGCCGGTGGGCGTGGTGCTCCTCGAGGCCTTCCGCGACGGCCCCGCTGCCTACCTTCGCGCGCTGGTCGAGGCGGACACGCTGAGCGCCATCCGCCTCACCGTGACCACCACCCTCATCGCGGTGGTGGTCAACGTCGTCTTCGGCGTCGCCGCCGCCTGGGCCGTCGCTCGCTTCGAGTTCCGCGGGCGCGAGCTGCTGGTGACCCTCATCGACCTGCCCTTCGCCGTCTCGCCGGTGATCTCGGGCATGGTCTTCGTGCTGCTCTTCGGCGCCCAGGGCTTCCTCGGGCCACTGCTGCAGGAGCACGACGTGCGCATCATCTTCGCCGAGCCGGGGCTGATCCTGGCCACCACCTTCGTCACCTTCCCCTTCGTGGCGCGGGAGCTCATTCCCTTCATGCGCGCGCAAGGCTCGGAGGAGGAACAGGCGGCGCTGGTCCTCGGCGCCAGCGGCTGGCAGATGTTCTGGCGCGTCACCCTGCCCAACTCACGCTGGGCGCTGCTGCACGCGCTGGTCCTGTGCAGCGCGCGCGCCATGGGCGAGTTCGGCGCCGTCTCCGTGGTCTCCGGGCACATCCGCGGCGAGACGAACACCGTGCCCCTGCACGTCGAGACGCTCTACGGCGAGTACCGTTTCTCCTCGGCCTTCGCGGTGGCCAGCCTGCTGCTGGTGGTGGCCATCTTCGCGCTGGTGGCCAAGCGCCTCACCGGACGCTTCGTGCACGACCAGGTCTCCAGCGCCGACGGCGCCTCCCCTCCAGCTCACTGACCTCGCTGCTTTTTCTGGCCGTGTGGGCACGAAGCCCACGTACTCCGGTCGTCCACTCGGAGAACGAGATGACAACCCGAAGCTTCGCATCGCTGGCCTTCGCTGCCGTGTCGCTCACCGCCCTGTCCGTCGCCGCGCAGCCAGGCCGCCGCCGGCGCTGCAGCCGCCCGCCGCGCAGCCGCCACCCGCGGCGCCGCCGCCGGCGGCGCAACCGCCGCCCGCCCAGCCACCGGCCGTCAACCGCCCCCGCGCAGCCGCCACCTCCGGCTCCGCCGCCCGCGGTGCAGCCGCCGCCTGCGCCGGGGCAGGCCCCCCCTCCTCCGCCGGCCGCGCCGCCGCCGGCTCCGGCCGACGCCCCGGCGCCGCCCGGCGCGCCGGCGCCCCCCATCGCGCCGCTGCCGCCGGCACCGCCGCCCCCGCCCGACGCCGAAGAGGACGAGCCGCCGCTGGCCGGATGGCACGGCGTCTTCTTCCTCCGCGACGCGAAGGACAACTTCCGCCTCTACCCGCGCGGCCGCATCCACGTCGACTTCAACGCCTTCGCCGGCGGTGGGGTCTACGACCTGCGCGCCGCCGACGGCGGAAACCCGCTGGCGCCGCGCCTCTACGTGCGCCGGCTGCGCTTCGAGCTCGCCGGCGAGGCACTCGAGCGCTTCGACTGGCTGCTGGGCGTCGACTTCGGCGGCCAGCCAATCACCAACGCCAACGGCCGCACCCAGACGCGCGCCGCCAACGCCGGCGCCGAGCCCACCGCCACCAGCGCCAGCTGGGCCGCGGTGCAGAGCCCCAGCGCCTCCGCCGCGCTAGCCAACAACTGGATCAACGTCCGCGTGGTGCCCGAGCTCAACTTCATGATCGGGCAGGAGAAGCCGCCGTACTCGATGGAGGGACGCACCGGCAACAACACCCACACCTTCATGGAGCGCAACATCGCCATCCGCGGCTTCGCCTTCCCGAGCAGCCGCGAGGTCGGCATCACCGCCTGGGGCGACATCGGCAAGGACAAGGTCGCCGCCTACGAGGTCGGCGTCTTCTCCGGCGACGGGCAGAACCGGCCACAGATCGACAGCGGCGTCGACCTCATCGGCCGCGCCTGGGTGCGGCCCTTCGCTCCGGGCGGCAAGAGCCCGCTGAAGAAGGCACAGGTCGGCCTGAGCGCGCGCATCGGCGATCGCGATCCGGACCAGGTGGGCTACGGCTACCCCGCGGTGACCACGAACTTCGGCTACACGCTGTGGAACCCGAGCTACCGCGACGTCGACCGGCGCACGGTCCTGGTGCTGCCCTCCGGGCTGCAGGCCGGCATCGGCGCCGAGGTGCGCGTGCCGGTGGGCATCCTCGACCTGCGCGGCGAGGTGCACTACGTCGCCAACCGCACCCGCGAGGCCATCGATGGCTTCCAGCTCACCAACACCGAGCGCCTGGGCGCGGTCACCGGCGTGGGCTGGTACCTGCAGGCCTCGGTGTGGCCCTGGGGCGACAAGCTCGTGCAGGGCGACCCGGGCATGGTGCGACCGACCCGCGTCGACTTCTCCAAGCCGGCCGACGTGGGCGGCAAGGGGCTGGAGGTCTTCGGGCTGGTCGCCGGGGTGCACGCCTCGTACGACGGCGCGTCACGCGGCGGTGCCTACGACGAGAACACGCCCGGTGCGCCGGGCGCGGCCAGCGAGCTGGAGGTGTTGCAGCTCGGCCTCGGGGCCACCTACTGGTGGACCAAGAACATGCGCGCCACCTTCAACTGGCTCTTCTACGCCACACCGGCCAGCGGCTCGGTCGACAACCTGGCCGCGGTGCCGGCCAACGTCCTGCCGGAGGAGGCGGACCTCGACACGCACGCGCTGCACGAGCTCGGGACGCGGCTGCACGTCAGCTTCTGACGCAGCGGTGTGCGCCGGCCGCGGGTGCCCCCGGCCCGGGCCGCCTACCTAGACGGCCACCGCCGCGTCGATCAGCCTGTGGAGCGTCTTCTCCAGCTCGCCGAGGTCGAACGGCTTGCTGAACCAGTTCGGGATCCCCTCGCGGCGCGCCACCCGGCCGGCGTCGGCGCCGGCAGAGACGATGACCACCGGCGTCTTCAGCCCGCGGTCGCGCATGGCGGCGAGGACGCCCGGCCCGTCGAGCACCGGCATCATCAGGTCGAGGACGAGCGCATCGATGGGCTCGCGCTCCAGGGCGGCCACCGCCTCGGCGCCGTCGTGCGCCACGCGGATCTCGAAGGAGTCTTCGAGGGCCTGGCGCAGTGCCTCGAGGATGTCGGGATCGTCGTCGACGAGCAGGACGCGCTTCACGCCCCCAGGAAAGTCCTCGGGAACGCGACCTGTGTCAACCTTGCTGCCGGGTCGGTTCGACGGTGGACGATGATCGTGACACGGACGTAACGGTCCTCGCTCGCGCCGCCGTCCCCGCTGTCAGCGCGGAGGTGGGCGCGAGGTCCCCGTCGGCGTCGGGGTCAGGATGCTGCTCCGCGGCGGCTCCGGGCGGGTGGCCTCCAGGAATGCCTTGCCGACGTCGGCCTCGTCGAGCAGGCCGACGATGCGCCCCTCGCCGTCGACGACCGGCACCTCGCGGAGGTGGTGCTCGAGCATGGCCCCCGATGCCGTGCGCAGGTCGTCCTCGGGGCGGACGGCGAGCGGCGGCATCATGGCGTCGGCGGCGACGGTGAGGGCCTGGAGCGCGCGGTCGCCGGCCATGATGCGCAGCACCTCGGGGGTGACCACGCCCACCATCTTGCCGGCGGCGTCGAGCACCGGGTAGGTGTCCTGCCACTGCGACTCCCCGGCGCGCTGCAGGATCTCCACCGCGGGCGTGCGCGTCTCGAAGGTGATCATCGGACGGCCGGTGATCATCACCTCGGAGACCTGCGTGGTGCTCATCATGTCCAGCGCCGGCAAGGCGTGCGCCGGCGAGTCCCGTCTCGTGGCCACCTGCGCCGGGTATAGCGAGTGCTTGCGCAGGGCGACGAAGGCGATGCCCCCGGCGAGCATCAGCGGCACCAGCAGGTCGTAGCTGCCGGTGAGCTCGCAGACCAGGACCAGCGCGGACAGCGGCGCATGCGCCAGGCCGCCGTAGAAGGTGCCCATGCCCACCAGCGCGAAGGCGCCGGGATCGATGCGCGGGTCGTCGAGCAGCACCTGCACCGCGCGGCCGAACGCGCCGCCGGCCAGGCCGCCGAGCGCCAGGCAAGGCGCGAAGTCGCCGGCGCTGCCGCCGCTCCCCACGGTGAGCGAGGCGGCGACCAGCTTCACCCCCGCCAGCAGCAACAGGAACTCCACCCCCGTCCAGCCCGGCGGCAGCCACGACGCACCGGTGATGGCCAGCTGCGCCGCCCCATAGCCGCCGCCGAGGAAGCCGAACCCCTGCCCCGGCGAACCGAAGCGGCCGCCGAACCACACCAGGATCGGTGTCACCAGCACGCCCAGGGCCAGCCCGCCGATGGCCGGCTTGAGCCACGGCGGCACCCGCAGCCGCTTGGTGAAGGCCTGCACGGCGCGGAGCGTCTTGAGGAAGGCGATGGCCCACACCGAGACGAAGAGCGTGGACAGCGCATAGAGCGGCAGGTGCGCGGGCACGAACGGGTAGCGCGCAGCGTGCGCGAAGAGCGTCGACTCGCCGAACAGGGAGATGAACACCGAGTACGACACGACGCTGGCCAGCAGCGCCGGAATGAGCGCGTCGGACTCGAAGTCGTCGCGGTAGAGCAGCTCGGTGGCCAGGAGCGCCGCGCCGAGCGGTGTCCGGAAGACGGCGGCGATGCCCGCGGCCACCCCGGCGACGAGCAGGATGCGCCGCTCGCGCGAGCCGACCTTGAGGGTGCGGGCGACGACGGCGCCGATGGCCGCGCCCATGTGGATCGTGGGGCCCTCGCTCACGCCGGCGGCGCCGCTGCCCAGCGTGAGGATGGACGCCAGCGGCTTGACCCAGATGACGCGCCGCCGGACGCGCCCGCCGTGCTGATGGAAGGCTTCGATGGTCGCGTCGCCGCCGCCACCGCCCGCCTCGGGCGCCACGCGGCTGATGAGCAGGCCGGCCAGCAACGCCCCGGCGGCGGGCATGAGCACCAGCAGCCAGGGTCGGAACACCGCCGGACCGTCGGTGGGGGCGATGCTCTCGCCGGCGGCGCGCAGCTGCAGGTATCCGCACAGGTCGTGGAGCAGGAAGTGCTCGGCGAACCCGAGCGCCGCGAAGAAGCCGGCCCCCACCGCGCCGGCAGCGGCGCCGACCAGCGCCGCGTGCAGGAGGGTGCGCCCGACGATGCGCAGATCGATGGGCGCCGCTTCGGCGAAGAGCGCCGCGACCAGCCCGCGCGCGTATCGCTGTGGCGATGGGGGGAGGTTCATGCCAGCCGGAGCCCAGCGTCGTTCAGGCGGCGGTTACCTTTTCGTCCGCGACGCGGAGCGCGACGTCGAGCGCGGCCACCGCCTCGTCGAGCTGCTCCTCGGTGACGATGAGCGGCGGGGCGATGACCAGGTGGCTGACCCAGGCCATCATCGAGATGCCGTGCTTGGCCAGCTCGGCCACCACTGCGTCGACGACCAGCGCGCGACGCGCCGCCTTGTCCTGGGGGACGGCGAAGGGCTCCTTGGTCTTCCTGTCCTTGACCAGCTCGATGGCCCAGAAGAGGCCGAGGCCGCGCACGTCGCCGATGCTCGGGTGTTTGTCGGCCAGGGCGCGCAGCTTGTGACCGAGCTTCTCCCCGAGCCTGGCGGAGTGCTCGATGAGGCCGAGTCGCTTGTACTCGTCGATGGCGGCGATGGCCGGTGCCAGGGTGAGCGGGTGGGCTTCGTAGGTGTGGCCGTGGGCGAAGAAGTTGTCCTCGAAGTGATCGGCCACCTGGCGCGTGGTGGCGCAGACGCCGAGCGGGGCCATGGCACTGGTGATGCCCTTGGCGGTGCAGAGGATGTCCGGCGTCACGCCCCAGTGCTCGACGGCGAACCACTTGCCGGTGCGGCCCCAGCCGGTCATCACCTCGTCGGCGATGAGCAGCACGCCGCGCTTCTTGCAGATCTCGGCGAGGCGCGGCAGGTAGTCCTTGGGGGGTATCAGGACGCCGTTGGTGCCGACGATGGGCTCGATCATGACGGCGGCCACGTTCTCCTCGTGGTCGATCATGTAGGCCAGGTAGTCGACGCAGCCGGTGTTGCACGTGGGGTGTGTCTGCCCGAGCGGGCAGCGGTAGCAGTTGGCCTCGGGGCCGAAGACCACGCCCGGGATCTTGCCGGTGGGCTCCACGAACCAGCGGCGGAAGTCCCCTGTGGCGGCGATCGAGCCGGCGGTGGACCCGTGGTAGCTCGTGTAGCGCGCCAGGATCTTGTGCTTGCCGGTGTAGAGGCGAGCGATCTTGATGGCCGCCTCGTTGGCCTCGGTGCCCGAGGTGGTGAAGAAGAACTTGTCGATGCCCTTGGGCACGACCTCGAGCATCTTCACCGAGAGCTTGGCGCGCACGTCGCACGCGTAGGCCGGGCCGATGAAGGCCAGCTCGCGCGCCTGGGCGCAGATGGCCTCGACCACGGCCTGGTTCTGGTGGCCGAGGTTGGAGCACACCAGCTGCGCGGACATGTCCAGCCAGCGCTTGCCGGACGCGTCCCAGAAGTAGCAGCCCTCGGCCTTGGTGACGTGGAGGGGCTTCCAGCCCCGCTGCGCGCGCCAGGTGCCGTAGGTGTGTCTAGCCGTCAGCTCGGTGACTTCGTCGCTCACTGGGTACCTCGCTCGCCTCGCCGCTGCCTTCGGGCGAGGTGTTACCGCCGACGGGCGCCAGAGGCCAGCGGTAGTCGGAGAGGGCAAAGGCCAGCAGCTGCAGCACCCCCATGAACGTGAGGAAGGCGAGGTGCTTGCCGGGCGCGTGGCCCGGCAGGAGCACCCAGGTGGCGCCGAGGACGAGGAGGCCCTCGAGCAGCTCGATCACCCCGTGCGTCCTGAAGGAGAGGAGCCGCACGGTCCCCGCCGGGTAGTTGGTGAAGCGGGTGATGAAGAAGTGGATCACCGCGCCCATCAGGGCGATGGCCATGGCCCGCTCGCGCAGGCCGACGATGAACGACCCCATCAGGTAGAGGAGGACCACCCCGTCGTCGAGGTAGGCGTGGACGCGAGGCGAGACCAGCCGCAAGAGCACGGCGCATCCTACCTCGGCGACCTCCGTGAGAGCCACGCGTCGCCGTGCTATCGTGAGCGTCTCGGTATGTCACCAGATGCAGAGATTCGACGCCGGAGCCGCTCGGCGTGGCAGACGCGGGTGGAGCGCGGTCGGCCGGGGGAGAACAACGAGGACGAGGACGCCATCTTCTGGCTCGGCATCGCTCCGGATCAACGAGCACGGGTGACGTGGGAGCTCAGCGAGGAGCTCTTCACGCTGGCGCTCGAGAATGGCGGCGTCCTCGACAACGAGACCGGGACGCTGCTGACAGCGCAAGAGGGTGAATCGTGTGAACGACGACTTCCTCGATCTGCTTTCCGCGTTGAACGCCGCTGAGGCGGAGTTCCTGGTCATCGGAGCGTACGCCGTGGGCGTGCACGGGAGGCCGCGGGCCACGAAGGACCTCGATGTCTGGGTCGCGGCGAACCCTCGCAATGCCGCGCGCGTACTCTCCGCCTTGCTCCATTTCGGAGCACCGCTCGGCGACCTCTCGGCGGCCGATCTGGAGCAACCTGGAACCGGCTTCAAGATGGGAATCCCGCCGCGACGCATCGATGTCCTGACACAGATCTCCGGCGTGGTGTTCGCCGACGCATGGCCGAGGCGCATCGAGGCGATCTTCGCGCCAGGCGTGCGATGCGCCGTGATCGGCATCGACGATCTGATCGCCAACAAGCGCGCCGCAGGCAGGCCGCAAGACCTCGCCGATGTGGCGGCGCTCGAGCGCATCAAGCGACTACGGGATCGGTAGCGGCGACGCTCCGGGATGCGCGATACAGCGCCGCACCTGGATCGAGCGCTGCGAGCGCGTCTGCGAAATGGCTCGAGAGGATGGCTTCGCCTTCACGGAGCTTGGCAGAACTTGTTGATCCTGTCGACGAGCGGGTCTTCCTGCTTCACCGCCTTTTCCATCGCGGCTTGGGCGGCGTTGATTTTGTCGGCGTCCTTCGCCTCGGCCGCGGCGGCCATGTTGCGTGCCGCCTTCGCAACCTCCTTCGCCATGGCCTGGTAGTCGGCCGCGTACTTCGTCAGCGCCGGGATGGTGGTCTCAACGCGGGCGGCGTCGGCTGCCACCTTGTCCATCGCATTGGCCATGGCCTTGAGCTCGGCTGCTCCGGTCCGATCACCCGAAAGCGTGTTGCCCTTCTCCAGGTTCTGCACGCCGCTGTTGACGACCTGGATGAGAGCGTTGCATTGCGCGGCCTTCGATCGCGCCGGCGCGCCTCCGGCCACCGAATCGGTGAGCACACTGCTCCGCATCGCCGAGGATGGGTTGCAGGGGTCGCTGCACGACGTCGTTGTCGGCCTCAAGACCGCGCGGCAGGGCGGCAACCAGTCCGTTGCGGAGGAGACGATCCCGTACGGCCGGCCGCGATACAGCCGTTCCGTGGAGGTCATCGCGGAGCAGCTCGAGGCGCTGGGAGCGGGCGCGGTGCGCCGCGAGGTGCTCGCGCTCGTCCGGAGCGCGGTGACCCTCGCCCAGAGCAGCGGGGAACGACGGCGTCCGTAGCGCGACGAGCCTTGGTCGGCGTCGGCCTGAACCGCCGTTCTCCACCAACGCCGCGTCGGCGGCCGATCCGCGCTTCAACGCCAGCGGCGCGCCAGCTCGGGCAGCACCGTGGCGCCCATCTGCAGCAGATGGGACATGTGGTGCTCGGGGGTGTTGCCGCGGAAGCCGCGCACGTGGAGCGCGCCGGCGCTGCGGTCGGCGGTCGGCTCCAGGTGCTTCTCCAGGCGCTTGCTCACCGCGCCCTGGGCAGCGCGCAGCGCCAGGTGCTCCGGGGCGGCCAGCGTTGGCGCGCTGCGCACCGGCGCCCCCACCTCGCGCGCCGTCCCCAGCAGGTACTCGGCGGTGGCGGCGGCGCTGGCATAGCCCGGCGGCTCGATCTCCGTGTGGGTGATGGAGAAGAGGATCTCGCGGGATGCGGC
The DNA here is from genome assembly GCA_037720395.1 of Polyangiaceae bacterium. GTDB lineage: Bacteria > Myxococcota_A > Polyangia > Polyangiales > Polyangiaceae > JBBJMR01. Next base: position 90,880 of record JBBJMR010000003.1, read on the forward strand.
GGAGCGCGCGGCGCCGGCGAAGGAGGCCAGCTGGCGATCGTTGAGGTGGTGCGGGTCCTGCTCGAGCCAGCCGCAGTGGATGCCGTCGAGCACCAGCACCGCGTCGAGCGGGTCGCCGCCGCGTCGCACCTCGAGGATGGTAGACAGCGCCCCGTAGCCTGCGCTCCAGGACGACAGCGCCACGCGGCGCAGGCGCGCTCCAGCCCCGGTCGCCGACCACGCGCTGGATCTCGCCGAGGAGCGCCTCGTAGGTGCCGGGCGCGGCGTAGGCGTCCTGGTACGGCGCCGAGCCGACCCCGAGGTTGACCACGGCCACGATGGCGTCGAGGTGCGCCACCTCGGCGCTCTCGCGAACCACCGCGGTGTTGCCGTGGAAGTGCAGGAGCAAGTCGTAGGCCCCATCGCTCGACGAGAACGAATCGGGGACGAAGAGGATGCCGCCCTTGATGCTGCCGTGGCCGCGCCGCTTGATGGCCTTGTCGGCGCGGCGCGCGTCGTCTGCCGCGCGCATGCCGAGCGTGGCGGCCGCGGGCAGGCGCGGTGGCAGGCCTTCCGGGGCGCGCTGCGCGACGTCGGCGAGATGCGTGACCAGCGGCGCCAGCGCGGTCCAGCCCGCGGCGGCCGTCGCGCTCGGGCGCGCCAGGGATCGCGCCAGGAGCACGCCGAGGGCCAGCGCGGTGACCAGCAGCAGGACGATCAGGGCGCGCGAGCCGGGCCGGGCACGCGGCCCACGCGGCGTCGGCAACTCGTCCACGAGGGTCACCGTGGCCGGGGGCGGCGTCGGGGTCTGCACACCGAGGCGCCGCGCGCGCAGGTCCTCCGCCGAGCAGCGCCGGTTCGGCGGGGCCGCAGCGGGGCGGGCGGAGACGCGGATCATGCCCTCCAACCGCCACGGATCCGCGGCCCGGGCCAAGTTCGAGCGCGCCGCCAGGGCCGTGGCGACCCGAAGGCCGGCGGCCGCGAGGCAACAAAGACGGCCAGCCGAGCACGCGCACCCTGGCGGCCGTGCGGCGGCGCCTTACCATCGCCCGCCATGCACTACGCGATGATCGGCCAGATGAAGAAGCAGCTCCTGCAGCTCGACCAGTGGCTCGATATGGCCACTGCCTTCGCCAAGGAGCGCAGCTTCGAACCGGACCTCTTCCTGCAGGCGCGTCTCTCCGTCGACCAGTTCCCGCTGGTGCGGCAGGTGCAGACGGCGTGCGACACGGTCAAGCTGGCCGCGGCGCGCCTGAGCGGCAAGGAGGCGCCGAAGCACGAGGACAACGAGAAAACCATCGACGAGCTGCACACCCGCGTCCGCGCGGTCGTCGAGTGGCTGGGCGGCTTCTCCGAGGCCGACTTCGCGCAGGCGGCGACCAAGACCATCACCCAGCCGCGGTGGAAGGGGAAGTCGATGACCGGCGCCGACTATTTCCTGGAGCACGTGGTGCCGAACTTCTACTTCCACACCGCGCACACCTACGCGCTGCTGCGCCACAACGGTGTGCCCGTCGGCAAGCGCGACTACCTCGGCGCGCTGACGATGACCGAGCCGACGCCGTAGCGCGCGCGGGATTCGCCACGGAGACACGGAGACATTGGCTCTCCGTGTCTCCGCGCCTCCGCGCCTCCGTGGTTCTTCTGTTCCGGCGCAGGGCGTCAGGGCCCGAAGTACGAGACGGGATCCACGGTCATCAGGCCGCTGGCGTAGGCGCCGCTGGGCAGGCGCACCTCGAGGTGCAGGTGCGGGCCGTTGGCGGTGCCGCTGTTGCCGGCGTACGTGCCGGTGCCCACCCACTGGCCCGGGTAGAGATCGATGTACGACATGTGGCCGAGGATGATGTGCGTGCCGTCGCCGAGCACGATCTCCAGCTCGCCCGCAGCCGCGTTCGTCTCGTCCTCGAAGTACCCGGTGCCTCCGGCGTCGACCACCGTGGCATCGGCCGGGATGTAGAGGGCGGTGCCGTACCCGACGCCCACGTCGGTGCCGCAGTGCACGTTGACGCCGCCCCAGTCGCCGTACGACTGGCAATAGCCGTAGCCACCGTAGAAGTCCGACGGGCCGTAGCCCTGCGTCACCGAGTAGCCGACGCCGCCGACGATCTCGCTGACGGTGAGCAGCGTGCCGTTGCCCGGATTGCTGCCGCCGTCGCTGATGCAGTTGTTGCCGACCGAGTCGTCCTGCCAGCCGCAGGCCTTGCCGATGCTGGCGCACTCGTAGGTGTGCAGCGAGCCGTCCTCGCACCAGCGCAGGGTGGCGCCGTCGCACTCGCCCGCGAAATCCAGGCCGCCGCAGTCGCCGCCCTCGCTCGGCGGCGCGTTGCAGTCGGGGACGCCCGGGATGCGCCCGGCGTAGCCGGTGGCCACGTACCAGTCGGAGACGAACCCGCCGTGGTCGGGCAGATAGTCCCAGAGCGAGGTGCCGACCACCGTATCGCCCTCGACCTGGCACTCGATGCCGACGCTGGTTCCCTCGGCGAGCCAGTCGACGACTGCGCTCGACGTGCTCGCGTCGGCGCGCACGTAGAGCCCCTGGCCGTCGGTGCCGCCGACCTGTCCCGAGGCGTTGGTCAGTCCGGCGCCCTTGCCGGACTCGGCGTTCTCGCTCGGCTCGCCGGTTCCTTCGGGAGCCGTCGCCCCGCAGCCGAAGATCGAGGACAGAGCGAGCCAGACGAGGAGACGGACGTTTCGCATGGAGTACCTCCGGAGGATCGTCGTGCGCAGCAGGCGCATGACGACGCCTTCGCAAGCGCGGTGCCGCGCCCGCGCACCCGCGTTTCCGCGCAAGGAAGGGAACGCGACGCGCCGGGTGTGACCTGGAAGCCTGAAATCCAGATCGCTGCGATCGCGGGGGTGATCCCGCGGATCATCGGCGCGCCGTGACCCTCAGGGGGCGCGTGGCACCAGCTCCTTGGCGTGAAGGAGGCGCCGCGCGGTGGAGAGCGACCGCTTCCCCTGCTTGTCGTCGAGGAACACGCTGCCGCCGTCGCTGCGCTGGTAGCTCATCAGGTTGTCCACGACCGAGGTGTGCGGGTTGCCGAGGTAGTGCCCGAGCTCGTGGGCCAGCGTGCTGCGCCCCGCCGTGGCGGCGACGATCACATAGCGACGGGCCGGGTCACGGCGGTGGCGCCAGTGCACGCCCATGCGCAGCAAGGACGGGTCGTCGACGTCGCGCAGCGAGGCGACCACGAAGACGTTGATGACGCCGCGGCGCAGCTCGGCGGAGAGCGCGTCGCGATCGCCGCGCGTCTCCAGCCGCGCGTGGCGGCCGGGCAAGGGCCGCACCCCGGCGAGCGCGAAGGAGACGCCGTGCGGCACGAAGAGGCGCCCGGCCTCCGCGAGCTGCGCGTCGATCCAGGCGCGGTCGCGCACCGGCGTCGGGGCGGAGCCCGGTGCCGCCCCGGGCTCCGGGTCGAGCGCAACCACGGCCACGTCGATGGGCAAAGGCGGCGGCAGAGGCGGCGGCAGAGGCGGCGGCTCCGGCGGGCGCGCCTCGGCGGGAGCCTGGAGGCCGCCCAGCGCGGCCGCCCCGAGGGCGCCCAGGGATCGCGCCAGCAGCGCTCGACGCGACATCGCCGTGGCCTCACCGAGGAATCGCCCGCCAGGCACTTGCCGATTGTATCCTCCGACCCCAGCCGCCGGAGGGACCATGAAGAGACTGACGATCCGCGTGAAGGCCTGCACCGACACCCTGTCGTTGATGATCGCCATGGCCTGGGCCGACGGCCGGCTCGACGATCGCGAGAAGCAGGGCGTGCGCGGCGCAGCGGAGGTCTTCAACCTGCCGAAGGAGCTGCGCGCCGAGCTCGACGCCGCCCTGGAGAAGTCGCCGGACGTGGCCGGCCTGGCGCTCGAGGAGCTGTCCGACGGCGAGCGCGCCTTCGCCTACGTCGCCGCGGCCTGGATGTCGGGCGTCGACCGCCTCGCCGACTCGAAGGAGCGCGCCCTGCTCGACCGCCTCGCCGAACGGCTGGGGATCGAGGGCGGCCGGCGCGGTGACCTGGAGAAGGTGGCCGCCGAGCTGGAGCCGCCCGCCGGCGGCGCGCCGCAGTGGGCGAGCGAGGTGGAGCGCCTCTTCAAGGCCATCCCGCGCGAGGTCGACGACAGCGACGAGGACGTCGAGGTCGTCTTCGAGTAGCGCCATGACGGGTCATGGTCCTGGGGGCCATGACGCCGTGGGTCACCGCCGCCACGTGGTCACACCCGTTGCCGCTCGGGTGGAAAGATATCCCGCTGTCTCGCGCGCTCGGGTTGATGCATCCTGCGGGCGCGAACTTCCCCGTGCGGTGGATGTAGGCGACCCCCGGGTGGTTGCGAAAGGATCCAGTGACGCACTGCGATCACCACGTAGAACCTGCGCTATCGAGAGAGGCGCGCCGCTTGCACAACACCTCGCCGATGACCTCCGCTCCCCGAGGTGACCGGGCCCGTCCCCCGCGGCTGTTACGCCCCCGTTCTGCCGGAGGGTCCGCGCTCCTCGCGCTCGCGCTCGGCGCCACTGCCTGCATCGGGTCCATCGGCGACCCGGACGAGGTCGGCGGGCCGAACGGCTCCAGCAGCGGCGGCGAGGACCCCCATGGCAACCCGGCCGGCTACGAGCCGGCCCCGGCGGCGCTCCCGCGCTTGACGGCAGCGCAGTACCACCACGCGCTGCGCGACCTGCTCGGCTCGGCCATCCCGGTCTACCCGGTGGAGACCGACACCAATCCGTACCTTTTCTACAGCATCGGTGCGGCCAGCACGACGATCTCCGAGCTCGGCACGCAGCTCTACGAGGAGGCCGCCGATCAGGTCACGCACCTCGTCTTCGCCGACCCCGGCAAGCGCGCGGCGCTCGTCGGTTGCGATCTGGCGGCGCCGGGCGACGCGTGCGCCAGCGAGTTCCTGGCCCGCTTCGGCCGCCGCGCCTTCCGCCGTCCCCTGGCCGAGGCCGAGCTGGCGCGCTGGGTGAAGGTCTCCGTCGATCTCGCCCAGCCCGACGCCTGGGAGGGGCTGCGCCTGGCCACCGCCGGCATCCTGCAGGCGCCGAGCTTCCTCTACCGGGCCGAGCTCGGCACGCCCGACCCGCTGGTGCCGGGCACGCGCCGCCTCGACGGCTACGAGATGGCCAGCCGCCTCTCCTTCCTGTTCTGGGAGTCGGTGCCGGACGACGCGCTGCTCGATGCCGCCGGCACGGGCGAGCTCGACACGCCGGAGGGCATCGCCGAGGCCGCCGAGCGCCTCCTCGACGATGAACGCGCGCAGGAGACCATCCAGGCCTTCTTCGGACAGTACCTGGACCTCGGCCGCCTGGGCACGGTGATGCGCACCCCGGAGAGCTACCCGCTCTTCAGCGAGACCATGACCGCGTCGATGCGCAACGAGGTCGAGCTCCTCGTCGACGGCGTGGTCACCGGCCACGGCGACGCGCGCAGCATCTTCAGCACGCGCAAGACGTTCGTGAACGCGGAGCTGGCGGCGCTCTATGGCGTCGAGGCCCCGGGCGCCGACGCCACCACCTTCGTCGAGGTCGAGCTCGACGCCGACGGCCCGCGCGCCGGCATGCTCACCCTCGGCGCATTCCTGACCATGAACGCGCACGACACCCAGACCTCGCCGACGGCGCGCGGCAAGTACGTGCGCGAGCGCGTCCTCTGCCAGACAGTGCCGCCGCCGCCGCCGGACGTGGTGACCGATCTCGACCCGCCCGGCGAGGGCGAGCCACCGAAGACGGTGCGCGAGCAGATGGAAGAGCATCGCACCAACCCGGCCTGCGCCAGCTGCCACTCCTTCATCGACCCGCCCGGGTTCCTCTTCGAGAACTTCGACTCGGTCGGCGTCTACCGCGACATCCTGCCCGGCGACCTGCCCGTGGATGCCACCGGCGACCTCGACGGCAAGCCGCTCGACAACGCGCGCGAGCTGGCCAAGGAGCTGGAGAACGATCCGCGCGTGGCCGAATGCATGGTCAAGCAGCTCTTCCGCCACGCCCTCGGCCGCCTGGACACCAAGGGCGAGACGCCGGCGCTGGAGGAGATCGAGGCGCGGTTCGCCGACGTCGAGTACGACTTCCGCGCGCTGATGGTGGAGCTCGTCAGTCACCCATCGTTCCGCACGCTCGCCGAGCCGGAGGCGAACTGATGCCCGTCAAGCCCATCTCCCGTCGCCACATGCTCCGGGGCGTCGTCGGCGGCGCCTCGGTGGCCCTGGCCATCCCCGCCCTCGAGGCGATGACCGTCGGCACGGCCCGGGCCGCGCCGCTGCCGCCGATCTTCGGCGTCTTCTACTGGGCCAACGGCCTGCCTTGGCACGCCGGGCACGGCGCCGAGCAAGCCGGGCAGCCCGACTACTGGACGCCGGCCAGCACCGGCTCGGGCTACGCGGGCACGCAGCTGCTCGCGCCGATCATGCCCTTCCAGCCGACCTTGGTCACCGGCCTCACGCCGCACACCGACGTCCCGCCCTCGCCCCCGGCCGCGCCCGGCCAGGAGGACGGCCACATGCGCGGCTTCATGGTGGCCCTCACCGGCGATCGCATCCGCCCCGAGGGCTTCGATCACCCGTCCCACACGCTCACCGCGCTGCGCCCCTCGCTCGACCAGTACGTGGCCAAGCACGAGCAGTTCTACGGCGCCCAGCCGGCGCTCTACAACTCGCTGGTCCTCGGCGCGAGCACGGCGCGCTTCCACAACTACGGCCACTGGAACGACATCTCCTACAACGGCCCGGACTCGCTGAACGCCACCATCCTCGACCCGCAGCAGCTCTACAACATGCTCTTCACCAGCGCCGCCGACCCGGCGGCGCTGGGGCGGCGCGCCAGCCTGCTCGACGCGGTGAAGGACGACGCCAAGAGCCTGGCCGGCAAGCTCGGCTCCAAGGACAAGCAGCGCCTCGCCGCCCACCTCGAGAACCTCGACTCCATCCAGAAGCGGCTGCAGTTCATCGGCGCCGCCTGCGCCGCGCCGGCCGCGCCGGGCGCCACCGACGATCAGCTGGCCAAGACCGGCATCATGGCCGAGCTGCTCGGCGTGGCGCTGGCGTGCGGCATGACGCGCGCCTTCTCCTTCATGCTCGATTCACCGGCCTCGACGCACGTCTACTCCAACGTCGGCGCCAACAACGACATGCACAGCACCTGTCACGCCGGCTCGTGGCAGAACGTGTACGACATCACGAACTACCACATGCAGTGCCTGGCCGAGTTCCTGGGCAAGCTCGAGGCGCACGTCGATCCGAACGGCGATAGCCTCCTCGATCGCTCCCTGGTCTTCGGCGTCTCCGAGTACGGCGAGGGCTTCAAGCACGGCGTGGCCGAGATGCCCTGCCTGATGCTCGGCGGCTGCAACGGCCACATCAAGCGCGGCGTCCACGTCCGCGACCCGGGCGGCAACTACAGCAAGGCGCACGTGACCATGCTGCGCGCGGTGGGCATCGACACCCCGACCTTCGGCTTCAACGGCGGTGAGACGAGCGAGGACTTCGGCGACATCCTCGCCTAGCTCGCGCTTTGCCTTGCGGCGAAGCTCGACGGCTTCAGGCTCAGGCTACAGGCTTCAGGAATGAGACCAGGGGACGCGAGCTCGAGTATGCGCAGTGCGCACGCTCGCCGCACGTGGGCTCGAGCGGCCGGGGTGGCGACGCTGGTCGCGTGGTGGCTGTGCCCGGGCGAGGCGCACGCCGTCCTGCCCATCGGTTACCTGGACTCGGCCACCTGCGACGCCATCGTCGGCTGGTCGCAGGACCCGGACGAGCCGGCGGTGGGCATCGCCGTGCACATCTACCTCGGCGGCCCGGCCGGCTCCGGCGCCCCGGGGGTGCCGATCACCGCCAACGTGTATCGCGACGACCTGTGCACGGCCATCGGCTCCTGCGAGCACGGGTACGTGCTGGCGCCGCCGCTCAGCCTCCTCGACGGCGCCGCGCACGCCATCCACGCCTACGGCATCAACAACGACGCGGGCGGCAACCCGGAGCTCGGCAACTCGCCGCGCGTGCTGCAGTGCGCGCCAGCCGCTGCCGGGGTGCGCCGCCGCGTCGACGGGCCGGCGGCGTTCGACAGCTGGAAGTTCAATTCGTACTGG
>JBBJMR010000320.1:0-9846 GCA_037720395.1 Polyangiaceae bacterium
TCTCGGTGCTGCCGCCGCCGACGTCGAACACCGTCGGTGCGTCGTCGCGGGTCACCGAGAGCCCGGCCAGCGCGCCCTCGTACGTCAGCGCAGCCTCCTCCGCGCCGCTGACCACCCGCGGCTGCACGCCGATGGCCTCGGCGGCGCGCGCGACGAAGGCCGCGCCGCCTTCTGCGTCGCGCATGGCGCTGGTGCCCACGGCGTCGACCGCGGCGGCGCCCGCGGCGCGGATCTCGGCGCCGTATCGCGACAGCGTGGCCAGCGTGCGCTCCACCGCCTCGGGCGCCAGACGTCGCGTGGCGTCGACGCCCTGACCGAGGCGGGTGATCTCCGCGCGCTCCAGGACCACCTCCAGCTCCTGAGCGCGGCGCTCCGCGATCAGGAGGAGGACGGAGTTGGTCCCGATGTCGATGGCCGCTACGCGCATGGCTAAGCGGGCCTCGGGTCGCTCACTGGGTGAGCGTCTTGAGGTCGAGCATCTCCTCGACGTTCGGCATCACCACCAGCTCGCAGCGCCGGTTGGACTGCTTGTTCACCGGGGTATCGTTGGGCTTGACCGGATCGGTGTCGCCGTAGCCGGCGGCGCTCCAGTTCTTGGCCGGGAGGCGGCCGCCCTTGTCCGAGCCGTCGACGAGGAAGGCGAGCACCTCGCGCGCGCGCATCACCGACAGGCCCCAGTTGTCCTTGAAGCGGCCGCCGCTGAGCGGCGTGCTGTCGGTGTGGCCGGCGACCTGGAAGGTGCGCGAGTTGAGCCCCGCGTCGCCGCGGATGACGTCGCCGACCTTGGCCAGGATGTCGGTGCCCTCCTTCTTCAGCGTCTCCTTGCCGGTGTCGAAGAGCACGTCGCCCGGGAGCTGGATGACCATGCGGTTGTTGCGCACGGTGACGTTGAGGCCGAGCTTGGTGAGCGACTGCAGCTTGGCGCGCAGGAGCTCGAAGCGCTTCTTGATGGCCTCCAGCTGCTCGGCGCGGCGCTTGTAGTCCTCCAGGGCGCGCGCCTGCTGCTCCATGTTGGCGTTGAGGTTGGAGATGTCCACGCCGGCCGCCTTGAGCTGGGCCTTGAGCTGATCGACACGGGCGATGGCCTCGTCGAGCTCGGTCTTCGCCTTCTTGTGCTGCGACTGCTCGGCGGACAGCTGGCTGCGAAGGTTCTCGATCTCCTTGTTCTTCGCCTGCATCTCATCCTCGGAGTAACCGCATGCGGTCAGCGAGGAGCCGGCGAACACGGCGGCGAGGAGCCAGGCAGAGGTGCGGCGGGCGGGCTGGTGATGCGTGGGACGCGTGATCACGGCGATGCCTCCTTGGCGTGCGCTGGGCGGGCCAGCAGGGCGCCCTGACGACCGAGCGTGGGCCGGTGGCGAAAACGCCGGTTGGCCCAACGGATGAAGGCGCGCACGCTAGCACTACCGCGGGTGGTGATGGCGGATCGGTGGCGGGCGGCCGGGCGAGGCCATGACCGTTGCAAAAGGACACGAAGCACGCGCACGAGGCACTTGACCGCCGCACTGCGTGGCAATATACGTCGTGCAACATCTGGTGCTTCGGGTGGCCGAGCGCGGAAAAAAACGCGGCTTCCACGGGGCGGCCGACAGGAGGGTCACAGATGGCTGCCAAGAAGACTGCCAAGAAGGCTGCTCGCAAGGTGACGACCAAGAAGGCCGCGCCCAAGAAGGCTGCACCGAAGAAGGCTGCGCCGAAGAAGGCTGCACCGAAGAAGGCTGCGCCGAAGAAGGCCGCGCCGAAGAAGGCCGCACCGAAGATGGCGCCGGCCCCGAAGATGGCGCCTGCGCCGAAGGCGGCGCCCGCCCCCAAGAAGGCGCCCGCTTCCAAGAAGGCGGCGGCACCGGCGCCTGCCGCGCCGGTGGGCTCCGACGAGTCGGAGTAGCCAGGCCGTTACAGCATCGGGGAGCGGGGGCACGGCGATGCTGCGCCCCGCTCTCGCGTCGACGACGTTCGCTTGGCTTCCTTCGCCGCATCACGCGCGGTCGTCGACTGCCGGCAGGCGTCGCCATCCCCAGAGCCAGACGGCGGCGCCCACCGCGAGCCCTACCGGCACCAGCGCGACGGCCATCGGCAGGTTGCCGGTGGCGTCCGATAGCGCGCCGATGATCGGTGGGCTGATGGCGTCGCCGAGCAGGTGGATGCAGAGGATGGACACGCCGAAGGCGCGCGCCACCAGATTCGACGACACCGAGTTGGCGATGATGGTGTTGATCGGGCCGTTGTAGAACCAGAGGAAGAACTGCGCGGCGAGCATGCAGCCCGCCACCGCGGCCTTGCCCGGCACCACCAAGGTGAGCGCCGCGAAGCCGGTGGCCAGGATCATGGAGAGCGCGCTCACCGCCAGGTACGGCTGCCGCGTGCGCTTGGCGACGCGATCGGCGAGCAGCCCTCCCGCGGCGGTCCCGGCCAGCCCGCCGATGACGGTGATGGTGCCCACCAGACTGCCCGCCTCGGCGATGTCCATGCCGCGGTGACGCGAGAGGAAGGTCGGGAACCAGTCTGCCATCCCGCCCGAGGCGAAGGTCACCGCGGTGTAGCCGCCGACGGCGATGACGTAGGTGCGGTTCTTCCAGAGGGTGCGGAGCGCGTCGGCCCATCCGGGGACCGGCACCGGCGCCTTGGTGTCGAAGGTGCCGCGCCCCGGGTCGCGGATGAGCAGCGCCAGCAACGCGACCAGCACGCCCGGCAGACCGCAGACCAGGAACGCCGTGCGCCAGCCATGCGCATTGCCCACCAGGCCGCCGACGGTGAAGCCGAGCGCCGACCCCACCGGGATGGCCACGTAGAAGATGGTCAGGATGCGGTTGCGGCGGGACGGCGGGAAGTAGTCGCTGATGAGCGATGGCGCGATGGTGGCGTAGGCCGCCTCGCCGACGCCGACCAGCGCGCGCGCGAAGAGGAACGTCCAGAAGCCCGTGGCCAAGGCAGCGGCGCCGGTGGCCAGCGACCACAGCGCCACCCCGGCCGCGATGAGCGTCTTGCGCGAGTACCTGTCGGCCAGCGACCCGAAGACCGGGCTGGCCAGCATGTAGACGACGACGAACGCCGTCAGCGGCAGGCTGGTCTGCGTATCGGTCAGCTGGAGGTCGGTCTTGAACAGGTCCTTGACCGCGCTGGGCACGTAGCGGTCGAGGTAGTTGAGGAGGTTCATGGCGGTGAGCACGCTCACCGCGAAGAGCGCGCCGCGCGCGGCCGGCCGCGGCGGGCCCTCGTCGGCCACTGCCTCGCTGCCGGTGCCCGCGCCCGCCACCGCTAATCGCCCAGGTAGAGGCGCAGCGCGCGCGCCGCCGCCGGGCGGTCGAAGGCCACCCCGGCGAGCTCGTCGCGGCGCGAGATGCGATCGAAGAGCTGCTGCAGGAACTCGTGGAAGGCCTCGCACTCCTTGATGGCCGCCTCCAGCTGCCCGGGGTCGAGCAGGTCCGAGTCGCTGAGGGTGCTCATCGCTGCCATGAAGGCGTCGACGCGCGGGTAGTCACCCACGCGCAGCAGCGGGTAGCCCATGGCCCGGAAGTAGGCGAGGAACTCGCGCACGAAGGCGAAGCTGTAGATGCTGCTCCAGCGATCGGCGCTGGGGTCGGCGTGGCGCGCCTTGCTGGCGAAGGCGCGGGTGATCTGGGCGAACATCCACACGTCGCGGCGCAGGCGCTCGGCGGTGCTGCGCCGCGCCGCCTGATCGTCGAAGACGCGACCTTCCTCGAGGCGCACACCCAGCGACTTGCCCAGGAAGAGGATGGCGTTCTGCAGGGCAGGGCGGAGGTTCTGGGTCGCCTGACGGATGCGCTGGCGGACCTCGGTGTCGCCGATGGTGTCGTCGGCGGCTGGCAGGTCGTGCTCGAAGGTGCGGCGCATCTCCAGCCGCAGGTTGGCGGCCAGGCCGCTGAGGGCGCCCTTGATGGTCACCAGCCGGTGGCCCTCGGCGAAGAGCTCGTCGTGGCGGCCGCGCAGATCGGAGGCCGGCACGCGCAGCAGGTCGCGCTCGTAGCTGTCGGCGAGCAGGTCGCCGGCGCGGCGCCGCAGGTAGCTGGAGAGCGCGCGTGCGTCGCTGCGCAGCACGCTGAGCACCAGGTAGGCCCGTCCCGCGAAGCGCTTGTCGGTGTGGTCCATGGCCACCGCGTCGAGCAGGCGCAGGTATTTGAGCATCCGGAAGAGCGAGAGGAAGGTCAGCGCCACCAGGCGGTGGGCCTGCTCCCCGGGCACGCTTTGGATGAGCTCCAGCACCTGCGTCGAGGAGATGCGGTCGAACTCCGGGCGGAACTCGAGCGCGGACAGGGGGTTGAAATACGCGCTCTGCGCGATCTCGCGCATGCTGGTGGCCAGGTGGGCATAGAAGAGCCGGTAGTTCACCCGCGGCAGGCGGAGCAGGCCGGAGGCCACCTCGATGAGGTTGGTGAACCCGTGGCGCAGCACGAAGAGGCTGGACTCGGGCGACTCCTGGGCCATCGAGTAGTGCAGGAGCCGGCTGCGGGCGTTGTCCTCGGGGAGCACCGTCTCCAGGTAGCGCTGGAAGACGAAGGCCCGGTCGCGCTCGCCGAGCATGCCGCGCGCCAGCTGCACGATGCGCATCATCCCGCCCTGCGCGTGGTGCACGTGCTCGCGGAAGTCGTGGCTGACGATGGTCTGGCGGCGGCCGACGGCGGGGTGGTTGCGCGGGTTGGCGAAGCAGGCCACGCCCTTGAGCAGGATCTCGAGCTCGAAGAGCTGCTCGTCCTGCTTGTCGGCGGCCAGGCGCGCGAACCACGCCTCGCGCGCCTGCTGCTGCTCGCGGCGCATGCCGCGCGTGTCGCGGAGCAGCTCGGCGTATGCGTTGCGCCCCGGGAAGCCGGAGGTGCGGACCAGGGCGGGCGCCGAGTCGCTGGGCAAGGCGAGGTCCTAGTTGCGCGCCTTGAACTCGAAGCGGTGGGTGTACTCGGTGTCCTTGCCGCTCGGCGACTTGGGGTAGGTGAGCGTCGTCGCCAGCTCGTTCATGCAGGACTCGACCTCGGCCGCCTTGATGGTCGTCTCGTCCTGCTTGAAGAAGCTCTTCTTCAGCTTGCCGGTCGGGTCGAGCTGGAAGACGAACGTCACCTTGCCCTCGCTGCCGGGGTTCTTCTTGGCCCAGATGTCGAAGCAGCAGCGGAACCCGTCGCGCTTCTGGCGCATGAGCTCGATCATGGAGGCGAAGCGGTCGCTGCTCCCGGCGTCGGCGGCGGTGGTGGCGTTGTTCATCACCACGCCGGCGTCGGCGGAGGGCTCGTTGGTGATCTCGCTGAGCAGCTGCTTGCAGTCGGCCACCGTCTCCGCCTTCTTGGCCTTGTCGGCGCTGGTGGTGGCCGCCGGCTCCGGATCCGGCGTGGCTGGCGGCGGCGGTGGTGTGGTCGGGCTGTCGGTGGCCGCCGGCGGCGTCTCGCTCGGCGGGCTGCTGGAGCAAGCTGCGAAAAGGCCGACGCCGACGAGCAGCCCGGCGCAGACGGCGTTGGCGGTGGAGCACGCGCGCATGGGCGCGAGGATACGCGCGGCGCGAGGCGTTTTGGAAAGCAAGCGTCCTCCGCGGACGCGGGTCGCGCGCCTGCGCGCTGCGGCGCGCGGCAGCGTGGACGCCGCGCAGCCGTTCGGGCAAGGCTCTGCGCGCGGCCACGCGGTCGCATGAGCGAGCCCCATGTCCTCCTCCGCCGCGCGCTACCGCCGCCTGCTGCTCCTGGCAGTCGCCTGGCTCGCGGTGGGGTGCCAGAGCCTGGAGGAGCCGATCGCCTGCGGGCAGATCCCCGACGGCGGCTGCCCCGCCGGGCGCGGCGGGACCTGCGACGACGAGGCGTGCGCCGGCCTCTACGACTGCGCGGAGGGGACGTGGCTCCTGGTCGCCGACTGTCCCGAGCACGGCAGCGGCGGGGCCGGTGGTCAGGGCGCGGGGGGCGGGACGGGCGGCATGGCCTGCACCCCCGTCGAGCTCGACCACGAGGGCGAGAGCATCGGCTGCAGCCCGGACCTGCAGCACCCGGACTGCCCGGCCGCGGCCGCCGAGACGTGCGCGGAGACGGCGTGCCTCAGCGACTGCGCCGACTTCTTCATGTGCATCGAGCGTGACGACAAGCAGTGGACGGTGGTCGCCCACTGCGACGAGCGTGGTCAGCTGATCGTCGGCGGGCGCTGAGGCGATCCGCGCGTAGCCGCCTCCGCGCGGACAGGCGCTGCGCGGTCAGCCCGCCTTCAGGAACGGGTCCCACTCCTTGAAGGGCCGCGGCAGCCCCATCAGGATCTGCATGGTCGTCGACCAGCGCGGGGCTACCGGAGTGCGGATGAGGCGCATGCTGGCCTCGTCGGGCGTGCGCCATCCCTTGTGCAGGTTGCAGCCCCGACAGGCGGTGACCAGGTTCTCCCACGAGTCCTGCCCGCCGCGCGAACGCGGCTGGACGTGGTCGATGTTCAGGTCGCGCACCGGGGGGCGCCGCGCGCAGTACTGACACTGGTGGCCGTCGCGCAGCATGAGGTTCTTGCGCGTCAGGCGGATGGTGGGGCGGCGCATGCGCTCGTAGCGGCGCAGGTGCAGCACGCGCGGCACCCGCAGGGCGCCGCCGATCACGGGCAGCTCGTCGTCCTCCGGCGCCCGCACCGGCAGCGCGCGCCAGGCCGAGAAGTCGTGCAGGTCGCCAGCCTCGTCGATGGCCATCGCCGCGCCTCCGTAGAGGAGCAGGAAGGCGCGGCGCGCCGGCGTGATCTGCACCGGCTGGAAGTAGCGATTGACCACCAGCACCGGAAGCTCGAGCGGGTCGCCGCGGCGCCGCTCGCCAGGCGCCTCGCCCGGCTCCCCGTCGTCGGCTGCCCGGGGATGCGCGCTGGCGCCGGCCCGCAGACCGCTTGCGGGAGGCGCTGGCACAACGACCCCGCCTGCCGCCGTGTCGCGACGAGCCGTGCCGTTGTGAGCTCGAGACGAAGGCGCGGCGACGGCGACGCAGGCCTCCGAGCCGGGTTGTGGTGTGTGCGGCGGCGCCGCATTCACTGGCCTGGGCACGAGCGGCAGTCTAGCAACGGATGGGACGCCAGCCACTACCGAACGTCTGGCGCCCTCGCACGGCTGTCGGCGCTCGCACGGCTGGCGGCCGCCGGTTGTGGCCATGGGGAAGGACGGCTACGCAACGGCCGGTGACCGAGCCAGCCGCGCGCGGCGAGCCGCCGCCGGGTCCACCGTGGGACGAGCCGGTGTCGGCGGCGCCGCTGCTCTTCATCGACCTGGAGATGACCGGCCTCGACGCGAAGCGCGACCGGGTCATCGAGATCTGCGCCCAGCGCGTGCGGGGCGAGGTGGTGGAGGCATCGCTGGACACGCTGCTCCACGCCGACGGCGCCTTCGGCAATGAGCACGTCCACAAGATCTCGCGCGCCGCCCTGGACGCGGCGCCCTCCTTCTCCGAGGTGCTGCCCTGGCTGTCGCAACACCTGGAGGGTGCGGTCCCGGTGGCCCACGCCGCCGCCTGGGACGTGTCCTTCCTCGAGGCAGAGCTGGCGCGTGCCGGCGCGCCGCGGAAGCTACCGCACTGGCTCGACACGCTGACCCTCGCCCGCCGTGCCTTCTCGCTGCCGAGCCACAGCATGGGCGCGCTCTGCGAGCACTTCGGCATCCAGCGCGAGCGCGCCCACCGCGCCTCCGACGACGTGCTCGCGCTGCGCGCGGTGTGGGCGCGGTGTCTCGAGGCGCTCGCTCCGCGGTCGCTGCGCGATCTCTGGCACGTGCGCGTCGGTCGCCGCCACGCGCGACCGGACATCGTGGCCGAGGCGGTGGTCGCCGCCGACCTCGGACACCCGGTGCAGGTGCGTTACCGGCCTGCCCGCAAGGGGCGGGCGGCGCGCGCGGCGCAGGCTTCCGACGCTCCTTTCGGCCCTGGGGTCGAGGAGCTGGAGATGGTGATCACCGCGGTGCGAACGGACCTCGACCCACCGCGGGTTCTCGGCTATCTGCTTCCCTCGCGAGGGCGCCGAGAGCTCCGGGCGGACCGGATCCTGGCCATTGTTTCTCCCCCATCGAGCGCCTCGCAGGCAGCAGAATCGTGACGAAAATCTCGACCGACACGCGACCGCAAAACCGGTCGACCCACGCGTGTTCCGGCACCGCGGAGCCCCGCCGTGCCTCCGCGCTGCTTGCCTCTGGACCTGTCGGAGGCCCTGTCGGAGGCCTGGTCAGGGGCCTGGTCACAGGGCTCGTCGGAGGCGCCCTGGCGCTGACGACCGCCGGCTGTCTCGGCGCCAGCTCTCCGGACGATGCCTGCCCGGATCCGGGGGACAAGTGGTACCGCCGCGCCGAGGCCGACTTCCAGGCCGCCGACGTGGAGGAGGCGCGCGACGCGGTCAACAAGGCGCTTGCGGTCTGCCCGGCCAACGAGCGGGTGCGCCTGCTCTCGGCGCGCATCGCGCTGGCACGCCTCGACTACGCGCAGACGGTGAAGCAGCTGCGCGATCTGCCGGGCTCCGAGGCCGCCGGGCTGCGCGGGCGCGCGCTCTGGTACAAGGGCGACATCGACGGGGCCGCCGATCAGCTCGAGCTGATGCTCAACGACCCGGAGATCAAGGACGAGTGGGCGAAGTCCATCGTCAAGCTGGCCCGCTCCGGCGCCGGCCGCACGCCCTTCGCGCTCTCCGGCGGGATGCTGGCCTCGGTGGAGATGCCGCACGTCAGCCCGGTGGCGCCGTTCTTCGTGGTGCCGCTGGAGATCGACGGCGAGCAGGCGCTGGCCCTGGTCTCCACCGGCAACGCGGAGATGGTCGTCGACAGCGCCACCCGCCAGGAGCCGAGCTGGATCTCGGTGCGCTTCGGCAAGCGCCTCGAGGTCAGCGACGTGCCGGCGCTGCCGCAGGACCTCTCCGGCATCTCCAAGCAGATCGGCGCGCCGATCAAGGCGCTCATCGGCGTCAACATGCTCCGTCACCTGAACGTGACGCTGGACTACACCGGCCACCAGTTCGTGGTGCGCAACTTCACGCCGCCGCCGCCGCCCAACGCCACGCGCCTCGACCTCTTCTACGTCAAGGGCGGGGGCATGGTCCTCAAGAGCGGCTTCGCCGACAAGACGGCGCGCGCCTCGCTGCTCATCGACACGGCCATGACCTTCCCGGTGGCCCTCGATCAGGCGGGCTGGAAGAAGGCCGGCGTCGACGTGGCCACCCTCAAGCTCGTCCCCGAGGATCCGGAGAAGAAGCTGCGCGCCGGGGAGATCCCCACCTTGCGCCTCGGCGCCTACGACGTGCCCAGGGTCCCCGCCGTCTACGGCGCGCCCATCGCCGACCTGGAGAAGCTGCTCTCGCAGGACATCGACGGCGTGGTCGGCAACGGTCTGCTCGCCCACTTCCGCATCACCCTCGGTGACGGAGGGCGGCTGATGTGGATCGAGGACAACGCCGCCGTCATGCGCATGATGACCGAGCGCGACGTCCGTGTTCCCGCCCCGCCGCAGGCGCCGGGCGAGCTGCCGTCCAACGTCTCCGAGCCTCCGCCCGGCCCCGCGGCGCCCGCCAAGCCCGGCTCCAAGCCGGCGCCCGCGCCCGCCCCCGCGCCGAAGAGTGGTCCCGCGCCGGCGAACAAGCCGCCTGGCGGCGCCAATCCTGCGCCTGCGGCGACCAAGCCGTGACCGCGGCCCCGGCCGGCGGGAGCCCAAAGGTGGGGGACGACGGCCTCATCGCCGTCTACGCCGGCAGCTTCGATCCGGTGACCTTCGGGCACCTGGACCTCATCGTGCGCGCGCACGCCATGTTCGCGCACCTGATCATCGCCATCGGTGTGCACCCCACCAAGCGCCCGCTGTTCTCCTTCGACGCGCGGGTGGAGCTGCTTCGTCGCGAGTGCACTAACAGGGGGCGGGTGCGCATCGACTCCTTCGA
>JBBJMR010000321.1:0-9844 GCA_037720395.1 Polyangiaceae bacterium
CGGTACAGGGCGGGCTGACCATGCTCGCCCTCTACATCTTCGCCGTGCCCGGGGCCTTCCTGTTCGGCATCGTGGCCACGGTGCTGGCCTTCATCCCCATGGTCGGCACCACGCCGATCACCATCGGCAGCATCATCTACCTCCTCGCCAACGGGCGCAGCGGCGCCGCCGCCGGCTCGGCCGCGGCGGCGGGGTTCAACGGCATGTCCGACAACGTCGTTCGCCCCTGGGTGCAGAGCGCGCACAGCGGCCACATCCACCCGCTGGTGGTGCTGCTCGGCATCTTCGGCGGGCTCGAGCTCTTCGGCGCCGCCGGCGTGTTCATCGGCCCCATCGTGGCCGCCATGGCCATCTGGACGGTGGACGCGTACGCGCACATCCGGCTGCGCCACAACGCGCGCGACGGGCTCACGCCGTCGGTCCCGCCCGTCTCCATGAGCGGCGTCCTGGTGCCGCCGCTGTCCGTGCCGCGACCGCCGCCCGCGGCGGCCATACCCGCATCGGTGCCGGCCTCGCCGCCCGCCACGCCGCCGCCGCCGACCTCGCTGCCAGCGACCCAGAGCATGACCTCGGTCCGACCCAGGTCGGAGGCGAGCGCAGAGCTGGAAGCGCCGCTTGCCGAGCGCCCGCCGTCGTCCAGCCCGCCCCCGCAGACGGCGCGCTCGATGGTGCCGGGCGCCGGCGCCCCGCCCAAGCCCCCCGCCGGATCCGGGTCGCGCGCAGCGCGCCACCCGCCACCCCCGCCGGCGCGCCCTGCGACCGAGCCGCGGGTCGGGGTTGATCACCACCGGCTCTCCCACCAGCTCCAGCAGCGGCAGGTCGCTCACGCTGTCGGTGTAGAAGATGGCGTCGCGCAGGCCGAACCCCACCCGGTCGGCGAAGGCGCGCGCGCGCTCCACCTTGCCGGCCCCGAGGCAGAGCGGCTGCACCGGCCGGCCGGTGAAGCGGCGCTCGTCGTCGAGCTCGAAGACCGTGGAGACGACGTGATCGATGCGCAGGCGCCGCGCCAGGGGCCAGGCGGCGTACGGCGAGGCGCCGGTGACGATGGCGCACACGTCGCCGGCGTCCTGGTGGGCGCGCACCGCCTCGCGGCCGCGGCTGGTGATGTGGTGCTCGACGTAGCGGCTGAACCAGTCGTCGCAACGCGCGGCCAGCACCGTCTCCGGCACGCCGCGGATGGTCCACAGGACCTTCTCGGCGACCTTCTGTGCGTCGAGGATGCCCAGCGTGTACTCGAGCACCCAGAGCATGGTGCGCGCCATGTCCTGCCAGGTCGCCTCGCCGATCTCGCGCTGGTAGCGGACGTAGAGGCTGGCCGTCTCCAGGCGCACCAGGGTGCGATCCATGTCGAACAGCGCGGCGCGGGCGGTCACGGCACGGTCATCCCATACCCGCGGATGAGCGTCGCCGAGAAGAGGTTGCAGGCGGCGTGGAAGGCGACGCCGGTGCCGATGCCGCCCGTCCGCGCCCGCATCCAGCCGAAGATCAGCGCCGGGAAGAAGACGGTCAGGCGCCCGGGGTTGGGGCTGGTGAGCACGTGGCCGACGGCGAAGATGAGCGCCGTCAGCAGCCACCCCGGCCCGAGCATGGCGCCGAAGATCTTCCAGCGTGGCGGCCAGACCTGGTCGAGGGCGGTCTGCAGGTAGCCACGGAAGAACGCCTCCTCCGGCAGGGCGATGACCAGCACCTGGCCGGTGAGCTCGTCGAAGATCGACGGCGGGGGGCGGAGGTGGAACGCCCGCTTCGGCGACCACCAGGCCCAGAAGCCGACCGCGTACGCCGGGAAGACCACGACGCAGAAGGCGGCGGCGACGCCCAGGGCGCGACCGAGGTCGCGGAGCAGGCGCCGCGGTTCGATGCGCAGCGGCTCCAGCAGGCCGCCGAGAGCCAGCCCGTGGCGCCGGATGGTCACCTCGTCGTGGCGCAGGACCATCCACCAGGTGACGCCAAGGAAGGCGAGGCCGACCAGGGTCGCCGAGTACTTCAGGGGGGCCAGCCAGGAGACGGCGGTGACCCCCACCGTGGTGGCCAGGGTGACGAGCAGCGCGCGCGCCAGCCGCCGGCCGTCCGTCTCCGCCCAGCTCCCGCCCGGCGGGGTCCCGGAGGGCGCCGGCGGGGGATCGGGCCCGGACCCGGCTGTCCCGCCGTCTCGCCCGGGGAGCTCCATCCGCGCCGGGCGCCGGTCCGGACGGCGCGCCTCACCGGCGTCCGGAGGCGGCGCGCTCTCCGCAGACTCTGGGTCGCAAGTGCTCGGGATCACGCGGCTCGCAGCATAGCCTCAAGGTCGGCGCACCGCGCGAGGGCCCGGGCCGGCGGGGCCTCTTTTTCTGGCCTTCCGGGTGGAGCTGGATAAGGTGGGCCTCCCCGTGCGCCGTACCGCTTCATCCGAGCTCGGCCTCGCGCACCGCGAGCGTGCGGGATCCCTGGCTCGCCCCGCCCCGAGGCGGGCCTGGTTGCGCGGCCTCGTCCTGGCCGCCGCCGGCGCGGCCAGCGCGCTGTGGGCGCCGCCCGCCGCCGACGCCGCCTCCCCCTTCCTGACCGTTCCGGCCGCCGAGGTCGCTGAGGCCACCCCCGCGTACCGGTACGCGAACATGGGGGATGCCGAGGCCTTCGCCGAGCTGGACCGGCGCGGGGTCATCTACTCGCGCCTCGGGCCGGTGCACGGCGTGCGCGCCCCGGTCCGCCTGACCGGCCGCCTGCACGGGGTCTGGTTCCACTCCTCGCTGTCGGCGGAGGAGCGCCAGGCGAGCCCCTTCGAGATCCTCGACGCGCGGCTGGCGCTCACCCTCGACGACTTCGCGGCCATCCTCGAGCGGCACGACATCGACGAGGTCGTGCACTTCACCATGTACCGCCCCGACGTCGGCGGCAGCGACGGTGTGCACGACCACGACGAGCAGGAGGCGCCGCGCATCGCCAAGGAGAAGGAGCGCTCGCGAGGCGTGGGCCAGCGCCGTCGCCCGGCCGCGAAGGACGCCGAGGGCGGCGACGAGGACGACAAGGCGACCGGAAAGCGGAGCGGCAAGGCGCGCTCCGCGAAGGGGGATCCGCCGGAGCTCTCCAAGGGCACCCCCCTCAAGGCGCGCGGCGACAAGCCGCGCGGCAGCAAGCTCAAGGGCGCTCCCTCGACAGAAGTGAGGTCTCCTGACGGAGCCTCGACAGGAGCGAGGTCTCCTGGCGGAGCCTCGACAGGAGCGAGGTCTCCTGGCGGAGCCTCGAAATCGCGCGCGGCCGGCAAGGGCAAGGGCGACAAGGACAAGGACAAGCCGGTCAAGGGCGAGAGCGCCAAGAGCTCGCGCGCGCGCACCATGGCGCGCCTGGCGGAGATGTCCCCGCGCGCCAAGAGCAGCCCCGCGGCGCCCGGGACGCGCCACCCCGCCGGGCTGGCCATCGACGTCGGCGGGCTGCGCAAGAAGGACGGGCGCTGGATCAGCGTCGGGTACCACTTCCAGGGCAAGATCGGGGACCAGACCTGCGGCGCCGGCGCACGGATCCCCGAGTCGCCGGAGGCGCGCGAGCTGCGCAGCATCGTCTGCGAGGCCGCCGACCTCGGCATCTTCACGTACACGCTGACGCCGAACTACAACCTCGCCCACGCCGACCATTTCCACATGGAGATCAAGCCGGGCGTGCGCTGGTTCCTCTACCACTGAACGTGTCCGCCGTCGGCGCCGCGCCGCGCGACCGCGCGGCGGCGCATCGGGCCCGAGTCCGGCGCACTAGCCACCCTCCTCGACGCGCCGCGCGTCCCGTGGCGCGCCGGCGATGAATGGACGCAACCGGCGCCGCGCCGGTGCCGACTGACGAGGGCGAGCGTCAGCACCGGTCTCGTCCCGGGCCCGGGCGCGTGGCGTCGAGGAGCGCAGATGACCCGTTCCACCTCGTGGCCCCGTGCTGTCACCGCGGCGCCACACCCCCCGCAGGCGCGCCGCGCGCGCACGGTGCCCAGCTCGCCGGGTGCGTCCGGTTGGCAGCGCGCCGCGCTGGCCGTGCCCGACGCGCCGCTGCGCCCCGGGTACCGGGTACGCGGCACGTCCTTCCACGTGCAGCGCTGCCTCGGCGAGGGCGGCATGGGCGAGGTGTACGAGGTCGAGCACCGTCGCCTCGGTCGCCGCTGCGCGCTCAAGCTGCTGCACCGCCGCCACGCCGGGCGCAGCGGCGTCGCGGCGCAGCTCTACGGCGAGGCCCGCCTGCTGGCATCGCTGCGCCACCCGAACCTGCTCGACGTCTTCGATCTCGGCAACCTCCCCGATGGCAGGCCCTGGTTCGCCATGGAGCTGCTCTCAGGCGCCGACCTGCGCCACGAGCTCTCGCGCCTCGGCGTGATCAGCGTGCCCACCGCGCTCGACCTGGCCGCGCAGGCGCTCGACGCGCTGGCCGTGGCGCACGACGCCGGCGTGGTGCACGGCGACGTCAAGGTCGAGAACCTCTTCCTGTGCGACGACGCGTCGCTGCGCCTGCTCGACTCCGGCGCCGCCGCCCGCGCGCGGGCGCCCGCGCGCCGGGCCGGGCAACCGGTCACCGGCACACCGCGCACCATGGCGCCCGAGCAGCACGGCGGCGCAGCGGTGGATGCGCGCACCGACGTCTACGCGATGGGCCTCGTCCTCTACGAGCTCGTCGCCGGTCGTGGTCCCTTCGACGATCTGCGCGGCGACCCGCTCTTCCTGCGCGAGGCGCACCTGGTCCGCCAGGCACGGCCACCGTCCGAGCTGGCGTCGCAACGCGTCCGCGCCAGCTTCGACGCGCTGGTGCTGCGCGCGCTGGAGAAGGACCCGGCCATGCGCTTCGACGGCGCCCGGGAGATGCGCGAAGCGGTGCTGGCCCTGCGCGGCGAGCGCCGCCGGCAACGCGGCGCGCCGCCGGTGCCAGAGCTCACGGTGACGGACGCTGCGCACGGCCGCGGGCCTTCGACCTCCGCGACCTGGCTGCAGCCCGGGGCGGGCGACGGCAGCGACCTCGCGCCCGCGCTCGCGTCACGCGCGGGCGCGGCCTTCGTCGGCAGCGCACAGGGCGCCGCCCACGGCCTGGCAGTGGTCGTCGAAGAGGCGCATGCCACCACGGAGATAGACCCCGCCTCGCACCCGCGCCCAGCGAGGCGCCGTCGTCGGCTCTCGCCACGCGGTGGCGCCATCGGCACCGCCGTGGTCCTGGTGGCTCTGGCGCTGTTCGCGGTGGCGATGTTCGCCTCCGCGCGGGCGCGCACGCCTCCGCGCTCACCGGCTGCCGCGGCGGAGCTGGGTCAGGGCCAGGGAAGGTCGACGCCGCGCGGGACGAGCACCGGAGCGATCCAGTCGTCGGCCCATTTCACCGGGCCGGGCGTGCCTCGCTCGGACACATCGTTGCCGGCATCGGCCACGGTCTGGCCATTGTCCACCTCCTCCACCCGGCCGGCAGCCTTGTGGGCGATGGTCGCGCCTCGGCTCCCCTTCACCGCCGCGCCGGCGGTGCCGCCCGTGGCCAGCGTGAAGAGGACGTCGAGCGTGATCGTCCCCAGTCCCTCGCCGGGATTGTCGGCGACGGCGCCGGCGTAGTCGGAGCCGATCTCCCACACCGTCTCGAAGGGATGGTTCATGGCGTAGCTCAACCCCTCCATCGTCTCCACCGGGTGGGTCACGGCGTGGGCAGTGCCGGTGACCATCGCGCTGGCGCCCTTGACCACACCATCCTCGAAGCTGTCCTTGAACTCTGCGCCTGCCTGCAGCGCATCGCCTGCCAGGTCGAGGCCATCACCAGCCACGTCGACCGCGTCGCTGGCCACGCCGGTCACCGCGCCCCACAGGCCGCCGCCGTCGTCGTCGTCGGCCGCCTCGTCGCCGTCGGTCGCGGTGGTCGTCTCCTTGCCCGCTCCCAGCAGGGCCTGCGCATCGCTGCCCTCGCCCGGAACCACGCTCCACGTCTCCACGGTGTGCGCCTGCTCCTCGGCCTTGTCGGTGACGGCGCGCCCGAACCGGCGATAGCCGAGGAGCGAGACCAGAGCCACCAGGCCCACCATCAGCATGTACTCCACCAGGTGCGCGCCGCGCGTGTCGGCCACCAGGCCGACACCGCGCGGGCGGGTGGGGGTCGAGGTCCGTTGCGTCCGGGGGTCCATGGGGTCGCCTCTCGCTGCGTGCTCGGGTCGGGGCGCAGCTGCGCACCCCGGCCTTCACGGCAGAGCGAAAACCCTGCCACCTGGCGACCTCGCAACCCCGCGGTTTCGAGGCCGAATCGGGCGCGCTCGACAACCCGGTCCGCCAACCCCCGGTTGCCTGTGTAAGCCGCGCGGTGCGGTCCCGTTCTCCCTGTCGCAAAGGGAGGCAGCGATGGCGACTCGGAAGAATGTGACGGGCGTGGCGATGTGCTTGGTGGCGGCGATGGGCGCGGCCCTGGTGGGTTGCGGCGGCGCCGCCTCTCCGCGGGCCGCGGAGCCCGCCGGCGCCGCGGCCCGGGGCGGCTCCGGAGCGCCCCCCGCGCAGATGGCGCCCGCGGCGCCGGCCCGCGGCGCGCCGAACGGCGCGTCCGCTTCGCCGCGGGCGGAGGAGGCGGAGGCCAAGGACCGCACCGGCGGTCGCGACGAGCGCCCCGGCCTGGGCACCGAGTGGGGCGAAGCGCGCCAGTCGCGCATCTCCACCGTGCCCTTCAGCCGCGCCGACTCCGACACCCCGTTCGCCACCTCGGTCATCCGCTACAACGACGCCGAGGGCGCGCGGGCCATGGTCGGCTCGTCGAGCTTCCAGCGCACCTCGACCGGCACCTTCCGCGTGGCGCGCGGCGCCATCAGCGTCGGCCTCAAGAACGACAGCGGCGGCTTCTTCCGCAGCATCGTCGCCGGCGACAGCGACTACGTGATCGGCGAGGCCGGCAGCCGCTACGTCATCGTCCTCTCGAACCACACCGACACCCGCTTCGAGGCGGTGGTCAGCGTCGACGGCCTGGACGTGCTCGATGGCCGCACCGCCTCCTTCAAGAAGCGCGGCTACCTCCTCGACCCGCGCGGCGAGCTGGAGATCGACGGCTTCCGCCAGAGCAGCGACAGCGTGGCTGCCTTCCGCTTCGGCTCGGTGCGCGACTCCTACGCCGCGCAGAAGCACGGCGAGACGCGCAACGTGGGCGTCATCGGCGTGGCGGTCTTCCACGTGCGCGGCACCAACCCCTTCCGCGGCAGCGAGGCGCAGAAGCGCCTCGACGCCAACCCCTTCCCCGGCCAGTTCGCCTCCCCCCCGTGAGCTCGAGGCGAGGCCATCGCGGCGACTGTAAGGAGCGCGCGGCGTAGACGTTCTCGAAGCACCTCGGAGGCAGCCATGGGTTCGATGCGACGCGTTCTCGATTCGGCGGTTCTGGTCTCGATCTTCGGCGCGGCGCTGCTCGGCTGCGCAGGGTCGGCCCCGCCGCCGGCGGCGAAGTCCGGCAGCGGCGCACCCCAGGCCGAAGAAGCCGGCCCCCAGACCGGCGCCGCCGGCGACGGCGATGCCCAGATGAGCATCAACGCGCCCGCGGCCCCTCCCCCCGTCGAGCCCGGGTCGATGGGCACCTCCAAGGCAGAAGCGGGCGCCGCCGCCACCACCCCGTCGGACCGCGCACCTTCACCTTCCGCCGAAGCCCGCCCCGGGCTGGGTACCGAGTGGGGCGAGACGCGCCAGTCGCGCATCTCCACCGTGCCCTTCGTGCGCGCCGATCGCGGCACCCCGTTCGCGACCGCGAGCCTCTTCTACAACGACGAGGCCGGCGCCCGTGCCATGGCCAACGCCAGCGGCTTCCGCCGCACCAGCGGCGAGCTGGTCCCCATCGCCAGCGGTGCGGTGAGGATCGGCCTGCGCGCCCAGAACGGCGGCTTCCTCAACGGCTTCGTCGCCGGCGAACGCAACTACGCGGTCGGCGAGGCCGGGACCGCCTACACCATCATCATCCGCAACCGCAGCAACGCGCGCTTCGAGTGCGTGGTCTCCGTCGACGGCCTCGACGTGCTCGACGGCCGCGCCGCCAACTTCGGCAAGCGCGGCTACCTGGTCGACGCCGGCGGGGAGCTGGAGATCGACGGCTTCCGCCAGAGCACCGAGACGGTGGCCGCCTTCCGCTTCGGCTCTGTCCGCAACTCCTACGCCGGCCAGAAGCACGGCGACACGCGCAACGTGGGCGTCATCGGCGTGGCGCTGTTCCACGAGCGCGGCTCCAACCCGCTGTCGTTCTCCAGCGACGAGGTGCAGAAGCGCCACGACGCCAACCCCTTCCCCGGCCAGTTCGCCACGCCGCCCGGGCGCTGAGCCGCCGCCGACCCTCCGGTCCCCGGCGATCCGCTCATCACGGCAAGCGGGCGCTCCACGCAGGTTGCCGCGCGGCAGAACGCGCCGCGGACCGCGGGCGCATGACCGATAGAAAATTCAAGCTGCCACCGCGGACGCGACCCGTGTAGCGGTGGGAGCCTGGTGGCAGTCGACTCCCTGAACCCCTCGCAGCGCGCCGCCGTCGAGCACGACCTCGGTCCCATGCTCGTCCTCGCCGGCGCCGGTTCGGGCAAGACGCGCGTGGTCACCACGCGCATCGCTCGCCTGCTGGAGCGCGGCGTCTCGGCCAAGGCCATCCTGGCGATGACCTTCACCAACAAGGCCGCCGGCGAGATGCACGAGCGCGTCCGCAAGCTGGTCGGCAACAAGGCGGCCAAGGACCTGACCGTCTCCACCTTCCACCGCTTCGGGCTGGGCGTCCTCGGTCAGGAGACCCGCGCGCTCGGCCTGCGCGGCACCAAGTTCGCGATCTTCGACCAGGCCGACGCCGCCGGCATGGTGCGCGAGATCCTGCGCGGCATCCAGTCCGGACGCAGCTACGACGTCGGCGCCATCCTGGCCCGCATCTCCGCCGCCAAGAACGAGTTCGTCGATCCGGACAAGTGGGAGGAGGCCGAGCGCGCCGGCCGCGGCGACCCGTACGACGAGATCTCCAGCCTCGTCTATCCGCGCTACCTCGACGCACTGCGCACGCAGCAGGCCTTCGACTTCGACGACCTGATCTGCGAGGTGGTGCGCCTCTGGCGGCGGCGCGCGGAGGTCCTGGAGCGCTGGCAGCAGCGCTACCGCTACGTCATCGTCGACGAGTACCAGGACACCAACCACGCCCAGCTCGAGCTGACGCGCCTCCTCGGCTCGGCGCACCGCAACGTGTGCGTGGTCGGCGACGACGA
This sequence comes from Polyangiaceae bacterium, assembly GCA_037720395.1. Lineage (GTDB taxonomy): Bacteria > Myxococcota_A > Polyangia > Polyangiales > Polyangiaceae > JBBJMR01. Next base: position 9,158 of record JBBJMR010000321.1, read on the forward strand.
CCAGTCGATCTACGCCTGGCGCGGCGCCGACGTGCGCAACATCCTCGACTTCGAGGAGCACTTCCCCGGCGCCAAGGTGGTCAAGCTCCAGGAAAACTACCGGTCGGCGAAGGCCATCCTCGACGTGGCCTCGGTGGTGCTCGCCAAGAGCGGCGGCAAGCGCCATGCAAAGACGATCATCGCCACGCGGCCGGGCGGCGAGAAGGTGCAGTCGGTCGTGTGCAGCGACGCCGACGTGGAGGCCAGCTTCGTGGCCTCCGAGATCCAGCGCCTGCTCGACGAGGTCGGCCTGCGCCCCAAGGACATCGCCGTCCTCTATCGCTCCAACCAGCAGTCGACGGAGATCGAGTCCGCCCTCAAGGAGCGCCAGATCCCCTTCCGCCTCATCGGCGGCACGCAGTTCTACGAGCGCAAGGAGGTCAAGGACCTCATCGCCTACCTGCGCCTGGCCTTCAACCCGCTCGACGAGATGTCGCTGCGGCGCATCGTCAACTACCCGGCGCGCGGCATCGGCGACGCGGCGGTGGCCAAGCTCGCGGCCCACGCCACGGCTCACGATCTGCCGCTCTACACGGTGGTCGAGCGCTGCCACGCCGTGGTCGATCTGCCGCCGGCGGCGTTGGATGGCTGCCGCGAGCTGGTGCGCCTGGTGCAAGGCACGCGCGCGCGACTCGACACCAACGCGGC
>JBBJMR010000322.1:0-9831 GCA_037720395.1 Polyangiaceae bacterium
CTCGACAGGACCGAGGTCTCCTGACGGAGCCTCGGCAGGACCGAGGTCTCCTGACAGAGCCTCGGCGCGCAAGGCCCGGCGCGCGCTCAAGGCGGCGCGCCGCAAGACGCTCTGGGAGGACGCGCGCAACCTGCCCAACCTCCTGACGTTCGCGCGGATCCTGATGATCCCGGCGGTGCTGCTGCTGCTGGCACGCGGCGCACCGCGCGACTGCTTCTGGGCGGCGGCCGTCTACGCGCTGGCCGCCATCACCGACATGCTCGACGGGTGGCTGGCCCGCCGGCAGAACCTGGTCAGCGTCCTCGGCAAGTTCCTCGACCCGCTCGCCGACAAGCTCATCGTCTCCGCCACCCTGGTCTGGCTGGTGCCGATGGGGCGCATCTCGGCCTGGGCGGTGGTGCTCCTCATCTCGCGCGAGATCACCATCACCGCGCTGCGATCCATCGCCTCCACCGAGGGCCTGGTCATCGCCGCAGGAGACGGCGGCAAGGTGAAGACCGCCTTGCAGATGATCGGCATCCTCGGCCTGATCATCGGCTACCCGTACGAGCTGCACCTGATCTTCGACTTCGGGCTGGTCGACCTGGTGCACGTCGGCCGCGTGCTGGTCTACCTGTCGCTGGGCTTCTCGCTGGTCAGCGCTGTGCAGTACCTGGGGCTGTTCATCGACGCCATCGAGCGCCGGGACCGCCCGGGCGGTCGGGGGCAGGCTGCCACGCCCTGACCGGGCCGAGAGCCCGCAGTCGCCGCCGCAACGGGGCTCTGCTAGAGGGGCCCGGTGATTGGACGGCTCCCCACCGCGAAGGCAACGCTGACATCGGCCCTGCTCCTGGCGCTCGTCCTGGGGCTCGGCTCCCAGGCCCAGGGCTGCAGCAACCAGGGCGAGGGTGAGCCCTGCAGCTCGCTCAACGGAGACGAGGACTGCTCCAGCGGGCTGGTCTGCACGAAGATCGCCGACCTGGGTGGCAACTCCGACATCTGCTGCCCCCCGAGCGGCGGGTCCACCGACCCCAACTGCATCCCGGGCATCGCCAGCGGCGGCACCGGGGGCGCGGGCGGCGACGGAGGCGACGGCGCCACCGGCGCCACCGGCGGTGCGGGCGGCGACGGAGGCGACGGCGGCAAGGGAGGCGACGGCGGCAAGGGAGGTGCCGGCGGCGCGGGAGGTACGGGCGGTACCGGTGGCACCGGCGGCGGCGGCGGTAGCGGCGGCGGCGGCGGCACGGGCGGCTTCGGCGGTACGGGCGGCGTCTAGCGCCGGGAAGCGTGGCCAGCGGTATCACCGTCCGCGCGCTCGAGCTGTCGCGCTTGCGCTCGACGGCGGCGCCCTGCACGGCATCGTCCCCAAGCCCCTGTGGCAGCGCGTCCACGCCGCCGACGCCGACAACCGCGTGGCGCTGGTGGCGCGAGGCCTGCTCGTCGACGACGCGCAGCGGCGCGCGCGTGCTGGTGGAGCTGGGCATGGGCCAACGCTGGAGCGACAAGGAACGCGCTCGTTACGCGCTCGCGCCGGGGCCGGACGTCCTGAGCCCTCGAGGCGGCCGATCGATCCGGCCACCATCACCCACGTCGTGCTCACCCACCTGCACGGGATCACGCCGGCGGCCTGGTGCGCGCCGGCGCCACCGGCACCGGCCCCGGCGCGGTGGCGCTGCCACGGGCCGAGCACGTCGTGGCCGAAGCCTGGCTCGTGTACGCGGCGGGCGCGGGCGCCAAGGACGGCGGCAGCTTCCGCCAGGACGGCCTGGCCACCCTGCTCGCCGCGCCGCACTTGCGGCGCTGGCGTCCCGGCGAGGCGCTCGCCCCGGGCATGGACGGGCTGGCGTTCCACGGGCACACCGAGGGGCAGATCGTTCCCGTCATCCGCGCGCGCGACGACGGGCCGCCGCTGGCCGTGCCCACCGATCTGGTGCCGACCCGTAGCCACCTGCGCCCGGGATGGGGCATGGCCTACGACAACGATCCGCGCCGGGTCGTCGACGACAAGCGCGCTGGCGGCGATGCCGGCTGCTCGGCGCGGCGTTCTTCTCGGCCACGACCTGCTGGTCGAGGCGAGGACAAGGCCCGGCAAGGACGGCTTCGAGCTGGTGCCCGGTGCGCTCGACAGCACCTGAAGACCTCGGAGCTCGGGCGTCACGGCGCAGTGCTCCGCGGCCGGCCGATGGCGGACGGCTGCCTGGGCGGTACCGGCCCGCGCTGGCCGACGCGTGTCTGGGCGCAGCGCCCTACTTCTCGGCGGGGGCGCGCAGCGGCGGTGAGAGGCGCGCCGTGACCCAGCGCGAGATGCGCGGGAACCACAGGGCCACCGCGTAGGCACGCGGGTAGATGATGCGCGCGCGGCGACGCTCGACGCCGCGGCGGATCATGCGCGCCAGCTCGGACGCGTTGCCGACGGGCGAGTAGCGCGCCGCCATCGTCGGCTCGTAGATCTCGTAGCCGCGGCGCGCCATGTCCGTCTCCACCGGGCCCGGGCAGACGGTGAGCACGTGCACGCCGGTGTGGCGCAGCTCGCCGCAGGCCTCGGGGCCATGGCGAGCGCCGCCTTCGAGGTGACAGAACATGCCGGGCATCGGGGTGAGCGCGGCCATGCTCGCCACATCGACGATGGCCCCCCGCCCGCGCGCGATCATCCCCGGCAGCACCGCCCGCGTCAGGCGCATCGGGGTCATCACGTTGAGGCGCAGCATGTCCTCGCAGCGCTTGGTGTCGCAGTCGACGGCGTTGGCGATGATCTGGACTCCGGCGTTGTTGACGAGCACGTCCACCGGGCCGAGCCGGCGCTCGGCCTCGGCCAGCCCGTCGGTGGCGTGCTCGACGTCGCCGAGATCGGCCTCGACCACGAACGTCTCGGCGCCGGTCTCGGCAGCGATGCGATCGAGGTTGCCTTTGCGCCGCGCGACCAGGGTCAGCGCCGCGCCGGCGCGCCCGTACTCGCGGGCAATGGCCTCGCCGATGCCGGCCGAGGCGCCGGTGACCACCACGTGCAGCCGCCCGGCGCGCGCGGGGCGACCGTCAGTGAGCTCCCGGTCGACTGGCTATCCACGAGGACGGTGCCCTACCATCGCGGACCGACGAGGTGAATGGCGGAGGGCGAGTGGCCAGCGCAGCCGGACAGGGGGCCGACACTACGGCGCGACCGAGCCCCGAGGGCGGGAGAACACGAATACACGCGTCCTGGCCCCCTCGGACCTCTACCGCCCGCGGAGAAGCCCTGGCGCGGGTCCCGCAGTCGGCGGGCCCGGCCGCCCACGAGTGGCTGGTCGGCGGACGCGTCCTGGCGGTGGCCCGGCGGCGCCGGCGCGCTGCTGACGCTCGGCGACGCCTTCGCCTCGGTGGAGGTGGAGCTGGAGGCCCGTGGCGCGGTGGCCGCGGGAGACCTGGTGGTGGTGAGCGGCGCGCTCCGCGCTGCGCGCCTGGTCGAGGCGCGCGTGGTCGACCGCATCGCGCCACGGCGCGACCCGGACGCGCACGCCGAGACGGCCCGCTTCGCGCGCGCCGACGTGGGCCGCGCTCTGGCCGCTCGCGCCGCCGGGCTGCGCGCCATCCGCGGCTGGTTCGATGCCCAGCGCTTCCTGGAGGTCGACACGCCGGTGCTCGTCCCCTCGCCGGGCCTCGACGTGCACCTGGCCGCCTTCGAGGTCGAAGAGGGCCCCGAGGAGCGGCCGGCCTTCCTCTCCACGTCGCCCGAGTACCAGATGAAGCGCCTCCTCGCCGGTGGCGTGCCGCGCTGCTTCCAGATCGCCCACTGCTTCCGGCGCGGCGAGCGCGGCGCGCGCCACAACCCGGAGTTCACCATGCTCGAGTGGTACCGGGCGTTCGCGGGCGTGGAGCAGGTCATCGACGACACGCAGGAGGTGGTGCGCGCGGTGGCGCGCGCCGTCGCCGGAGGGCTCTCGGTGGAGGTGCTCGGCGTGCGCGTCGATCTCGCCGCGCCGTTCCAGCGCCTGGCCCTCGGCGACGCCTTCGCACGCTGGGCCGACATCAGCGCCGACGAGGCCATCGCCCTGGCCAGCGAGGACGAGACGCGCTTCTTCCGCCTCCTGGTGGACGCCGTGGAGCCGGCGCTGGCGCGCCTCGAAGTTCCGGTGTTCCTCACCGACTGGCCGGCGCCGCTGGCCTCCCTGGCCCGCGTCTCCCCGCGCGACGCGCGCGTCTGCGAGCGCTTCGAGCTCTACGTCGCCGGCGTGGAGCTGTGCAACGGATTCGGTGAGCTCACCGACCCCATCGAGCAGCGCCGGCGCTTCGAGCACGACCGCGCCGAGCGCGCGCGCCAGGGCCTGCCCGTCTACCCCGTCGACGAGCGCTTCCTGGCCGCCCTGGAAGAAGGAATGCCACCCGCTGCCGGCAATGCCCTCGGGGTGGATCGATTGATCGCGGTGTGCCTGGGGCTGGAGGACATCGCCTCGACGCAATCGTTTCCCGTGGCGCATCTGTTCTGAGCGATCGCTCGCGTTGCGACGGGTAGCTCACCGACACGTCGAGATCGGGGTCTGGCTCTCTCTCGCTCTCGCCCTCAGCGCTTCTTCTCCAGCAGCGCCTTCACCTGCACGCCCTCCAGCCGGTACACGTAGATCTTCGTCAGCCCGTCCGCCCACAACCGCCCCTGCGCCCCGAGGTGCACGAAGTGCATCTGTCCCTTGCCGTCCGGGTGGGCAACGGTGCTGTCCTCGCCCGGCCCGCTGACCAGGAAGATCCCGTCGCTCGCCTTGACGGCCAGGTTCGGCAGCGCGCGTACGACCGCCTTCACCCCGTCCTTGCCCCAGCTGCTGCTCTGCGCGTCGCTGACCACGAAGCGCGACAGGTTGTCGTCTACCCAGGAGATCATCGGGATGCACTCGCCGAGATCGTCCAGCACCTCGGGCTGCCCGATGTGGAAGTACTTGCGCTGCGGCACCGGCTCCTTGCCGGCATCGGCCTGCAGCACCGTCAGCCGCTTCAGCGCCTTCGGTCGATCCATCGCCGCCCAGCGTACACTCCGGCGGTGGCCGCGCCTCCGCCGACCCTCGCGCACCCTGCCTCGGCCGCCGCAGCCCTGGCGCCGCGCGCGGCCGACCTGACGCGGCTGGCCTTCAAGTACGAGACGCTGGGAGCCTTGCGCCGCGAGCGCTCCGCCGGCGCGCCGCTCCCCGGCGCTGCGACCTTCAAGGCGCTGGCGCGCGAGTTCCCGGGCGCACTGCAGGAGCTCGACACGCTGCCGCTCGAGCTCATCGACGCGCGCGCCACCGAGCTGCACGCTGCCGCGCGCGCGGCCGAGCTGCGCGCTGCCGCCCGACCCGCCGGCGCCGCGGCGCCCGCCGGAGGCGGCGAGGCCGACGACCCGGCCGAGGCGCTGGCGCCCTGGATGCGGTGGCTGTTCGCATGGCACGCGCTCATGCGCGGCGCCCTGCTGGTCAAGGCGGCCCTGCGCGGGGCAAGAGACGTGGACGACGAGCGCGCCGCGGACCTGGCGGCCCGCGCCGCCGCGACCGCGGGCGTCCCCTTCCCGGTGGCGCTGGTGCACGGCGTGGCTCGGCCGCCCGATGGCCGCATCGCCCGCCTGGTCCTCGCCCACGCCGCGGAATGCTTCGAGGCGGCGCCCGAGGTCATCGCCGACGCCGTATTTCCCGCCAGTGCCGGGCGGCGACGGCGGACCAAATCCGCTGCGGCCACTTGACGATCCGTTCTAACGGATCTAGCCCATTCACCCCTGGCCTCGCGTGCGCGCCGTCACGGCGCGCCGCGCGGCGCGAAGCACATTCGAAGGAGAGCGACGATGAGCATCCAGCTCGGCACGGTGGCGCCCGATTTCACGCAGGAGTCCACGGAAGGCACGATCAAGTTCCACGAGTGGGCGGGCGACAAGTGGGTCGTCCTCTTCTCGCACCCCAAGGACTTCACGCCCGTCTGCACGACCGAGCTCGGGCTGGCCTCCAGCCTCAAGAAGGAGTTCGACCAGCGCAACGTGAAGATGCTGGCCATCAGCGTCGACGACGTGGCCTCGCACAACAAGTGGGCCGGCGACATCGAGGAGACCCAGAAGTCGAAGCTCAACTTCCCCATCCTCGGCGACGCCGACAAGAAGGTCTCCGACCTCTACGGGATGATCCACCCCGCGGCCAACAACACCCTCACCGTGCGCTCGGTGTTCTTCATCGATCCCTCGAAGAAGGTCCGCGCCATGATCACCTACCCGGCCAGCACGGGCCGCAACTTCGACGAGATCCTGCGGGTCATCGACAGCCTGCAGCTCACCGACAACTACTCGGTGGCCACCCCGGCGAACTGGAAGGACGGCGGCGACTGCGTGATCGTCCCCTCGATCACCGACCCCGAGGTCATCAAGCAGAAGTTCCCCAAGGGGCACACCGAGCTCAAGCCGTACCTGCGCATGACGCCGCAGCCCAACAAGTGAGCCGCCGGCGCGGCTCGAGCGATCCGCGCTAGCCAGCCAGCTCGGCGGCGGCCTCTTCCGGAGAGAGGTCTCCTGACGGAGCCTCTCCGCCGCCGAGCGCGATCCCGTCGCGGTACACGACCTCGTTGCCCAGGTTCGCTGGCACACGGCGCCGCCCGGGCCCGGAGGTGAGCACGCCCACCAGGTTCAGCGGATCGCAGGCCGACAGTCGGACCACCTCGCCCTTGCTCGGCTGGCGCCGCACGGCGCGCAGCGCGTCGAGCGCCTCCGGGAGGGCGAACTGCTCGCCGACGAACCCGGAGCACAGCCGCCCGCCGCGCAGATCGCCGCGCGTCTCCAGGCGCCGATAGACGCCGAGCAGGTCCCGCCACGGCGGCGCGTCCGGCTCGCGCGCCAGCAGATCGCGGAACACGACGCCGTAACGCCGCAGGTACTGCATGGCCTTCGCCTCCAGGGGCGTGCGCGTCACCTCGCTCGTCGGCGTGGCCGCGTCCCGGCGCGCCGGTGAGGGCGCACGCAGCAGCGCCCACCGGCCCGTGGCCAGCGAGGCCGAGGCGCGCCGCCAGCGTCCGATGCGCGCCACGGTGGAGCTCGGCGGCGCGGAGCGCTCGAGCAGCGCGCGCAGCCCGGCGAAGCCGTCCCCGCTCACGCACCCCGCCGCGACGAGCTCCCAGAGCGCATCCTCGACATCGCCGGGCGCAGCGCCGAGCGAAGCACCGACGGCCACCAGCTCGTCGAGGAACGCCGCCCCACCGCTCTGCAGCTCCGCGCGCAGCCCCTCGGCGAGCGGCGAGAGCCGCGGCCCGCTCGGCGCCCCGGCGTCGGTGGCCTCGCGCGCCATCAGCAACGCCAGGTCGCGCCGTCTCGCCAGCGTGATCGGCGCCGCTCGGGTGACCGTCCTGCGAGCGCGGGCCCCGACCGCGCGCGCGCCGCTGTCCGTGTCGCCGCGCGGCACCAGCCTGCCCCAGACCACCTCGCCGGAGAGGCAGAGCGCATCGAGCCACGCCGGATCGCGGCCCTCGACGCGCGCCGGCAGGATGTCGCGCCCCCACGCCGCGGCCGCCGCTTCGAAGCCCTGGAGCTGCGCGACGACGCGGCCAGCCCGTCCTCGCCGTGCGCGCGCGTCCCCTCGTGCAGACCCTGCCAGCGGAACAGGAAGCGCATCAGGTCGGCCGGGGAGACGGGATCGATCTCCGCCCGCAACCGGTCGACGGTGAGCCGGTGCACGCGCGCCAGCAGGCGGCGGTGGCACCACTCGAGCTGCCCCTCGCCCAGCCCGGGCGAGAACCGGCCGCGCAGAACCGTCCCTTCCAGCTCCAGGCGCGCCAGCCCGATGTCGACGTCGCGGGCGTCCATGCCGAGCCGGGCGCCGAGCGCTTCCGCCGTCACCGGCCCAACCAGCCCGAGCCAGGCGCGCAGCGCATCGACGCGCGCTTCGTCGGCGTCGACCAGCGACAGCGCCTCGCTGCCGGCCTCCACGCCCCCGGGCCGCAGGTGCCCGTCCCGGCAAGGAGCGCGCGCCGACCGCGCTCGATCTCGGCGGCCGGCCCGAGCGCCGGCCACAGCGCCTGCGCCGCCGCGAGCCGCTCCGTGGCCACCCAGAGCGGCAGGGGCCCGGCCAGCGCCAGCCCGCGTCCGCGCCCGGCGAGCGCGTCGAACAGCCCCGCCCAGCCGGAGCGCTCGCCTTCCTCGGCCGGCAGCCCGCCGAGCTCACAGAGCAGCGCGCAGAGCTCGTCGGCGTCGCGCACGTCCGGCCAGGCCTCGTCGACGACGCGCGCGATGGCCGCCGCGTCGAGCCCGCCGACGCGGTCCGCCACCTCGGCCGGCAGACCCCGGCGCACGCTCACCGCGCGCGCACGGCGCTCCTCGAGCGGCGCGTCGTCCAGGAAGGCGTAGGGGTTGGCGTTCAGGATCTCGTGCGACAGCACGCTGGGCTCCGGCGTGTCGCGGGTCACGCGCTCGATGGCTCCCGACGCCAGCCCCTCGAGGACGCGGCGCAGCCCGGGCACGTCCATGAGCTCCGCCAGGCAGTCGCGGATGGTCTCGGAGACGAGCGGGTGGTCGGGAGGCTCGATGGGCCCCGGTGGGCCGAAGCCGCCGCCGTGGTTGTCCTGGCACTGCGTCTGCTCCGGGAACACCGCGGCCAGCAGGTCGTCCGCGCGCATGCGCAGCAGCGGCGCCGGCACCTTCTTGCCGCCGCGGAAGCGGAGCAAGGTCAGCGAGCGGGTCAGGTTCCAGCGCCAGCGCGTCTGGAACATCGGCGCCTGCAGGATGGCCTGCGTCAGGACGTCCTCGAGGCCGGCCGGGTCGACCATCTCGAAGATGGTCTCCAGCGGGAACGAGTGCTGCGGGGAGAGGGAGAGCAACACCCCGTCGTCGGTGGCCGCGGCCTGCAGCTCGAAGTCGAAGGTGCGGCAGAAGCACTTGCGCAGCGCCAGGCCCCAGGCGCGGTTGATGCGGCCGCCGAAGGGCGCGTGGAGGACGAGCTGCATCCCGCCGGCCTCGTCGAAGAAGCGCTCGGCGACCACGGTGCGCTGGGTGGGCACCGCCCCCAGCGCGGCGTGGCCCGCGGCCAGGTAATCGTGGGCCAGCTCGGCGCCGCGAGCGTCGAGCGCGCACTCGCCCATGAGCCAGCCCACCGCCGCCTCGCGCCCGCCCCGCCCGACGATCTCCTGGCGCACGTGCGACACCTCGGCGGACAGCTCCGCCGTGCGGGCCGGCGCCTCGCCGAGCCAGAAGGGCACGCTCGGCGCCTGCCCGCGCGCGTCGTCGACGAACACCTTGCCGCCGGAAACCCGGCGGATACGCCACGAGGTGTTGCCGAGCAGGAAGACATCGCCGGCCATGGACTCGATGGCCCAGTCCTCGTTCACGGTGCCCACGCGCGTGCCGTCCTCGTGCAACACCACGTCGTAGTCCGCGGTGTCCGGGATGGCGCCGCCGGAGGTCAGCGCCGCCAGGCGCGCGCCGCGCCGGCCCTTGAGCCGCCGCTCGATGGTGTCGCGATAGAGGAGCGCGCCGGCGCGCCCGCGGCGCGCGGCGATGCCCTCGGAGAGCATGGCCACCAGGCGGTCGTAGTCGGCGCGGGCCAGCGCCTCGTAGGGCGCCGCGCCGCACATCATCTCGAAGAGCTGGTCCTCGCCCAGGTCCTCGCAGGCGCACGCCGCCACCATCTGCTGCGCCAGGACGTCGAGCGGCGCGTCGCGCATGGTGATGCGGTCCAGCTCGCCGCGCCGCACGGCGCGCACGATGGCCGCGCACTCCAGCAGCTGGTCGCGCGTCAGCGGAAAGAGGCGCCCGCGCGGCGTCTCGCCGTGCGCGTGCCCCGAACGGCCGATGCGCTGCATGGCGGTGCCGATGGCGCGCGGCGAGCCGACGAGGCAGACCAGCTCCAGCTCACCCACGTCGATGCCCAGCTCCAGCGACGCGGTGGCCACCAC
>JBBJMR010000323.1:0-9745 GCA_037720395.1 Polyangiaceae bacterium
CCCCCGCCACCGCTCCCCGCGTCGAGCGGCGCCCCGCCGCCGTTGCCAGCACCCGCCGCGAGGCCGCCCCCGCCCGCGCTCCCCGGCGCGGTGGCCTCGCTCACGACGTCGGCGTTGGCGTCGTCCGCGTCCCCGGCAGGAGCGAGGTCTCCTGGTGGAGGCTCCGCGCCGCCAGGCGCCGAGCCTCCCTGGGCGAGCAGCGACGCGGGCGAGGCCGGCCAGGCGGCCGGGGCGCAGACGGAGCGCGGAGCACCATCGGACGAGCGCGCGCTGGCCACCGATTCCATCCGCCCGAGCTCGTCGCCCGCGGAGGGCAACGTCAAGGTCGCCCGCACCATCCGCGTGCGCGAGGGGCTGTGGCAGCTCTTCAGCCAGATGGCGCAGGACCTGGAGTGCTCCGTCGACTACCTCGTCGGCGAGTCGATGAAGCACTACGCCCGGCAGCGAAGCTACTCGCCGCGCGCCGCAGGGCGCGAGGGCGCGGCCAAGGCCGGCGGCGACGGCGCACCCAGCGAGGCCAGCCCCGAGACGCGGCAGGGGGTCGGCAGCATTCCGCCGGCTGGCCTGGAGGCGCGGCGCGAGCAGCCCGGCGAGCCGGCGCGACCCTCGCCGGCCGCGCCGCCGACCTTGCAAGGCTTCGCGCCGCCTTCGAAGGAGGGCCCGCCGGGCCCGGGGACGGCACGCGTCGCTCCGCCGCCATCCGCGCCACCGCGCTCCGGCCCGCCATCCCCGGGTCGGCCGCGCTCGGTGCCGCCCCCGCCGCGCCCCGCCGGTCCTCCCAGCGCGCGCGCTCCGCTCTCCGCTGGGCCGCCACGGCCGATCGCTCCTCCGTCGGCGCGCCAGCAGGGCGCCGACGTCGTTGCCCATCCAGCCAGCTTTGGCCCGCCGAGCTTCGGTCCGCCGGACGCGGCCACCATCCCGCCGCCGTTCGGTGGCGCCGACTTCGGGTCGCTGCCGACGGAGGCGGCGGACGTGCATCCCGCTCCCGGCTTCAGCACCGCGCCGTTCGCCGCGGCCGACGCCGCCCCGCCCCCGTTCGGCGCCGGGCACGACGGACCCCCTCCGTTCGCCGGGCACCTGCCGGACGTCGCGGCGCGGCCGTTCCACGCGGGCCAGGCCCCCGACGGCGGCGCACCCGCGTTTCCTCCGCCGCGCGAGGCACCGCATTTCCCGGGCGCCGCGCCGATGCCCATGCGCGGGGCGCCACCACCCGGCGCCGTGCCGCAACAGGGGTACGGGCCACAGCCACAGTTCCAGGGCCACCCGCAGCAGCAACACCAGCAGCAGCAGTACGCGCCGCAACAGGGATACGGCGCGCCGACCGCGGCCTTCGGGCCCCATGGGTATGGCCAACCGGGCTATGGCGCCCCGCAGTACGGACAGGCACCGCAATACGGCCAGCCCCCGCAGTACGGAGCGCCGCAGGGAGCGATGCCCGACCACGGCAGCGCTCCGCCGCCGCCGATGTACGGACAGCCGCCCATGCAATACGGCGCGCCGATGCCGCAGGGCGCGATGGGTCAGCCGCCGGGCGCCTCGCCGTACGGCAGCCGCCCGCCGCCGCCGTTTCCGGGCGCGCCGCAGCACTCGTCCGCGCCGCCTCCGCCCTACGGCGCACCGCCGCCGATGATGCCGGGCCACGATCCCGTCGCTCAACACGGAGGTCAACACGGAGGTCAGCAGGGCGGTCAGCACGGAGGCCAACACGGCGGCCAGCACATGGGATATCCGGGCGGGCCGCCGGGGTACGGCCAGCAGCCGCAGCGAGCGGCGAGCTTCGCACCGCCGCCGCCGCCAGCGATGGGCACGCATGCGCCCGCGATGCACGCGCCGCCGCCCATCGGTGGCGCGATGCAGCCTGGCCCGCAGGGCGCGCCCGGCACGCTGGCCGCGTACTACGAGGGCCGCCGCGTCCTCATCGAGAAGGACCGCTTCATCATCGGGCGCGGCAAGCAGAGCACCGACCTGCTCCTCAAGGATCCCAACGTCTCCCGCCAGCACGCCATGGTGGAGCTGGCGCAGGGCACGCACTTCATCGTCGACATGGGCTCGACGAACGGCGTCGAGTTCCACGGGCAGCGCATCTCGCGCAAGGCCATCGAGGAGGGCGACGTCTACTCCGTGTGCGGACACGAGATCCGCTTCTCGTTCCGCTGATCGATCTCAGCGGTTCAGCCCCTCCAGCACCTCGAGCGCCAGCTCGTACCGCCCGAGGGGCGGCATGAGGTACGCGCCCTGCACGCGCTCCCTCACGGCGAAGAGCATCTCCCTGGCGATGCGCACGCCCTCCTTGCGGGCCTCCTCGCCCGGGGTGGCGCGGCGCATGCGCTCGCGGATCGCCTCGGGGATCTGCATGCCCGGCACCTCGTTGTGCAAAAACTCGGCGTTCTTGTAGCTGACCAGCGGCAGGACGCCGACCATCACCGGCATCTCCAGGTGCTCGATGCGACGCAGCACCTGCTCCAGCAGCTCGTGCTGGAAGATGGGCTGGGTCATCACCAGGTCGGCACCAGCGGCGTGCTTCTTCTCCAGGCGCCCGATCTCCCGATCCAGATCGGAGGCGCCCGGCTCGAGACCGGTGGCCAGCAGGAACTGGGTGCGGCCGCCGGCCAGCACCTTGCCCGCCGGGTCCTGGCCGCGGTTCATGTCGCTGGCCATCTGCAGGATGCCGATGGAGTCGAGGTCGTAGACCGCGGTGGCCTCGGGGTAGTCGCCGACCTTCGGCGGGTCGCCGGTGATGACCACCAGGTTGCGCAGTCCGATGGCGTGGGCCCCGAGCAGGTGGGCCATCTGCGCCAGCAGGTTCCGGTCCCGCCCGCAGACGTGCATGATCGGCTCGATCCCGTACTTCTCCAGGAGCAGCGAGCAGAAGGCGATGTTGCTCATGCGCGCCATGGCGCGCGGGCCGTCGGCGACGTTGACGATGTCGACGCCGGCGTCGATGAGCATCTTGGCCGCCTTCAGCGCCGGGCGCGGATCGAGGCCGGGCGCGGGGTTGACCTCGACGGAGACCACGAACTTCCCGGCCGCGAGCTTGGCGGCGAAGGCGCTGCGCTCGGCGAGCGGCACCGGCGGTGGGCCGGAGTGGAGCTCGGGCGCGGTCACCGGGCGCGCCGAGTGCGTCGGGGCGGAGCCGCCGAGCATGCGCACCGACTTGGCCATCCAGCGCACGTGCTCCGGCGTGGTGCCACAGCAGCCACCGACGATGGTCGCGCCGGCCTGGATGGTGCGGCGCGCGAAGACATCGAAGTACTCCGGCGTGGCCATGTAGATGAGGCGCCCGTCGACGGTGCGCGGAAGGCCGGCGTTGGGCTGCACGCACAGCGGCAAGCCGGCGACGCGCATGCGTTCCGCCATGGCCAGCGAGAGCTGTGGGCCGTCGCCGCAGTTGACCCCCACGATGTCGACGCCGAGATCGCGCAGCAGCTTGGCGACGTGCTCCGGGTCGGTGCCGTCGGCCACCGTGCCCCCGGGATCGAAGGTCACCGAGGCGCACAGCGGGATGCCGGGTGCGGCCTTGCGCACGGCCTCGATGGCCAGCTGCAGCTCGTCGAGGTGACGGAAGGTCTCGAGGATGAGCAGGTCGACGCCGCCCTCGACCAGCGCCGCGGCCTGCTCGGCGAAGGTCGCCGACGCAGACGCGAGATCGGCCGCGCTGGCCACGCCGGGCACCATGCCCGTAGGCCCCACGGACCCGCCCACGTAGACGTCCTGGCCCGCGACCTCGCGCGCGATGCGCGCGCCGGCCTCGTTGAAGCGCCGCACCTCGCCAACCAGCCCGTGGCGCTCGAGCCGGAAGCTGTTGGCCCCGAAGGTGTTGGTCTCGATGATCTGCGCGCCGGCCTCCACGTACTCGGCGTGGATCTTCTTCACCAGCTCGGGACGCGCCACGTTGAGCTGCTCGAAGTTCTGGGTGACGAACACGCCGCGCTCGTAGAGCAGCGAGCCCATGGCCCCGTCACAGACGAGCAGCGAGCTGCGCACGGCCTCCAGCAACGGCCGCCGGCTGGGCCCCGGCTCTGCGCCCGAATTGTCGCTCATCTTGGCGCGAACCTTTGGCGCCTTTCGCCGAGCCCGTCAACCGCATCACCGCCCCCGCTCCAGGGCGGCAGGCCATCTCCTCGCGCCGGATGGCGACGCTGGGTAGCGCCGCCGAACGCACGAGCTCCCACGCCGGGAGCCCGGGCTCAGGCGCTATGCTCGCGGCGGCGGCGGGCCAGCGGGGCGCGCCGCTTGCGAGGAGATGGCCCATGACGACGCGCATCACCTTCGGCGACAGCGACGAGACGAGCGGTGAGCTGGCCTTGCCAGTCGGCAGCGGCAAGAGCGGCGGTGTGCTGCTGTTCCACGAGTGGTGGGGGGTCGTCGATCACATCCGCTCCCTGCTCGATCGCCTGGCCGCCGCCGGCTTCGTGGCCCTCTGCCCCGACCTCTTCCACGGCAAGACGACCCAGGACGCCGACGAGGCCGGGAAGATGATGGGCGCGCTCGACTGGTCGAACGCCATGCGCGACATCGCCAGCGCGGCCACCGCGCTGCGCAAGCACGAGCGCTGCAACGGCAAGATCGGCGTCATCGGCTTCTGCATGGGCGGCGCGCTGGCGCTGGGCACCGCCACCAAGCTGCGTGATCTTTCCGCGGTCGTCGCCTTCTACGGCGTGCCGGGTCCGGAGTACTCGGACTGGTCGCAGGTCACTGCGCCGGTGCTCGCCCACTTCGCCAGGCGCGATCAGTGGGCCAAGCCGGAGCTGGCGGAGGCCATCCAGCTCGACATCACGGCACGCGGCGGCAAGATGGACCTCCACCTCTACGACTCGGATCACGCGTTCGCCAACGACACGCGTCCCGAGGTGCACGACCCGGAGGCCACCAAGCTCGCCTGGCAGCGCAGCATGGACTTCCTGCACGGTCACCTCGACTGAGTGCCGGCGGCGTGACGCGGGCGGGACGCGCGCGCCCGACGGGCCGCGGCCGCCTGCAACGGCCCGGCGATGAGCGAGGCGGCGCGCTCCGGGCCGGCCGGCGCGTAGCGCGCCTACGCGTCTATATAGCGAAATCGCACATTGGCGCGCTCCTGCGCCGACAGAATGTGCACTGTCGCTCTGGCGCTGGGCGCGCGGGGAGACCACGGTGGCCGGACCTTCTTCTCCAACGAGGTCCCGCATGCCTGCCCATCGCTTCGTCTCCGTCCGGTCCCGCCACCTCTCGCTTCCCGCCCACGTCCGCCATGCTGTGTGGCTGCTCGCGCCGATGGCGGTGCTGGCCTTCGGCGCTTGCGACGACGACGGCGACGACGACACCAGCAGCAGCGCTTCGAGCGCGTCGTCGTCGAGCGCCTCGGGCAGCGGCGCCACCGGTGGATCGGGCGCGACCGGCGCCGGCGGCGGCCAAGGTGGCGAAGGCGGCACCGCAGGCAGCGGCGGCACCGGGGCGAGCGGCGGCGCCGGCGGCTCCGGCGGCGCTGGCCAGGGCGGGAGCGGCGGCGCCGCCGACGCGTGCGAGACCATCCAGTCCGACATCGGGGGCTGGCTCGTCGCGCATCAGGCCTGCAACGACGCCAGCCCGTGCTCACGCATCTCGTCCGTGGAGGTGGCCGGCTTCTGCGACCAGGTGGGCGCGCCGGGCGGCGACCAGGCTGCGCTCGACGCGCTCGTCGGAGACTGGGCCGCCGAGGCTTGCACCCTGGACGGCACCTGCGGCTTCACCCCGGGCACCGCGGAGTGCGTGAACGGGAGCTGCCAGCTGGTCATCGACGATGACTGCGAGAACTGCCCGACGAACTTCGACCCGGTGTGCACGATCAACGGCGCCAACGCCATCAACGCCTGCTTCGCCGTGGAGTGCTTGATGGACCAGGTGGCGCACCCGGGCTTCTGCGCCGACTCGCCGCAATGCACCGCCGCCGGGGGCACCTGCAACGAGACCTATTTCTACGACCCGCCGTGCCCGGACGGCACCAAGTGGGACGTGGCCGACACCGACCACAACTGCCCGGGCGGCAACCTCCGCAACTACTGCTGCCAGCCGTACGCCGAGCCGTGCAGCTTCGTGCCGATGAGCGGCACGCTGAGCCTCGACCCCTTCACCTGCCAGCTGCCCACCGGCCCGGGCGCCCCCTGGACATGCATCCACATGCCGGACCAGCAGACCTGCACCCTCCCGGCGAGCATCGAGCAGCCGTTCAACGAGGTCTACGACGCCAACGTCACCGTGCAGGCCCACTTCGGCAACACGGTCACCGTCACCGGCGTCCACAACGAAACAGGCAACACCTTCACCTGCAACGGCGTCGTCTCCTACGACTTCGCCACGATGGAGAGCTGGGACTGCACCGCCTGCGACGGCGCCAATTGTAGCGACTGCATCATCCAGGAGAGCGGCTACTGCCAGCTCTGACCGCGCGCCGCCGGCCGGCGGCCTGCACACATCATCTCGACAGCGCTGCCTTCCGCGGACATCATCCCCGCCCCGGAGGGAGGACGACCGATGTCGATGAGCGGCAAGGAGGCGATGGCGGCGCTGCGGGTGCTGGTGCACGTCGCCAAGGTCGACGGCACGCTGCACGAGGGTGAGCGCCGCGCCCTGCAAGGCGCGCTCGAGGGCGCGCCCTTGCCGCACGGCAAGACGCTGGAGACCATGCTCGCCGATGTCGTCGACTTCGACGCGCAGCTCGCCGAGCTGTGCACCGAGGAGTCGCGGGAGCAGACGTTCGAATCGGCCTGGGCCATCGCCTGGGCAGACGGCGCCTGCTCTCCGGAGGCGCAGCAGGCGCTGGCCCACATGGCCACCACCCTGGCCATCCCCGCCGACCGCGCCGCCGCGCTGCAGAAGATCTTCGCCACGCCCGGCAGCGAAGGGCCGCCGCCGCCGGCGCCGCCCATCGCGGTCGCCTCGGCGCGGACCCAGAAGATCGCCGAGCAGACGCGGAAGAGCGCAGTGCTCGCGGCCGCCTTCTGCGCCGCACCGATGCGGGGAATCGTGGTGGCCACGCCGCCACCGCCGGCAAGCCGCTCCCGCCCGGCGGCGCCACGCGCCTCCTGCACGCCTTCGGGGTGGGCACGCCGGCCTGGCTCGCCGCCGCCAACCTGTCTCGCCTGGTCCCGGGATGGATGGGCAGCTTCGACGCCGCCGCGGCCTTCGCCGCCACCCACGCCTGCGGCACGCTCACCGAGGCGCTGGCCGCCTCCGGCGAGGCGGCGACCATCGCCGGCGGCGGCACGGCCCCCGGCCTCGAGCAGCGCTTCGAGCAGGCGGAGCGCGAGGCGCGCCTGGTGCACGCCGAGAGCGGCGCGGCCATCACCGCACGCGAGGCCTCCACCCGCACCGCCCTGGCGCAGCTCACCGACGGCCTCTCGCGCGGCGCCATCGATCGCGCCACCTTCGAACGACGCGCCGCCGAGATGGGCTGAGCGCCGCAACCGCCGTCGATAGCGGCGCCGGTGCTAACCTCCCTCGCGCGCCGATGTTCTGCCCCCGCTGCCACCGCGAGTACGAGGACGACTCGCTCTTCTGCTCGTACGACGGCGAGCGCCTGGCGGCCTCGCGGCACATCGATCTGTTCCGCGCCAAGCCCACGCGCCACACCGGTGAGGTGATCGGGGACCGCTACGCCATCCGCGGCTACGTGGGCAAGGGCGCCATGGCACGCGTCTACCTGGCCGAGGACCTGCACACCCACGAGGCGGTGGCGGTCAAGGTGCTCGACATCACCACCGCGCGCGGCGCGCGCGCCAAGGCGCGCTTCGTCCGCGAGTCGCAGGCGGCCAATCGTATCGGCCATCCGAACATCGTCAAGATCCACGAGGTGGGCAACAACGCCGACGGCGCGCCGTTCATCATCATGGAGTTCCTGCACGGCGAATCGCTCGGCGACCTGCTGCGCCGCGACGGGCGCGTCCCCAGCGACATGGCGCTGCCGGTGGTGCGCCAGGTGGCCAGCGGCCTGGCCGAGGCGCACCGCGTCGGGGTCATCCACCGCGACGTCAAGCCGGACAACCTGTTCCTCATCGGCGAGCCTGGTGATCCGTACGCGGTGAAGATCCTGGATTTCGGCCTGGCCAAGCTGTCGGAGGACAGCGGCGTCACCGGCTCGGGCATCGCCGTGGGCACGCTGGAGTACATGTCCCCGGAGCAGGTGGTCACCGACCCCGTCGACCACCGCAGCGACATCTACGGCCTCGGGGTGGTCATGTACCGCATCTTCACCGGCCAGCTGCCCTTCCACGCCAAGCTCGACGCCGATCTGCTCGCCGAGCAGCTGCTCCAGCCGCTGCCCGACCCCAAGGGTCGCGTGCCCGCGCTGAGCGACGGCATCTCGCAGGTCATCGCCAAGGCCACCCGCAAGCGGCCCGACAATCGGTACGAATCGATGGATCACTTCGTCGACGACCTCGATCGACTCCTCGGCGACAAGGATGGGGAGCTCATCGCCGCCGCACCGGTGCCCCACCACCCGGACGAGTACATCCCGCAGTCGGCCTTCGCCCGGCACGCGGCTGGCTACTTCTACCGGAAGATCGGCCGCGAGGTCCCGTGGAGCGAGTGATGCGCCACCAGGCCGTCTTCCGCTGCCTCGAGGGCTGCGCCGGGAGCTTCCCGCTGACCCAGGCCATCTACCGCTGCCCGCAGTGCGGCGGGCTGCTCGACGTCGTGCACGACCTCGATGCGCTCCGCGAGCGCAGCGCGGCCTCGTGGATGAAGCTCTTCGACGAGCGTTACAAGCGCACCAGCTGGCCTTACGGCTCCGGCGTGTGGGGCAAGCGCGAGTGGGTGGCGCCCGGCGTCCCGGACGAGGCCATCGTCTCCATGGACGAGGGCGGCACCAATCTTTTCTGGGCGGAGCGCTACGGCAAGTCGATCGGCCTCGACGACCTGTGGGTCAAGCTCTGCGGCAACAGCCACACCGGCTCCTTCAAGGACCTGGGGATGACGGTGCTGGTCAGCGTGGTGCGCCAGGCCATCCGCGAGGGCCAGGGGCTGTCGGCCATCGCCTGCGCCTCCACCGGCGACACCTCGGCATCTCTCGCCGCCTATGGCGCCGCCGCCGGGCTGCCGGTGGTGGTGCTGCTCCCCAAGGGCAAGGTCTCCACCGCCCAGCTGGTGCAGCCCATCGCCTCCGGCGCGCGCGTGCTGGCCCTGGACACCGACTTCGACGGCTGCATGGCCATCGTGCAGAAGCTGGCCGAGGACGGCGTGGTCTACCTGGCCAACAGCATGAACGCCCTCCGCCTCGAGGGGCAGAAGACGGTGTCCGTCGAGATCGCCCAGCAGTTCGACTGGACCATCCCCGACTGGGTGATCCTGCCCAGCGGCAACCTCGGCAACGCCTACGCGCTCTTCGCCGGCTTCCGGATGATGAAGGAGCTCGGGCTGACCAGCCGCTACCCGCGCCTGTGCGCCGCGCAGGCGCACCAGGCCAACCCGCTCTACCGCGCCTGGAAGGCCGGCGAGCGCCAGGTACCTGCGGTGCGCGCCGGCGAGACCCTGGCCACCGCCATCCAGATCGGCAACCCGGTGAGCGCGCCGCGCGCGCTGCGCGCACTCGAAGCGATGAACGGCGTCGTCGAGGAGGCCACCGAGGACGAGCTCTGCGACGCCGCCGCACGCGCCGACGCCACCGGGATGTACACCTGCCCGCACACGGCGGTGGCGCTGGCGGCACTGGAGAAGCTGGTGGCGCGCGGCGCGGTGAAGAACAGCGACCGCGTGGTGGTCGTCTCCACCGCCAGCGGCCTCAAGTTCACGG
>JBBJMR010000324.1:0-9715 GCA_037720395.1 Polyangiaceae bacterium
CGAGATTCGTCATCCGGAGCCGCTCGCGGCCGAGCTGGGGCGTGAACGGATACCTGCCAGAAGCTGGACCGCGTGGCGCTGGACCTGGAGCGCCGCGAGGCGGAGCGCATCGTCCTCGCCGCGGCCTCGGCCAGGGACCCGGCCGCGGAGTACGACCGAGGCGCGCGCGCCTACCTGGCGTTCTGGGACAAGCGCGGCCGCGAGGCGTGCGAAAAGAAGCAGCCCGGCTGCGAGCGCATGGACGAGATCCTGCACAACGCCGCCAAGGCGTTCCAGGCGGCGCGCCTGCTGGCCAAGGCCATCGCCGTGCGCAAGACGCTGGTCGACCCACGCTACGGGCTCGAGCGGCGCGAGCTGGCGCGCAAGGCCATCCACGACATCGGCGCCAACTACCAGGCCATCGCCGTCTACGACGAGGCGGCGAGCTGGTACGAGCGGTTCGCGCGGGAGAGCCCCACCCTGGACAAGGCCTCGGACGCCCTGCGCGACGCGGTGATCCTGCGGCTGGGCACCGGCGAGGTCACGGCGGCGATCGACGACGCGGCCCTGTTCGCACGCGCCTTCGGCTCCAGGCAGCCGGCGCAGGCAGCGCACGTGGCCATGGCCATCGGCGCTCACCACCTGGAGCGCGAGGACTGGGCCGAAGCGCGCCGACAGCTGGCGACGGCCATGCCGCGCATCGACCGCAGCGCCACGCTCGACGTCCAGATCCAGGCGCATGCGCTGCTCGGGCGCGCCCTGGCGCGCACCGGGTCGACCGGCCCGGCGGCGGCAGAGTACGAGCGCGTCCGGTCGATGCTGCGCGAGCCGGTGCGCGTCCGCGAGCGCCTCGACGCGCTCGGTGGCGAGGACGGCGACAAGCAGCGCCGCCTCGGCAAGGTGCTCTCTGCGCTGGGCGAGGCGCTCTTCTTCGCCGCCGAGCAAAAGCGCCGCGACGTCGACGCCATCCGCTTCCCGACCTACGTCGGCAGCGGCAGCCGCGACGACGTCCTGCGCCACGTGAACGTCCAGGTGGCGGAGTGGATCAAGCGCAAGCGCCCGGCCATCGAGGCGCTGGAGAAGGAGTACCTGGCCGTCCTCGAGGTCGAGCCGGTGCCGCCAGCGTGGGCCATCGCCGCCGGGGCGCGCGTCGGTCAGATGTGGGGCAAGTTCGTGGCCGAGTTCCGCGCCGCGCCCATCCCCAGCGAGTGGAAGCAGAACGGGATGAGCCCGCACGGCGTCCCCTGGGAGGAGATCCGCGCGCAGTACTACGAGGCGCTCGACAAGGCGAGCGAGCCCCAGAAGCTCCGCGCCAAGTCGGCCTACGAGGGCTGCCTGCGCTTCTCGGTGACCTACCAGCACTTCGACGAGCACTCGCGTGGCTGCGAAGGCTGGCTGGCGCGCACCTATCCTGCCGAGTACCACCAGGTCGACGAGCTACGCGCGCCGCCGACGCGCGTCGGCTCCGGCTTGAACGAGCGCGGCGCGCCGGCGCTGCTGAGCAGCGTGCGCTGAGCCGGGCGGCGCGCCGAGCAGAACGGTCGGGTCAGCCCAAATACGACAGGAGCCGATCGGCCAGACGGCGCGGATTGGAGAGCGCCACCAAGTGCCCGCCGTCCACCTCGTCGGCGCTCCTGCCCAGGCGCTCGTGCACGATCTTCTTCTGGAGCTCGACCGGCAAGACACGATCGTGCCGGGCGACGACGACGTGGATGGGCACTTTGGGCCAGCGCTCGAAGCGGCACGGCTGGCCGAAGACGACGTCTGCCTCCGGGCGCGCGTGCTTGTCGCTCGCGGCGAGCACGTCCGGCGGAAGGTCGTGCAGGAAGTACGTCGAGACGTCGAATTCCGGGCTGTAGCCATGCCGCCTGGCGGCCTCGACGCGCGCCGCCGTGGATCCCACGTGGTCCCACCAGTCGCCGGCCGTCTCGTCCGGGAGCGGGATCATGGCGTTGACCAGCACCAGCATGCGCACCGGGACCCGCGCGCAGACCATGGCGGCGGTGAAGCCGCCCAGCGACTGCGCGACCAGGATGACGTCGCGACGGTCGGCCATCGCGGTCAGGGTGCGGTCGACGTAGAGGTCGAGGCCGGCCCGGGCATCGTCACCGGGTTGCTCGAGGTCTATCGGGGAGTGCCCAGCCTGCTCGAGCAGCGGCACGACGCGGTGCCAGTACCAGGAGTCACCACCGGCGCCGGGCACGAGAACGAAGGTGGACACGGCGCTAGTCTAGGCGGCGCCGAGGGTGCGTCGAGGTCGACCTGGCTCGCGGTGTCGGCAGGTGGTTGGAAGATGATCTCTCCGCGAGCGTGGCGAACGTCGGGAACACAGCTGCCGTGGAACGGCCACTCGCTGTTCGTGCGCGAGCAGGGACAGGGACAGCCGCTGCTCCTCTTGCATGGCTTCCCCACGTCCTCCTGGGACTGGCGGCGCGTCTGGCCGGAGCTGACCGCATCGTACCGGGTGATCGCCTTCGACTACCTGGGCTACGGGTTCTCGGACAAGCCGCGCGGATACCCGTATTCGGTGCTCGGCTATGCGGATCAGGCGGAGGCGGTGCTGGCGCATCTCGGCGTCGAGCGCGCCCACGTGCTGGCGCACGACGTCGGCGTCTCGGTGGCCTGCGAGCTGCTGGCGCGCGACGGGGAGCGGCGCACGCGCAACGGCAGCGGGCTCGAGGTCCTCTCGGTGTGCTTCCTGAACGGCGGGCTGTTCCCCGAGCTGCACCGGGCGCGGCCGGCGCAGAGGGCGCTCATCGGCCCGCTCGGCTTCCTGGTGGCGCGGCTGGTGTGGCGCGGCGCCTTCGAGCGCGGCCTGGCGGCGGTGTTCGGGCCGGAGACGAAGCCCTCGCGCGAGGCACTCGACGGATACTGGGAGTGCGCGCACCACGGCGGGGGCCTCGCCAACTACCACCTGCTCATCCGCTACATGGAGGAGCGGCGCACCCACCGCGACCGCTGGGTCGGACAGGTGGTCCACCCGGGGCCGGTGCCGATCTGCTTCGTGAACGGGCTCCTCGACCCGGTGAGCGGGCGACACGTGGTCGAGCGCCTGTGGCAGGAGCGCCCGGGCCTCGAGATCCAAGAGCTGCCGCGCGTCGGCCACTATCCCCAGGAGGAGGACCCGGCCGGCGTCCTCGGCGCGTACGGGCGCTTCCGCGCGGGACTCGAGGTGTTACCGCCGCGTTGACAGTCCGTCCCGCCGCGCCGCGGAACACGGCGGGAGCACGACCTCGGCATACGCGATCTGCTCGACGTGCGTTCGGCGACGGACCGACTACGCTGAGCGCCTCCTCGGAGGTGCGCGTGGTGGCAGGCGATGGCGACGACGGGCAAGCCCTGGCGGCGCCGCGCGGGCAACGTGCCGGCGGCCCTGCTCGCCGCCGGCCCGACCTGAGCGGCTGGCCCAGCGACGGCCTCACGACCAGGCGACGGCGATCTGCCGCGGGCCGCTGTAGGGCATGCGCCCGTGGGCCACGGCGTCGTTGTCGATGACCGTCACGTCGCCGCGCTGCCAGGGGAAGGCGACCATGTTGCGCCAGATGGCGTCGTAGAGGGACTCGACGTCGCTGGTGGAGATGGGGGTGCCGTCGCCGTAGGTGCAATGCATCGCCTGGTCCTCGGCGGGGACGAAGCGGCGCTTCAGGGCCACGGCCAGGCCGGCGAGCTTGCCGAGCGCCAGGTACCGCTTCTGGCCGAGGCGCGCGGCGACGCGGCGATACTCGCTGGCCACCGCGTCGAGGTGGAAGACGGAGGTGTGGTTGAACCACACCGGGACGCCGGACTTCGGGTGATGCTTCATCGCCGGCTGCGTGTTGATCAGCGCCAGGCGGCCGTGCGCCTTCCAGGTCGGCTCGAAGCCGTTCTCCACGCACTTGCGCTCGACCTCGGCGCGGTCGGTGGTGCGGAACATCTCGTCCCAGCGCTTGAGCTTCCAGAGGTCGAAGCGGCTGCCACCCTCCGGACCGACGTAGTTGCGGATGTTGCGCACGCCCTTCTCCTCGAAGCGCGCGCGCACGGCCGGATCGAGATCGCGCCAGACGCCGCGAAAATCGACGAGCGGCGTCTCGCCACCGGGGCCCTCGTTGGGGACGAGGCAGCAGAAGAAGAGGCGGCGCGGCGGCTGCCTGGTGAAGCTCATCTCGCAGTGCGCCGGGATCGGGTAGTAGGGCGGCAGCTCGCTGGCAGAGAAGGTGTATGGCGAGAGCGCGTCACGGGGGCTGGTGCCGAGGTAGTCGTTCTTGAGCTCGGAGGAGACGGCGCGCGCCGCGTCCTCGAACTGCTGCGGCGTGCGTACGTCGAAGCCACGCAGCAGCAGCGCACCATGATCGACGAGCTGCGACTCGACGTAGGTCGCGTGGTTGCGGAGCCAGCCGGCGAGCCAGGCCGCGTCGCGTGGGCCGCGCGGCCCGCGCGCATCGGCCTCGATGACCAGCGGAAAGCGGAGGCGCGCGTCGAGGACGCCGGTGCGGACCTCGTCGCGCTGGGTCGTCGCGGTTTCCACCCCAGCACGTTGGACCATGGTCCGGCCGCGCTCAAGGCGGAATCGGTCCCCCAGGCCTGGACGGCGCCCTCCCCGGTCCGCCGCGCCATCTGCCGGCGACCGGGATCACGCATCGAGCCCGGCTTGCGTCAGCGACCGCGTTCGTCGAAGACCGGCAGGCAGAGGTCGACGCAGTTCTCGCAACCGCTGCACGAGCCGGTGGCGCAGCCGACGCAGGCCTCGCTCGGCGGGCAGGTCGACGGCTCGAACTGCGAGCATGCCGCGTGGCAGGTCGCGTCCGGAAAATAGCAGAGCGAGCCGGGGGCGCAGGCGTCGTCGTCGTCGCACTGCCCCTTCTGGATCGGGGTGCAAGCCCCGACGCAGTCGGCGCAGGACGGACAGCTGGAGGTCGCGCACGAGTTGCAGATCGTGCCCGGGGCGCAGGCGTCGCATAGGTCCTGGCAGAGGTGGGCGCACTCGCCGGTGGCGAAGATGCAGACGCTGTCCGGAGGGCACGCCGAGTGATCGAGGCAACCACCGGGCGAAGACCCGCCAGCGCTGGGGCCGGGCCCTGTCGTGCCGGAAGGGCCGGGGCCGACGGCGCCGGTGCCCGCCGGCGCCGAGGCACCGGAGCCGGAGGGACCGGCGGCGCCGGAGCCCCCGCTACCGGTGGAGTCCTTGTCGTCGACCACGACGTCACCGCCGCAGGCCGCGAGCCCGATGACGGCAAGGACGAGCGGGCTGACCGCGCCGAGCAAGGCACGGGAGGGGGCGGCAGGCCGGCCCCGGGTGGCATGGAGAAGCGAAGCGGACGGCATGAGCTGCTCATGCGCCGCGCTCAGCCAGGAGGCAAGGGGCGCTCGATAGAAGCTTCGGCCGGCCTGTTCAACGACGCGATCGATGTCGGGGCGTGGATGAACGACCATCTGGCCCGGCGGGCGACGTCTCTGCGGCTCCTGCAATCGGTGGCGGCCACCCGCCAGTGAACGAGTCGCTTCCAACTCGGCGAGCCGCCTCCCCCGCAGCCGGGCTGCGACGGAGGAACCACCTTGCCCCGTGCTGCGTGCCGGGGCAGGTTCCAGGGGTGAAGACACGTGATGCCCGCGGGCCGACGCCGCCGGTCTCGGCGCCCGGCCTCCATGCCGGACGATGGGCACGCGCGGCACGCTGGTTGTGCGCCGGCGCGCTGCTGGCCCTCGCTGCCTGCAAGAGCGCCGGCGGTGTGCCAGGCAACGCCAGCACCACCGTGCTGTCCTTCGCCGACCTCGACTGCTCCGACTGCGGCGAGACGATGGCCAAGTCGCTCATCCAGACCGACGGCGTCTACAAGACGTCCTTCGACAAGCGGCGCGCCGAGCTCACCGTCGTCGCCGAGCCGAACGTCGATGCCCTGGCGCTGGCCGAGAAGCAGAAGCCGGCCGACGAGAAGTGGCGCCTGGTGCGCGGCGCCGGCAAGGGCCGCTACCTGCCCTGGCACACGCCGCCCACGGGCGCGGACGTGAAGCAGGTGGCGATGGACGGGGAGGACGTGCCCGACCTGTCGGTGCACCTCTCGCCGGGCAAGGTCACCGTCGTCGACTTCTCGGCCAAGTGGTGCGAGCCGTGCCGCGAGCTCGACAAGCACGTCCTCGGGCTGCTGGAGAAGCGCAGCGATCTGGCCTACCGCAAGCTCGACGTCGGCGACTGGGACACGCCGCTCGGAGCCCGCTACCTGAAGGGCGTCAAGGCCCTGCCGCACGTGCTCGTCTTCGACAAGGCCGGCAAGCAGGTGGCAGCCATCAGTGGGCTGGACCTGGCCGGCCTCGATGCCGCGCTGGCCAAGGCCTCCCCGGAGGCCGGCCAGTGAGGTTCCTGAACATGGCCATCGTAGCTGTCGCCGTCGGCTGGCCGACGATCAGCTACGCCGAAGCCTGAGCGGCCTGAACGAATCCCAACCTGCCGGTCGGCGGGTCAGATGCCGAGGCGATCAACCCCGGCGAGCTCACGCTCCGGCTGGAGCAGAACGTCGTGCCCATGTCGGTGAGCCATGTGGCGGAGTGCCCGGACCTCGGCCCGGAGTGCTTCGGCGGCGGGCCGCGCCCGACGCCTTACAACCACCACGTCGACCAGGTGATCGCCGAGACGGTGCTCGACACCTCGCTCGGCCTCACGCCCAACCTGGCCATCGATGCCCGGTGGTCACTGCGGGTGGTCGACGTCAGCCCGACGTACTCGGAGCTCGACGGCACGCCCAAGCAGGTTCCGGACGACATCCACCATCACGACGAGACGCTCGTCGACCTCACCGATCCGTGGATCCTGGCCCGGGTGGGCGCGGTACGCGGCGCGCTGGTGACCGTGGCCAGGTTCGGTGTGTCGCTTCCGGTAGGGCGGACCGAGCCCGACCCCTACGCGCTGGGCCGCCAGGGCAAGAGCCACCAGCACCTGCAGGCGGGCACGGGCACGGTGGTGCCCATCGTCGGCTTCGGCCTCACCTACACGCTGCCGCCGGTGACCCTCGGCCTGGGCGGGGTGGGGTTCTTCAACCTGGCGGAGGCGAACAACGGCTTCCGCGCGCCAGTGCGCATGTACGGGAGCCACCGGGTCTCGGTGGCGCTCCTCGACGGCGTGATCACGCCGTTCGCGGACGTCAGCCTGGCCCACGAGGGCGAGGAGTACTGGCAGGGCGAGCTGGGACTGGAAGGCTCCAACGTGCGCACCGAGGTGTACGTGGGCGGCGGCCTCGGCTGGCGCTTCGCCGACACCTGGAGCGTGGAGGGGACGGTGCGCGCGCGGGTGGCCACGCTCACCGATGCCCCGAGCTTCACCCAGTACGGCCTCTTCTCGCTGGCGCTATCGAAGCGCTTCGACCTCTGGGACACCGCCGCGGAGCGGACCGCAGACGCGGAGAGCGAGCGCAAACCGAAGGGCCCGCGCATCGAGGAGCGCCACCGCGACGGGGTGATCGAGTTCGAGAAGAAGTGACCGCCGTGCGCCTGGCCCGAGGCAGCCACGGAGCGCAGCGGCCGTGGCTGGCGGGCGTCGACTACCGGAGGCGCTTCTCGAACCAGCGCGCGGCGAAGGGGTTGTCGTTGTAGGCCGCGACCTCGCGATATCCCTCGGCGAGGTAGAGCGAGGCCGCCTCCGCCAGCGGGGCGGCGGTGTCGAGCACGATGCGCGCGCAGCCCCGGGCGCGCGCCTCCCCCTCGAGCGCACGCAGCATGGTGCGGGCGTGTCCCCTGCCCCGTGCGCCCTGGGTCACGAACATGCGCTTGATCTCCGCGGTCTCGGCGTCGAGCAGGCGCAGAGAGCCACATGCCACGGCGGTCGCGGTGTCGTGGGCCACCAGCACCACCCCCGTCGCGGCGTCGCTGCGCAGCTGCTCGGCCGACGGTCGGTCGAAGCCCCCCAGCCGCGCCCGCAGCTCCTCGAAGTACGCGCTCATCAACGCGGCGGCGTCCGGATCGTCCGGATCGACGCGCCGGATGGGATGCGGCGATGACGGGGCGACCGACATGGCCGAACCTTGCCGCCCGCGGGGCCCGGCGTCCATCCGGTATCCATCGAGACCGACCCGGGCTAGCGGACGACCTCTGGCCAGAGCCACGTCGACGGCACGGGACCGAGCGCGCCACTGCGCCGGGATGGTCGAGGATGAGAAGGAGGGACGGTCACATCTCCTTGCCGCCGTGGACCACGTAGGTGGTCTCGCTGCCAGTCTGCCACCAGGGGTTCCAGCAGAGGTTGGTGTAGTCGGCGTTCGGATCGGCGAGCTGCTGCAGGAGCGGCAGGTAGGTGTAGAGCAGCTGGAGGTCGTGCCCCGGAGTGTCGAGGGTGCCCTCGAATTCCGGCGCGAAAACCATCTCCAGATAGTTGGGGAGGACGTTGAGGCGCATGATCACGGGATTGAAGAAACAGTTGCCGAACTTGCTGTCCGGCGCGTCGGGCTGGCACGAGAAGTTCTTCTTCCGCAGGGCGCGGTTCATCTGCATGGCCGCGTGCTCCGAATACTCGTCGTCGTAGCCGGCGGCGAGGAGCGCCTTCTCGAAGAAGACCTGCAGCACCGAATCGCCCCCACCACCATCGGCGAACTTGGTGAAGCAGGTGTCCTGCTGCGTCGCCAGGTCCGCCGTGGGGTCGCAGGTGGAGTCGCTGAGGCCTGTCTGCAGCGAGACGCGCATCTGGCTGGCGATGTTCTCCTCCAGCGCGGCGGGGAGTTCGCTCTCCAGGGCTGGCTCGATGACCTCCTCGACATCGCCAATGGCAACCACACCGCTGTGCACGTGGGTGACGTTCACCATGCCGTTCGATTTCTTCACGGAGAGCGTGTAGGCGGGGTTGATGTAGAACTGCTCCTCCAGCGCCCCGATGTTGAGGGAGTATTCCGCCTCGATCGCGAACCCGTGCCGGATGTCGTCCAGGTAACCGTGGAACATCGGGGCCATCTTGTCGTAGTGGCGCGTGGTGGAGCTGATGAACCACTTCTCGGCCGCCTTCTCCGCGATCTCCTCGAGCAGTCCGTCGGAGAGCTCGTTGAAGAGGGTCGTCCAGGGCGTGCGCACCCCGCAGAGCCCGTGCCAGTAGCGGATGACGTGGTAGGTCGGCGCTGACGGGAAGGTGTAGGTCTCGTCACTCCCGGGGATGACCGACTCGTACTCGACCTCGAGCGGGACGTAGTTGACCTGCGGATTCGGATCGAAGATTTGCCCCGACCAGTCGAGTGGGAAGGCCACCAGCTCCTGACGTGGCCAGTTGTACGGATAGTCCTTGTAAATGAGCGTGTGCTGGGTACCGGGCGGGTCGACGCAGGGCGGGTCGAGGAACGCGCAGCCCATCGCCCAGGTGTCGTTGCCGCCGATGGCCACCTCGGCAGCGCCGCTGCTGCTCTCCAGACGGAAGAAGCCCATCAGCGCTGTGTCGGCGCGCGCGGGGGAGCTCAGGTGGACGATTCCGGCACCGGCAGCGATGCCGGAAAGCGATAGCGAGAGGAGGATGGTACGCCTGGTCTTCATGCGAGCTCCGGGTCGGGGTGGACGATTCGGAGGCGCCTGAGCAAGCCACGGGCCGCCAGCGATCCGCGGACCCGGCCGGCGATCCCCGCCCCCGCGCCTGCACGATCAGGGGACGGCGGAGCAAGGGTTGCTCCGACGAGGCAAGTCTTGCGTGCGCCCGGCCGCGAACGCGAGACGTGCTTGCGCTACCGCCCGGACCAATGCGGCGCTAGCCCGACCTTCGCAGCGCGACACGGTCGGACGCGGCCGCGGACCTCGGGCG
>JBBJMR010000325.1:0-9711 GCA_037720395.1 Polyangiaceae bacterium
GCCGGCGGCTTCGCGGGCTACGTGGTCCTGCCGGGCGCGTGCGGCGCAGCGACCACCTCGCTGACGCTCGAGGTCCCGGCCGAGGCCGCGCAGGCCACGTTCGTGGCGGTCCTGCGCATGGCGGGTGTCTCGTTCTGCACCCTGTGGACGTCCACCGCCTGGACGTCCGCGCCCGGCGCGGACTTCGGCATCGCGCGCGTGCGCATGGACGAGCAAGGGATCGTCGCCGCCGCCGGCGGTCTCGGCGCGGGCACGGTGTTCTTCGAGGGTGGCCCGATCGATGGCCTGCGTGGTGGCCCCTTCTTCGCGAGGTGGAAGGCGGACGGGGAGCTGGCGGCGCCGCCCGCCGGCGAGCTGGTCGTGCTGCGCGCGCTGGCCGACGCGCCGGGCGCCGTGGCCGCCGGCGGGGGGCCTCGCGGTGGCCCGGGGGGGGCGCCCGGCACCCGGCAGCCCGCGTCGCCGAGCTGCGCCGGATGCCAGGGCGTGTCCAACGTCATGGACCCCGCCGGCACGTGCCCGCCATCCGGCGCTGGCGGGGCGGGGGTGCGGGCGGTGCGGGCGGCAGCGGCGGGGCGCGGCGAGCGGCGGAGCCGGTGGCGCGGTCGCGGACGCGCAACGCCTTCCTCTGGCGACCGTCCGACAGCAGTCGCCAGTGCGGGGAGCTGGAGACCTTCGGCGCCGACGGCGACCCGAGCGATTCGCAGATCGGCCTCGACGTGGCCCCGGCGACCAACGGCTGCGGCGCGTACTGGGGCGGCGTCGCGGGGCGCTCGGTGTGGCGCCTGGTGGGGGACCGCCCGGAGACGTCGCTCTTCGACTCCGGCGGGGCGGCGGTCGATGGCTTCCTGGCGCGTGTCGGCGCCACCACCGCGTGCCCCGGCGGCGAGGCCCCCTGGAGCGTGCGCTTCCTCCCGTCCGAGCCCGGCGCGCGCGCCGCGGTCGAGCGCGTCACCGGCCGGCGCTGTGCGCCGGGCGTCGTGGCTGCGGTCACGGTTCCCGAGGCGAGCCCCCTCGCTGCCGCGCGCTGCGACGGCGCCGACGGCGCGTGCGACGCGCCCCTCGCCGTCCCGCTGGCCACCGGCGTGTCGCGACAGCTCGCGCTGCTCGGCCTGCAGGGCGACGGAGCGCCGGGTTGGGCGGTTGCCGTGGGTCCAGTCGCGGACGCGACCGGCGTTCCGCTGCCGTCGCGCGCCTACGACCTGGCGTCCGACGGCCGCGACTGGCTGTACCTGACCTTCGTCACCGACGGCACGCTGGGCGTGGTCGGGACCGACGCCTTCTCGTGCCCGCCCCTCACCAACGGGGCCGGGCCCGGTCGATGGCTGTTGGCGCTGCAACCAGAGGGGTTCGGCAGCGAGGGGTTCTGTGCCTGGGCACAACGCTTCGGGCCGTGAAGGTGCACGGCCTGGCGTGAGCGGCGCGCGCTGGTAGGCTGGCGCCGTGCTCTCGCGGCCAGCTCGATGCGCGCTCCTCTTCGCGCTGGTCGTCGCGGGTTGCGACGACGAGGTGATCATCGGCCCGCGCGTGCAGCGCTGCCTCGACGCCTGCGAAGAGGGCCGGTCATGCCCGGACAGTGACGACACCTACGACTGCTTCACGGTCTGCGATGACCTGGACGCCGTGAACCGCGCCAGCGACTGCTGGCGCACCTACGATGCGCTCTACGACTGCATGGACGTCCACGGAGTCTGCGGCTCGAGCGAGACATGCGCCTCGCAGCAAGCGGCCTACGGTGATTGCATCGCCGAGAACTGCTCCACCGACCCCGACCGCGACGAGTGCGCGCTGTAGCGGCGCTCGGCGCGGCCGCGCGTGGCCTGACCGCTCAGCGCTGCGAGAGCGTGCTGCTGGTGTCGCAGGACTCGGGGTTGCCGCCCACCAGCCCGCGCTTGAACCACTCGGTGCGCTGCGCCGCCGAGCCGTGCGTCCACGTCTCCGGGTTGACGCGCCCGCCGGACTTCTTCTGGATGCGATCGTCACCGACGGCGGAGGCCGCGTTGAGCCCCTCCTCGATGTCGCCGGCCTCGAGCAGCCCGCGGTTCTTGGTGGAGTGGCCCCAGACGCCGGCGAAGCAGTCGGCCTGCAGCTCGTGGGCGATGGACAGGGCGTTTTCTGCGGACGGGTTCTGCCGCACGCGCGCGCGCATCTTTTCATCGAGGCCGAGCTGGTGCTGCACGTGGTGCCCGATCTCGTGGGCGATGACGTACGCCTGGGCGAAGTCGCCCTCGGCGCCGAGCTTGCGCTGCAGCGCCTCGAAGAAGCCGAGGTCGATGTACACCTTCTCGTCGGTCGGGCAGTAGAACGGCCCCATGGCCGCCTCGCCGGTGCCGCACCCCGAGCGGGTGGAGTCGGTGAAGAGGACCATCTTGGCGTCGCGGTAACCCTTCAGCTGGCCACGCCAGACGTTCTGGGTGTCGTCGAGCACGAACGAGGCGAACTGGAGCTTCTTCTGCTCCTCCGGCGAGTCCTTGACCGGTGCGCCGGCCTGGCTGCCGCCCGTGTCGTCCGGGAGCAGGTTGCGGCCGAAGAGGAGGGAGAGCGCGAGCATGACGATCGTCCCGCCCACGCCCAGCTTCATGCCGGTTCCCGAGCCGCGACGGTCCTCGACGTTCGAGCTGACGGATCCAGGTGTCCAACGCATGGCCGGGGTGTCTCCTGCGCGCGCAGAAAAGGCGCGCTTCCGGGAACTTTGGCAAGCAAGGTGCCAGCGGGCGATGCCGACGCCCTCCGCCTCCGGCGCGGCTGTCCACTTGATGGCTGATTTCCGCCCTGGAGGGAAGCTGTTCCGCTCAGCAGGTCGGGCAGCTGCAGACGATGTGCGCCCTGGTTTTGCACGTGTCGTTCGTAACACGCAGACCTCCGCGCCCGGCAGGCAGGCCGGGTGCTTCCACAGGATGCCGGCGGGTCGACGCAGTGGAGCGTGTTGCCGGTCACCAGCTCCTGGGTGATGCAGGCCTGGTCGAGGCCACACTGGTCACAGCTCCCCACGCTGTGGCACTCGCCGACCGGAACGCAGTAGCCGGTGTAGCAACCGTTCTCGACGCCCGCGGTGGTGCCCGGGGCGCAGTCCGGTTGGGGCCCGTCGCAGATCACCTGCGAGTGATCGCAGCCGAAGCCCGCCACGCACTGACCCGATTGGCACTCCACCACCGCGTCGGGAACGCCGAGCGCTTCGCATCGGAGCCCCTGGCAGGGCATGAGGCAGTCGGGGAGCATCTCGTCGGGCGTGACGCCTTCGCAGTCGCAGCAGTTGTCGACCAGGACGCAGTCGGCATCGGTGGTGCACTGCGGCCCGCTGCTGCTGCCGCCGGCGCCGCCCTGGGCCGTGCCCCCGGCGCCTTGTCCGCCGGCACCGCCGCCCCCGCTGTTTGCGCCGCCAGCGCCGCCCGATGCGCCACCGCCGGTCGCGCCGGCCCCGCCGCTGCTCGATCCGTTGCCCGCGCCCGCGCTTCCCGGCTGGCCGTCATCGTCACGTCGTCACCGCAACCGGGAGCAGCGCCATCTACCAGCGCGACCGAGGTCGCCATCAGCTCGAGGATGTGAGCATCGTAGCGGGCCGGCGCTCGGTAGCCAGCGTGCGGCCGCGTTGCGTTGCTGCTGGGCGCGGCATCGTCGATCCGTGCCCGAATACCCGGACGTCACCGTGTATGTGCAGGCGATCGAGGCGCGCGTCACGGGCCAGCCGCTGGAGGCGGTGCGCCTGGCCAGCCCCTTCCTGCTTCGCTCCGCCATCCCGCCGATCCGCGAGGCCTTCGGCAAGCGGGTGCAGCGCATGGAGCGCCTGGCGAAGCGCATCGTCTTCGCGCTCGAGGACGACCTCTTCCTGGTGCTGCACCTCATGGTCGCGGGTCGCCTCCACTGGAAGGAGCCAGGCGCCAAGATCCCTGGGCGGGTGGGGCTGGCGGCGTTCGACTTCCCTACCGGGACGCTGACGCTCACCGAGGCCAGCAAGAAGAAGCGCGCCTCGCTCCACCTGGTGCGCGGGCGAGGCGCGCTGGCCGCCTTCGATCGCGGCGGCATCGACGCCATGAGCGCCACGCTCGAGCAGTTCACGGCAGCGCTGCGCAAGGAGAACCACACCCTCAAGCGCAGCCTCACCGACCAGAGGCTGCTGGCGGCGGTCGGCAATGCCTACTCCGACGAGATCCTCCACCGCGCCCAGCTCAGCCCGGTGCGCCTCACCGGTCAGATGAGCGACGACGAGGTGGCGCGTCTGCACCGCGCGACGCGCGCCGTGCTCGAGGAGTGGACCACGCGCCTCGGGGCCGAGGCGCAGAGCGGCTTCCCGGAGAAGGTGACCGCCTTCCGTGCGGAGATGGCGGTGCACGGAAAGTATGGCCAGCCGTGCCCGGTGTGCGGCACCAAGGTGCAGCGCATCGTGCACGCCGACAACGAGACCAACTACTGCCCCACCTGCCAGACCAGCGGCAAGCTCCTCGCCGACCGCGCGCTGTCGCGCCTGCTGCGCAAGGACTGGCCGAAGTCGCTGGATGAGCTCGAGGAGCACATCGCCGCTCGCGCCGTGCCGGCGCCGGCCGGGGCACCGGGCACCGCGCCGGCCATCGGCACGCCGCGCGCAAAGCCTCAGGGCAAGGCGAAGGCGCGCACGTAGTCGGCGCCGCTCTGGTGGCAGCTGGTGCAGATCTCCGGCTTGCCCGAGTAGTCCGACGATCCCTCGGCGTCCCACTCCACCCAGTACCAGCCGTCCTGGCGCTTCTCCATGGCGGCCACGATCTCCAGCTCACCGTCGAAGCCGTCCTTGACGATGAGCGACCCGCTGGGCCACGCCGACACCGACGCCTCGGCGGCGAGCGCGGCGGCGATGACCTCGTTGACGTAGATGTCGACCGCCTCGGAGTGGGGCGCGTCGCTGTCGCGGCGCGTCTCGTACCCGGGCGCGCGCTGCCAGCTCCGGTAGTCCGCGGCATGGATGCGGTCCCAGAGCTCGGCGGCGCCTTCCGGATCCTGGTCATCGCCGCAGCCGCTGGTCGCAGTGGCCAGACACGCGGCGATGATCAGGAGACGGGGATGTGTGTGCATAGGCTCGGACCACTACGCCGGCGCCGGGCGGTGGTTTCGCCGGTTCGAGCGCCTGGTCCCAGATGGCGCGATCAGGCGGCCACCGCGTCCGTGTCCTGTGCGGCCGGGGCGGTGGCGCCTTGCGCCGGAGCGCCGGCCGCCGGCGCCTGCGAGGCGGCGCGGCCTGCCAGCCACAGGCCGACGGCGGCGCCGCACCAGAGCGGGAGGCAGAAGGCCACGATGCGCCAGTTGTCCTGCGCGAACCAGGGCAGGACCTTGAGCAGCGCGCCGAGCGCGGCGGCGGCCGCGGCGGCGGCGGCCAGGAACCATGCCCGTCGCGTGGCGCGGGGCCGTCCCAGCGCGACACCGACGCCGAGGATCGCCAGGGCGATGGTCCAGGGCGTCATCTGCAGGATGTTCTCGTTCGCCCAGGTGACGCGGTGATCCGTGGCCGCCCAGCCGAAGACGTAGAAGCAGCCCAGGAAGCCGAGGATCGCGCCGCAGAGCGCCACCAGCGAGCCGAGCGCCACGCGGGCCCCGCCGCGGCCGGTGCGGGCCAGCGCGCCCAGCCCCGCGAGCGCGCCGCCGATCGCCGCGCCGGCCACCAGAACCGATGGCATCCAGCGCGGAGGGTCGACCGCCTTGTCCGGGCGCGTGGCCTGGAAGAGCACCTCCTCCTCGACCACCAGCGGGCGCTCGATGCCGTCGGCGCCGCGCAGGCGTGCGCGCCCCAGGCCGGCCTGCAACTCGGCGGGCAGGAACATCTCCGCCCAGCTGTCGATGGGCCGGTCGATGAACGAGCCCATCGCCGCGTCGAGGACCAGGTACTCGGCCAGCAGGTCGGCCGTGGAGCGCAGGGTGTGGCCGCGGAACGTGTGCCTCGCCGGTTGCTGCGCCACCTGGCGCAGTGCCCCGCCGGCCACCCCGTCGACGGCGTCGCGCACCCGCGTCGAGCAGTTGTCGAGGTAGTAGTCGTACTTGTAGTAGCGGTTCTCCGGCTCGAGGTTGACCTCCAGGGCCTCGAAGAGCCGGTCCTTCTGCTCCGCGTCGAGGTCCAGCTTCTGCGCCACCACGGTGCGGTTGTCGCGCTGGTAGCTGCGGACGGTGGCCTCGATGCTCTTGCGTCGCGACAGCCAGTACTTCAGGCGTCCCGCCCAGAACTTGCCGAGGAGGTCGCTGGACGAGAACGCGTAGGTGCCGAAGTTGTAGACGTAGTCCTCGTCCACCAGGCGGTCGTGGATCCAGATGGCGTTGTGGCCGAACTTCTCGAACGGCCCGTCGCCGGGGCCCATGGTCAGCACCCACGCCTCCAGCTCGTCACCCGGCTCCGCGCGCGCAGCACACGATGTGGTCAGGATGGCGAGGAAGACCCAGCCGGCAAGGAAGGCCAGGACGGACGGCCGCTTCACGCCGGTGGCATAGCAAATCCCCGGTCCAGGTAGCCAGGCGCGCGGTTCCGGCGCGCTCCGGCGGCAGGATCTCGGCGTCCGGGCTCAGGGCTAAAGACACGCGCGGCGCGACCGCTTCCATGGGTGGCCACAAGATGAATTCACCGCGGCTGAACGCCGTAGCCCCGCGAGGGCCGACCGACCTCTCGGAGGCCCAGGAGACGACGCAGACCGCCCAGCGCCACGTCGAGCCGACCATCCGGCGCGTGCCCGACGAGCGGCAAGCGAGCCTGGTGCTCCTGGCCGGGCCCACCCCGGGGCGGCGCTTCCGCGTGGCCACCGGGATGGTGGTCGGGCGCGGGTCGGAGACCACCGTGCAGCTCGACGACCCCGAGGTCTCGCGCCGGCACATGGTGGTGCGCTGCGAGGGGCCGAGCTTCGTCGTCGAGGACCTGGGCAGCCGCAACGGCACCCTCCTCAACGGGGTGCCGCTGCCCGCACCGCGGGCGCTGTCCTTCGGCGACAAGCTGCAGCTCGGGCCGCGCGTGGTGTTCCTCTTCACGCACTACGAGGGCATCGAGGACGAGCTCCTGCGCCGGCAGCGCCTGGAGGCCCTCGGCCGCCTCGGCGCCGGCATCGCTCACGACTTCAACAACGTTCTGGCCACGGTGGTCTCCTGCCTCGACTACCTGCGCGCGCTGCCCAAGGAGCGCACCCTCGGTGACCCGATGGTCGACGAGTGTCTGTCCGACGTGCACCAGGCCATCGCCCGCGCCGCCGAGCTCACCCCGCGCATGCTGGCCTTCGCCGGCGCCAGCAGCGGCGGGCACACGCTGGTCGACATCTGCGCGCTGTGCACCGAGGTGACCCAGCTCGTCTCGCGAACCTTCGATCGCTCGATCACCGTGCACGCCGAGCTGGCTCCGGGTGTGGTGGTGCGCGGCGACCGCATCGGGCTCTACCAGACGCTCATGAACCTTTGCATCAACGCCCGCGACGCCATGCCCCACGGCGGCCAGCTGCAGGTCAGCGCGCGCCTGGCCAGCGCGCAGGAGTCGGGAAGCGACGCACCGCACGCGCTGATCAGCGTCGCCGACAGCGGGGTGGGCATGGATGCCGCCACGCGCGCGCAGATCTTCGAGCCCTTCTTCACCACCAGGGGCGGCCGCGGCGGCACCGGCCTCGGGCTGGCCACGGTGCACGAGGTGGTCACCGCCCACGGCGGAAGGATCCAGGTCGGCAGCGAGGTCGGGCGCGGGACGACGTTTGCCATCGTGCTCCCGGCCGTGATCGACGCCCGCAACCGCTTGCCGAGCGCGATCACCCACGAGAACCTCGCGCCGGTCCGGCCCGGGACCGCCACGCCCCGGCGCGGGGTGGTGCTGCTGGCCGACGACGAGCCGGCGGTGCGTCGCAGCATGGCACGCATCCTCCGCGGCGAGGGGTACCGGGTGATCGAGGCCGCCGACGGCATGGAGGCGCTGGAGCTCTACCGCGTGGAGATGCCGCGGCCGCAGCTCGTGCTCCTCGATCTCGACATGCCGCGCATGGCCGGCGACGAGGCGCAGCGCCGGATCCTGGCGCTCGATCCGCTGGCGCGCATCCTCTTCGTCTCCGGGCATCGGAACGAGCAGGTCGAGGAGCGATTGCGCGTCGAAGGCGCGCTGGGCTTCGTGCCCAAGCCCAGCTCGCGCGAAGTGATTCTGCAGGCGGTGGGTGCTGCCATGCTCGTCCGCGGCCACTGACGGGCGTACCATGCGCGGGTGTTTTCCCGCGTCCGCGCCCTGCCTCCCTACCTCCTGGCCGAGATCGACGAGCTGAAGTGGCGACTGCGCGGCGAAGGCCGCGACGTCATCGACCTCTGCCTGGGCAGCCCCGATCTGCCGCCTCCACCCAGCGCGTGCCAGGCGCTGGTGGCGGGCCTCGCCGAGGGCGATTCCAGCCGCTACATGCCGAGCCCCGGCCTGCCCGAGCTGCATCAGGCGGTGGCCGCCTGGTACCAGCGTCGCCATGGCGTCTCCATCGACCCGGCGACGCAGGTGGCGGTGACCCTGGGCAGCAAGGAGGGCATCGCCCACCTGCTGCAGGCCTGCCTCGACCCTGGCGAGGGCCTGCTCGTGCCCACGCCGTCGTATCCGGTGCACCACTGGGGCGCGGTCATCGCCGGCGCGGTGCCCACGTTCTACCGCGTCGACCCGGGCCTCGATCCGGTCGAGGAGGTGCGCGCCGCGCTCTCGCGAGCCGCGGTGCCGCCGCGTTTGATCATCCTCAACTACCCGCACAACCCGAGCACCGCCGTGGTCGACGCGGCGACGATGGCGCGGCTGGTGGCGGTGGCCCACGAGGCCGGCGCGCGCGTGGTCTCCGACCTCGCCTACGCCGACCTGTGCTTCGACGGCTTCGCCGCGCCGAGCGCGCTCGCCGTGCCCGGTGGATCGCGCGCGGTGGAGTTCTCCACGCTGAGCAAGGGCCGGAGCATGGCTGGCTGGCGCGTCGGGTTCTGCGTGGGCGACCCGGAGCTCGTCGGCGCCCTGAAGGGCATCAAGCGTTACCTGGACTACGGCATGTTCAAGCCGTTGCAGCGCGGCGCCATCGCCGCGCTCGCAGACGACGCCCACGGCGACCAGCTCGCCGCCACCTACCAGCGTCGCCGCGACGCCCTCTGCGCCGCGCTCGGCGAGGCGGGCTGGGCCGTCGAGGCGCCGCGCGCCACCATGTTCGTCTGGGCCCGCCTGCCGGAGCGCATACGCACGCCCTCGCTGGCGCTGGCGCGCGAGCTGCTGACCCCACCGGCGTGGCCGTCGCCCCCGGCTCGACGTTCGGCGAGGCAGGCGAGGGTCACCTGCGCTTCGGCCTCATCGAGGACGAGCCGCGCCTGCGCGAGGCCGCCGCTCGCGTCGGCCGCTTCCTCGCCGAGCGCGGGTAGGCCGCGGCCCCCGTGTCTCCCCTGCGCGCCCGCCGGCGCCAGGTGCGTCAGCTCGGCGTGCGCTTGATCACCGGCATGCGCTCGGCGGCACGCCGCATCCGCGAGACGTCCACCGCGCGCCGCACCAGCGCGGCCACCGTCCGCGCGTCCCAGGGCTCGTGCACCAGCCGCACGCGACCGGTCGCCGGGCGCGTCTCGGGGCGGACGCCGCCAACCAGGATGCAGACCACGTTGGGGTGGCCGGCCTCCACCCTGGTCAGCAGTGCCATGGCGGCGCCGCCGTCGGCGACGGCTGCGTCGACGACCAGGACGTCGGCGTCGCGGGCCATCAGCTCGGCCTCGGCTGCGGCGAGCTCCTTGCTCCTGACCACCGCCAGG
>JBBJMR010000089.1:0-27588 GCA_037720395.1 Polyangiaceae bacterium
TTCGGCACGCCCGAAGGCGTCGTCGTCGACACCCACGTCCAGCGCCTCTCGCAACGCCTCGGCTGGACGCGCTACGACCAGCCGCCCGAGATCGAGCAGGACCTCTGCGCGACCTTTCCAGAGGACGACTGGGACATGGTCTCCCACACCCTCATCTTCCACGGCCGCCGCGTCTGCTTCGCGATGCGCCCGGCCTGCGCGTCATGCGGCGCCAGCGCCCAGTGCCCCAGCACCTTCGCCGCCGAAAAAGTCGGCCGCAAACCCCCACGACCCCCGAGCCTGAAAGCCCACACGGGGCCACAGCGCACCCGCCATCGTTGCCAGTCACCCCTTGGGCCCCCCTCCCGTCGGTGGCAGCCACCACCGTGGCAAAGCCGGGAGCTCCACACAACCCCGTCGTTCGAGTCGCGTGACAGCCGAGCTCCGCCCGGTCCGCGCGACGAACGGGGCGGGGGGCGGCCGGGAGGGGGACCTCCCGCGCGGAGGAGCGAAACGGGTACACGTCGGCGCGAGCGCCGTAGGCGCTCGCGTCACGGCAAGGTCGGCTTCGCTCCGAGCACGGGAGGTCCCCCCCGGACGCCCGCGTCCCACCGCTAGCTCACAAAAGCGCGCGTTCTGGTCTCGTGCTCGTCGAGCAGCTTCTCCACGCTCGACAACGCGTTCTCCACCGACTCTTGCACCATCTGCAGCACGATGTTGGCCGAGCCCTTGAGCGCCTCGTAGTACCGCTGGCGCTCGGTCGAGTGGATGATCGAGGGCGGCAGGCCGGAGCGCAGCAGCAGCAGGTTCATGAACAGGCGAGCCACCTTTCCGCTGTCGTGCGGGAAGGGGTAGGCGCGCAGGAGATCGTA
Organism: Polyangiaceae bacterium; assembly: GCA_037720395.1. GTDB lineage: Bacteria > Myxococcota_A > Polyangia > Polyangiales > Polyangiaceae > JBBJMR01. The sequence continues at coordinate 852 of JBBJMR010000089.1, forward strand.
GTGGGCGCGGGCGGCGATGCGGATGCCGTTGCGCGTCTTGCGTGACTCCGGCGAGTTCAGCCAGTCGATGACGCCGCGGACCTTGTAGGCGATCTTGTCGGGCGCCGCGTACTCGTGGAAGTAGAGGCGATGCTGCGGCACGTCCTTGCGATACTTGACCGTCTTGATGTCGCCCTCCTCGGGGCGAAGGATCAAGTAGATCTTCTTGATCACATCGAGCGTGACCGGCAGCCGCTTCTTGATGGCGAAGTCGCGGACGAAGTCGATCGCCTCCTTGTGACGGCGGATGTCGTCGCTGGTCGGCTGCAAGCTGGAGTCGGTGACCGGCGGGACCTGGCCGGAGAGCCCGCCGCGCAGCTCGTCGAAGGTGTAGACGACGCCCTCCAGCGCGCTGTCGTGGTAGATCCACGACATGTCGAAGTTGGCGATGTAGCGCCGCTTGAAGTCCTCGCTCTGGGCTTCGAGGCGCTTGTCGATGTCGGCGGCGCGATCCTCGATGCTCGGGCGCGCGATGGGCGGCAGCACCGGGATGGGCAGGGGCACGACGCGCGGCGGCTCGCGCAGCGACGGCGGCGCCTTCTCCCTGGGGACCTTCTGCTCGGGGCCGCGCTTTTCCGCACGCGGCGTCGGGGCGCCCTTGGCCGCCTTCGCGCTCTTCGGCGCTGCCTCGGAGACGAGCTTGGGCGCGGGGGCACCTTTGACCGGCGGCGGCACTTTGGCCACCGGCATCGCCATCGCCGCGGGATTGCCGGCGGGAACCGCCTTGGAAGGTGGAAGCGCCTTGGCCGGGGCCGCGGCCTTGGCGGGCTGAGCCTTGGCCGGAGGCGCCGCCTTGGCCTTCGGCTCGGGCTTGGCGGCCTTCGGAGGCTTCTTGGCCTCCTTGGGCCGGTTGGTGGGCACCTTGACCGACTTGGCGAAAAGGCGTGCGTTCGGGGCCGCCTTGCCGCCGCCCGGCTTGGCTGCAATTTTCTTGGATTTCGGGGTCTTCTTGGCCGCCATGCGCGACTCCAGGCGCTCTCGTCTGGCGACACCTCGTAGAGGCGCGAGAGCCGGGGGGCCGAGGCAAAGCACACCGGACCGCAAAGCGCCCGGACCGGGGCCGAGCCTACCAATCCGGCAATTTCTCCGTCAACCCGCTCGCACGGCTGGGCGGAACACCGGACGATACTCTGCAGGGCGGCCTATCGGGTGCCCGAGCGTCGGTTCCGGTGGCGATTCGGGGCGGAACCGCCCCGAGGGCCTCTCCGCCGGGGCGCAGGAGACGACACGCCGGCAATCTCTTCAGGCGTCGATATGGATGCCCAGGCGGCGGCGGATGGCGAAGTAGTCCTCGCTGGCCGAGAAGAGGAGCAGCTCGCGGATGCGATCCTTCTGCGGCAGGGCGGCGGCTGCCTCGTCGGCCGCCTTCACCATGTCCTCGGCGAGCTCCAGGTCGTTGGCGACGATGAAGCCGGCGCGGTCGGCGGTGAGGTCGACGGCTGCGACCCACTTCTTGAGATCGATGGCGCCGGCCTGGAGCAGCTTGGTGACCGCGCTGGTGAGCTGGTCGCGCGCCGGGCCGACGATGGTCGGCTCCAGCACGGCCAGGTTCTGGCCCACCGGCCCCTCCAGCTCCTTGTTCACCGGGAACTGGGGGACGATGAGCTTGATGGCCGCGAAGAGCCAGGCGCGCAGGCCGGTGCCGGTGGCCACCAGGTGGCGCAGGTAGAGGCCGGGCCGGTAGTAGGTGAGGTGGCGCGCGGCGATGAAGGCCGCGGCCTGCGTGGGGATCTCGGCGGCCAGGGCGGCGGCGCCAAGGACGATGGCCGGCGTGTGGGCGTGCAGAAACTGGACGCCGCCCGGGTCGTTCGGATTCTGGAAGGTGAGCGGCGCCTCCATGCCGAGGACGCTGGAGCAGTAGTTCAGCGTCTGCGACATGGGGTAGGGGTGCATGGACAGGTCGAGCTTGTAGGCCATCTGGTAGCCCAGGGCTTCGAGCGGCTGGCCGTTGCGGCGCAGCACCGCAGGCTCGATGACCGCGAAGATCAGCGTCAGGAGCGGGTCGGCGTCCTGGTGCATGACGTTGCGCGCCCAGTCCTCGGGGGTGAGCCGGTCCGAGGCGTTGACCGCGTTGTCGGCGCGCATACGGCGGTAGAAGCGCTCCTCGTCCGGCTCGGCGAAGCCCATCCGCGCCAGCGCCTGGCAGATGCACCAGGCGGCGTCGGCGCGCTTGGCCTCGGTGTAGAGCTTGCGCAGGAGCTTGTACGGCTCGGGCTTGAAGGGGTTGCGGCGGATGATGGGCATCTGCGCCGCCACCGCCTTGTCCAGGTACTGGGCCGGGTCGCTGGCGTACATCGAGGCCAGCAGCTCGTTGCGCTCCACGTTGTCCGGGTCGAGCGTCTGCGCCGCCTCGTAGGCGTCGATGGCCTCGGTCATCCAGCCGAGCTTGTCCTTGTAGAGGGCGCCGAGGCGCTCGAAGGCGGCCAGCATGCGCTCCGTCTCGCCGGCCTCGGTGGACTGCTCGAGCTGCACCTGGAGCAGGCGCTCCACGCCCTCGTGGTCGCCCTTCTCGCTGCGAATCTCGATGGCCTCGGCCAGGGCCTTCTCCAGGCTGGGGTCGAGCTCCAGGACCTGGTCGTAGAACTCCGCGGCCTTGTCGAGGTCCTGCATCTGGCGGCCGGTGACGATGGCCGCGGTGTGCAGGTACTTGGCCTTCATGCGCGGGTCGTCGACCTTGGAGGCGAGCTTGAGGACAACCTCGACCAGCTTCGACCAGTCTTTCTCCTCGCTGTAGAGCTGCATCAGCTTGGTGAGGATCTTGCGGTCGTCGGGGCGCTCGTCGAGCGCCGCCACGTAGCTCTTGGCGGCGCGGGTGCGGTCGCCGATGTGCGTGGCCAGCACCTCGCCGATCTCCAGCAAGAGGTTGCTGCGCTCGTCGCCGAGGACCACGTCGAGGCGGCGCGTCTTGATGCGCACCACCTCTTCCCAGTCCTTCTTGGCCTCGTAGACCTTGCACAGGGCGTCGATGGGCGCCTGGGACTCGGGCGCCAGGTCGGCGGCCTCCATCAGCGGCAGCACCGCCTCGTCCGGGTTGCCGGCTCCGAGGTAGGCCAGGCCGAGGTTCAACATGGCCTCGCCGCGCTCGTCGGTGGACAGCGACTCGCCGAAGCGCTTCACCAGGTCGCTGTAGAGCTCTGCGGCCTCCTTGGCGTGCCCGGCGTCGAGCTTGACCTTGGCGGCACGGGAGATGGCGTCCGGATCGTCCGGCGCCAGCCGCAGCAGCGTCTTGACGCCGCCGATGGCCTTCTCCGTCGAGCCGCTCTTGGCCAGGGCGTCGACGTAGCGGATGAGCAGCCGCACGCCGGCCTCCTGGGGGAGGGCGTCGATGCGGTTGGCCAGCGACTCGTAGGACTTGGCGGCCTCCAGGAAGCGCCCGGCGTCGAAGGCCAGGTCGCCGGTGATGAGCAGGCCGAGGATGCTGGTCGGATCGAGATCGACGGCCTTGGTCGCCGCCTCGCGTGCGCGCTTCTCGTCGTGCAGCTTGTCGCGGGCGATCTGGGCCATCTCGCCGTAGAGGCGGGCCTTGGCCAGGTTGCCCTCGGCGGCGTCGATCTGCCGGGCGATGAGCTCCACCGCGCTGGTGGCGTCGCCGCGCGCCAGATACGAGGCGCGCAGCGCCGAAGCGGCCACCGGGTGGCCGGGCTGGGCGTCGAGGGCCGCCTTGTAGCGCTCGATGGCGCCGTCGCGATCGCCCTTCTCCTCGAGGATCTTGGCGGCGCGGATCCAGAGGTCCGCCTTCTGCTCGGGCTGCTGGGCCTTGGCGGCCAGGGACTCGACGGCGGAGAGGGCGGCCATGGCGTCGCCGGTGGCGGCGCGCACGCTGGCCAGCGACTCCAGCGCGCCGGCGTGGTTGGAGTCGATCTCCAGGACCTTCTCGTAGACCTGGCGGGCGCGCTCCGGGGAGCCGACCTGCTCCACCAGCACGCGCCCGAGGGCCAGCAGCGCCTCGACGCGGCGCGCGTCGTCGGTGACGATGCGCAGCTGCCGCTCGTAGAGGGCGACGACGTCCTCCCAGCGGTCCATGGCGCGGTAGTGGCGCACCAGGCGGGTCATCGCCCCCTCGTGCGCGCTATCGATGACCAGGATCTGCTCCAGGGCGGCAGCGGCGGCGCCGTGATCGAGGAACTCCTCGTCGTGGATGCCGCTGATGCGCTCGTAGAGGTTGATCTTCTGGCGCGGCGTGGCCGACAGCTGGATCTGCCGCTCGAGGTTGTCGAGCAGCTCCTTGTAGCGGCCGGTGCGGTTGTAGATGCGATCCAGGCCGCGCAGCGCGGTCAGCGACTGCCCATCGAGGGTCAGCGCCGCGTCGTAGCGGCGGGTGGCCTCGGCCAGATCGCCGAGCTGGTCCTCGTAGAGCTCGGCGATCTTGCAGGTCGCCTCGACCTTCTCCTCGCCGCGCAGCGCGTCGGCGCGCTTCTCCAGGACCTTGGCGTAGCCCGCCCAGTCCTCGATGCGCTGGAGGATGCGCGCCAGCGCGTCGGAGGCCTTGGCGTGCCCCGGGTCCTCCTGGAAGATCTGCTCGAAGAGATCGCGGGCGCGGCCGGCGTCGTTGAGCCGCGTCTCGAGCACGTCGGCGGCCTCGGCGCGCAGATCGCGGGCGGCGGCCGGTGAAGCGGCGCGGTCGGCGCGGCTGAGCAGCACCTGACCGAGCTCTTGCCACTGCTGGGCGCGGCGGTAGACCTGGGTCATGCCCTCCAGGGCGTCGACGTGCGCCGGATCGACGGCGAGCACGGCCTGGAAGCAGGGGAGGCCGAGGTCCGGGCGGGCGATCTTGTCCGAGTACCAGCTGCCGAGGCGCGCGAAGAGCGCGATCTTCGGCTCGGCCGGCATGCGGGGATGGGTGGTCACCTGGCTCAGGATCTGCAGCGACTCGGCCCAGAGCTTCATGTCGCTGCCGGCGGCGCGCTCCAGGTCGGTGGCGTACTCGTCGTTCTGCGTGTCCTGGGCCAGGGCCTGGGCGAATGCGAAGCAGCCCTGCTCCTTGTCGTCCATCTCGCGCACGTAGAGGTGCCCGATCTGGTTCAGGGCGCGGGCGCGCTCGGTGTGGCTGTCCGACTTCTCGCTGCGCTCGAGGAGCATCTCCACCAGCTCCTCGTACTTGCCCGCCTCGCGGCGCAGCTCCTCGAGGGCGGTGAAGGCGATGTCGTCGGTGGGATCGAGCTCCAGCACCTGGACGAAGGTGGCCTCGGCCTTCTCCACGTCCAGGACCCGCGTCTCGTAGATGCGGCCGGCGCGGATGAGCAGCGACTTCTTGGCGGCCTTGGCGGTGGCCTTGGCCTCGTCGTCGTCTCCCTCCTCGACCTGGTCGGCGGTCAGCGCCAGCGCCTCGGCGACCTTCACCGGGTCGGCGCCCTGCTCGATGGAGCTCTCCAGCGAGAGCGCGAACTCGGAGTCGGTGGCGTTGGCCAGCAGCAGGTCGACGCGATCGTTGAACTGGTCGTCGGTGAGCGTGCCCGAGGCCGCGCCGCGGATGGACCTCGGCCCGCCGCCCTCGAGGGCGTCCAGCACCGCGCCGACGTTCTTCGGTCGGCTGCCGGGCTCCTTGGAGAGCAGCTTGGTGGCCAGGTCGTCGAGCTCCTTCGGCACCCAGCCACGCGGCGCGCTGGAGCCGGGGGACCTGGGCGGCTGAGTGAGGTGCGCCACCGCCACGTCGACGGCGCCGTCGCCGGCGAAGGCCGGCTTGCCGGAGAGCACCTCGGTGAGGAGAGCGCCGAAGGCGTAGAGGTCGCTGGAGGGCTCGGCGGGGCGCCCGCGCAGCTGCTCGGGGCTCATGCTGCGCACCACCGAGGCGCTGCCCCACGGGCCACCGGGATGGCCGTTCTGGGTGGGCGCGCGGCCGAGGCGATCGCCGCCGAGGTCGACGAGCACCGCGCGCGGCTGCCCGTCGCCGCCGCGGCCGACGATGACGTTGTCGAGCTTGACCGCGCCGTGCACCAGCCGCTGCTCGTGCAGCGCCTGCAGCGCGCCGAGGATGCCGCGGAGCAGCGGCTTGGCCTCGTTGATGTGCAGCGGACCGGTGCGGGCGATGCGCGACGAGAGCGGCTGACCCTCGATCGGCGCGTACGAGGTCCAGGCCCGCCCCTCGGTGACGCCGGCCTCGAGGTCGGCGGCCAGGTTGTCGTGCTTCACGCGCGAGGCCAGGCGGACGAACGTCAAGAAGCGGTGCTTGGCGCTGGGGTCGCGCGTCACCTCGCGGCGCAGCACCTTGAGGGTGCGATCGGCGCCACCCTTCTTCGCCTGGTAGACGATGCCCCGCGGGCCTTCCCCGAGCTTGCGCACGACGCTGAAGTCCCCGAGCGTCTCGCCGGCCTTCAGCTCCTCGGGGCGCGAGACACCGCGCCCGGACAGGTCGCGCAGGCGCTGGTCGACCTCGGTGCGCGAGGCGAGCACGGCGTCGACCAGGGCGTCGACGGCGTCGCGCTCCATGCAGCGATCGGTGAGTGCCCGCGCGAAGGAAGCTTTCGATGCCGACGCGCCGACCTCGCCGGGGTCGAAGCCGAGCAAGTCGGTCGACAACGCCAGAAGCTCGTCGAGAGAGAAGAGGCGCTCGAGCTCGCCTCGCACGATTTCGATGGACATGTGGCCTCTGGGATCCTTCGGGGGGCTGTATGCTACTCACGCGCCGGCGGGTAGGGGTGTCGAAAAGCAGCCTCGCTGAACGCGTCTGACTTGCCGGCCCACAGCACCACGGATGCGGCCGGTTCCTATGGCCGCGGCGGCGCCGATCGATCACCGCGCGCGGCGGTTGGCTCCACCTGCGCGAGCCGTGCTCCACGCTTCTCCGCGTCCCGCGGTGTCGGCGAGGCGCCGCGGCGCGAAACTTGTCCCGCGGTCGGCGCGCACGCTAGCCGTGGGCGCGTGCAGCGCAGATCTTCGCCGATGGGGCCCAAGGACGCGACCCGCGCGGCCGCGCGCGCTGCCGCGGCGAGCGGTGCCGAAGACGCGCGGTGGGCCCCGCGTCCGCCCACCCCGCGGCACATCGTGCTCGCCGCGCTGCTCGAGCGCTGGTTGCCGGTCGGCGTGCTCGTCCTGGCCGTGATCGGGGCGCCGGTGCTCATCCTGTCTCCCCAGGGCTTGCCGCGCCTGCGCGGCCTCGAGAAGGAGCTGGCGGACGTGGAGGACGAGAACGCCACCATGCGCCGGGAGATCGAGGAGCTGCGCGGCAAGGTCGCCCGCCTGCGGGACGACCCCGCAGCCGTGGAGCGAATCGCGCGCGACGACCTCGGCCTGCTGCGCCAGACCGAGGTCGTCTTCCAGTTCCCGACGCGGCGATGACGATGACGGCGCGGCGCGTCGAGGCCGCTGTCGGTCGGCCGTCGCGTGCTCGCCCCTGCTATCGTCCCGCTCCATGCCGATCGAGCTCGGCCGGCGTCTGATAGCCGCGGGCATCGCCGCGCCCGAGGACGTGGAGGCGGCGCTGCTCCTGTCCGTGGTACGCGGCGTGTCGTTCGTGCGCGCGCTGGTCGATCGCGGCGCGGTGGACGAACGCGCGCTCGAGGAAGAGCTCGGGCGGCGCGGCGGCCTGGCGCTGCGCCACGTCCTCGGCTTGCCGGAGCTGGTGGCGCGCCTGCCATCCAACCTCTGTCGCCGGCTGGGCGCGGTGCCGACCCGCTTCGACACCTTCACCGGCACCGTCGACGTCGCCGCCGCCGACCCGCTCGACCCGCACATCGCCACCGAGCTCGGCTTCCACCTCGCCTCGCCGATCCGCGTCATCCGCGCGCCGATCAGCGCCATCGAGGAGGCGCTGCGGCGGCTGGACCTCGAGGAGCCAACGACGCTCGGCGAGGGCCGGCCGCGGCGCAGCACCCCGCCTTTCCCCACGGCGCGCCGAGCTCCTCCCCGCCGCCGCCGCCGGAGGATGTGCCCATACCCCTCATCCGCCGCCTCGGGGTGCCGCTGGTCGACGAGTCGGACCCGGACGCCGGCAACCCGAACCCCACCGCGGCCATGCCCCTTTTCCGGCAGCGCGTGCCGCGCGAGCGCGAGCCGGTGCAGGCGTTCCCGGCGGTGATGCCGCTGTCACAAGGCGCCGGCGAGCCCACGCCGGACAGCGGCGGCGCCGGGGGCCGGGTGGGCGCGTTGCGCGAGCCCGCGGTGACCGAGGGCGGCACCCGGGTCCGCGAGGTCGAGGCGCGCCGGCGACCGCAGGTCATCCGCGAGCCGAGGACACCACCGCCGAGCGTCTCCTTCCCGTCCGAGCCCCCGGACGGGCCGTCCAGCGACGCCGACTCCGCCGTCGACACCTTGCCCCGGCCGCGGCCGCCCCCGCTGACGCCGCCCGAGCCCTGGGAGCCCTCCCTGCGGCCGGACCCCGCGCCGGCGGCGCGCGCCGCGACGACCGCCGGGTCGGTGGCGGCGCCCCGTCCTGCCATCGACTTCGACGTCCCGCCGCGGCGCGCCCAGGGCGGCGCCGATCGCGCCATGGTGGGTGGCGGCGAGCTGCCGCGCCTGCCGTCCTCGCCGGCGCTGGAGCAGGAGTCACGGGGCTCCGGTCTGTCGCGGCGCATCACGCCTGCCGGCGGCGTGCGCGCGCTCACTCCCTCCGCCGGCGTACCCGCGCCGACGCCAGCGGGCGGCATGCGCAGGCTCACCCCGGCGCGGGGCACGCGCACCCTGCTCTCGGCCGGCCCCCCGGCGCTGCCCGGATCCGAGCTCGGCGTGGTCATGCGCGGCCTGGCCGAGGCGACGTCGCGCGACGAGGTCGTCGATCTGGTGATGCGCGGCCTGGAGGGCATCGCCCAGCGCGCCGCGGTCTTCGCGGTGAAGAAGAGCGGCTTCCAGGGCTGGGCGTGCAACGAGTCCTTCGGCGACCCGAAGGCGCTGCGCGCCGTGCACGTGCCCGCCGGTGAGCCGAGCATGCTGGCCACCGCCACCGCGGCCAGTCTCTACCTCGGACCCATCCCGCACACGGCAGCCCACGCCAAGTTGCTCGCGGTGATGGGCAGCGCGGGGCCCGACGTGGCGGCGGTCGCTGTGCGCGCGCACGGTCGCCCCGCGATGCTGCTGATGGCCGACGAGCTCGGCGACACGCTCCATGGCACGCGCCGCATGGACGAGCTGGCGCGAGCCGCCGGCGAGGCGTTGTCGCGGTTGCTCTCCAGCCGCGTCTCGCAGGCCTGACCACGGCCACGGACACGACAGAGGCGCGAGCACGCGCGCCCGTGGCCGTCACGCGCGGCGCTTGCAGAGGAAGCACCGATCGAAGTTGCCGTCTTCGTCGCGCGGCCGGCCGAACGTGTCGACCTCGAAGCCGGCCTCGCCGAGGATGCCGCGCCAGGTGGCCTCCGGGAACAGCCCCTCCAGGTGGCGGTCGTGCATGGCGCGCACGCCGCTCTCGTCGCGCACCAGCAGCGCGTAATCGGTGATGAACGTGCAGTCGCCGGGATCGGGGTCCCAGCTCCAGGCGACGCACCGCAGGCCGAGCGCGCCTGCGTCGCCCTCGATGACGTCCGTCTCCTCCGCGAAGGACTCGCGCAGCGCGTCGGCGGCGAAGACGGCCGCGCCGCCGGGGCGGGTGTGGACGAAGGCCGTGGCCACCGCGGCGCGCAGGTCGCTCTCGGTGGTCATGTACATCACCGCGTCGTGCACCAGCACGGTGTCGAAGGTGCGCCCGAGGCGAAGCGTGCGCATGTCGCCGAGCAGGTGCTCGCACTGCGGGAGCAGCTCCCGGGAGAGGCCGAGCATGGGCTCGGAGATGTCGCTCAGCGTGCACCGGAACCGCTCTGCCAGGTGCAGCGCGTTGTGGCCGCCGCCGCTGCCGAGATCGAGCAGCGTCTCGGCGGCGGGCACGGCGCGCTCCAGCGCCTCGCGGTAGCTGTTCGCCTCGTCGGCGTGGTCGGCCGGCGGGTCGAGCAGACGGTACCAGCGGACCAGGTCGCCGTAGAGGAGCGGGGTCACCGGGCCGACGCTAGCAGCGGGCAAGGGGACCGCACGCGATCCCGCGCCGTGCCGCGGCGATCGCGCGCCGTCGCGCGGCGTCGCGCGGCGTCGCGCGGCGACCTGTCAGGGACGATGCACGAGGCGCGTGAGTGGCGCGGCGCGCGTGCTGCGCGTCCGAAACGGGATCCGGGGGGTGGGCTCGCCCGAGCCCGGCTCAGGACGCGTGCAGCACCAGCTCGATGAGACGGATGGCGGCGCGCTTGCGCGATGCGCCCAGCGCATCGGCAACGGGCGCGGCGCCGACGCAGAGCGGGCAGCCCGCCTTGCAGGCGCAGCCGAGCAGGAGCTGCCGTGCGCTGGCCAGCAGCTCCGGCGCGGCGTGCCAGATGCGCTCGGCCAGCCCCACGCCGCCCGGCACGTTGTCGAAGAGGAAGAGGGTCGGATCGTCGAGCGCCGCGCCGGCGCCGGTGCCGCCAGCGCCCATCCCCGGCTCGAGCGTCTGACCGATGTCGCGCGGGTCGCACATGAGCAAGAGGGTGGCCACCGTCTCCAGCGCCACCCCCACCCCGCGCAGCGCGTCGACGGCCGCCGCGCGCGGCATGCCGAGCTCCAGGCAGATGGCCTCCGGCACCGTGAGCCAGAAGGAGGTGGTGTGCATCTGCATGTCCGGCAGCCGCACCTCGCCGTAGCCGGTGTTCTCGTGGGTGTAGAACTTGATCTTCTTGTACCCGACGACCTTCTCCACGACGCTGACCTCGCCCCAGGTCCCCAGCGCGCGCCCCATCGGCGCAGCCGCGGTCAGCTCGATGCCCAGCGGCCTAGCCGCGGTCACTTCTATGCCCAGCGGCCTAGCCGCGGTCACTTCGATGATCGAGACCTTGCGGTTGATCATGGCCGTGGTGAAGTAGTCCGGCTCCACGCGGCGCACGTAGGCCTTGTGGTTTTCGTAGTCGAGCTCCTCCACCTGGTACTGCTCGGCGTCGTGCTGGTAGATGGCCTGCTCGTGCAGCATGGTGTGCGCGGCCCGCCAGTCGAGCTCGGCCAGCGTCTTGCCGGCGGCCTTGTCGATGATGACGAAGTTGTCCCAGCCGATGCTGCGCAGACTGACGTGGTTGGCGGGGTAGGCGTCGGCTGACCAGTGGAAGCGCCCATTGGACTGGTGGAGCACGCCGTGCTCGGCCAGGTAACGCAGCGCCTCGCCGGTGTCGGCCGCATCGGTGCCGGCGTACGGCTCGCCGTCCAGGAACGGCAGCTCGAAGGCCGCGCACTTCAGGTGCTGCACCAGGATCTCGGTGTTGTGCGGGTCGATGCGCGCTTGCTCGATGGCGCCGTCGAGCAGGTGCTCCGGGTTCTGCGCCAGGTACTGATAGATGCTGGCGCTGGAGGCGACGAGCACGGCGATGCTCGAGGCGCCGCGCCGCCCGGCGCGGCCGAGCGCTGCCAGGTGCCGGCGATGCTGCCCGGGTACCCGGCGCAGATCACCGCGTCGAGGTCCCCGATATCGATGCCCAGCTCCAGCGCGTTGGTGGCCACCACGCACAGGATCTCGCCGGCGCGCAGGCCGCGCTCGATCTTGCGCCGCGTCTCGGGCAAGTACCCGCCGCGGTAGGCCATGATGGCATCCACGGGGATGGATGCCGAATCGCGGGGCGCACCATCGCTGCGCGGTGCGTCTTCTCCGGCGGGGTACAGGGGCGGCACGCCCCGGTGCCTGTGGACGCGGCCATCCCCGGTCGTGACACCCACCGCATCGCGCAGGTACTTGAGCATGGTCTCGACGGTGTTGCGCGAGGCGCCGAAGACGATGGTCGGCACGCGGGCCCGCACCAGGTCGGCGGCCAGCCGCACCGCCGCCTTCACGTAGCTGGCGCGCACGCCGAGCTCGGCGTTGACCACCGGAGGGTTGTAGAGGAAGAAGCGCCGCTCGCCGCGCGGCGCCCCGGATTGATCGCACAGCGTCACCTCCGCCTCGTCGACACCGAGCAGGCGCGCGGCGTGCTCGCGCGCGTTGCCGATGGTGGCGGTGGCACAGAGGAAGGTCGGGCTCGCGCCGTGGAACGCGGCCACGCGCTTGAGGCGCGAGAGGACGTGCGCCACGTGCGATCCGAAGACGCCGCGGTAGGTGTGCAGCTCGTCGATGACCACGTAGCGCAGCGAGCGGAAGGTGCGCGCCCAGTGCGCGTGGTGCGGCAGGATGCCGGCGTGGAGCATGTCCGGGTTGGTGAGGACGATGGGGCTCTTCTCGCGCGCGGCGCGGCGCGCGTCGCCGGGTGTGTCGCCGTCGTAGACGATGGCCGCCACCCCAGGGCGCCCCCCGGCGCCCGGCTCCTGGGCGAGCCCGGCCTCGGCCACCAGCTCGCGCAGACCGCTCTCCTGATCGCGCGCCAGGGCCTTGGTCGGGTAGAGGTAGATGGCGCTCGCGGTCGGGTCCTCGGCGAGCGCCTGGAGCACCGGCAGGTGGAAGCACAGGCTCTTGCCGCTGGCCGTCGGTGTGGCGATGACCACGTGTCGGCCCGCGGTGCCCGGCGGGGCGCCCTGGCCGGCGATGGCCGCCTCGATGGCCTCGGTCTGGTGCGACCACAGCTCGACGATGCCGCGGCCGCGCAGGGCGGCCGCCAGCTCGGGGCGGAGCGAGTCGGGAATCGGGCGGAGGGATGGGGGGTTGGCCGGCAGCGACCGGTCCGCCACCATGCAAGGCGCCACGTACCCCGACGAGACCCAGTCCTCGACCACCGCGTCGACGCCGATGCGCGGCTTCCATGGGGGCCGCGGCTGGGAGCGGCTGGCGGCGCGGGGTTGGAGAACGGCCATGACTGTGGATACTAAACGGATGTCATGGGCTGGCCAAGTGTACAGTGCCCGCCGCTCGGCGCCGCGCGTCCGCAGAGGTCCCTCGTGCTAAGAACCGCGATCCGATGAGCGAGCCCGGAGCCCCGAACCAGGGCGCGGCCACCACCGAGTCGGCGCCCGAGGCGGCGCCGCCCGAGCCGACGTCGCTCGCCGACCTCGGCGCGGAGGCCCCTCCCACCGTGCACCCGCCGGTGTCGGCGGGGGGAGGCCCGCACGCTTCGTACTGGCTGCTCGGGGTGGTGACCTTCCTCGCGGCCGCATCCGACCTGGCCACCAAGCACTGGGCGAAGACGAACCTGTCCGGCTACGACCCGAAGATCGGTGGCGCCAAGCGCGTCACGGTGTGGCCCGAGCACCTCGACTTCGTGTTCGCGCAGAACCCGGGCGGCGCCTGGAGCTTCCTGCGCGGGCTTCCGGAGTACATCCGCCGCCCCTTCTTCCTCTTCATCTCGGCGGCGGCCATCGTCTTCATCGTCACCATCTACCGGCGCGTGCGCCCGGACCAGCACGCCATGAAGTGGGGGCTGCCGCTGGCGCTCGGCGGCGCCGTCGGCAACCTCGTCGACCGCATCCGCTACGGCTACGTCATCGACTTCGTCGACGTCTACGTCACCAGGGGCCCGAGCGAGCACCACTGGCCGACGTTCAACGTGGCCGACATCTGGATCTGCGTGGGTGTGGGGCTGATGGCCATCGACATGGTCACCGGTTCGCAGCGCGCCTCGCTGCCGGAGCGCGAGGCGCAGTCGCAGGCACCGCGCAGCGACTCCGGTCGGTCACGGCCCGAGCAACCGCCGGAGGCCGCGCCGGCCGCCGGCCTGCCGGAGCCGCCGCCCGGCTGAGCCCTCCCGCGCGGAGCCGCGCTCTTTGCGGCCACCCCTCGATCTGTCGTAAAAGGTCGACCGACGCATGAGCGACGAGCAACGAGCCGGGGCGGACGAGGCCGAGGACGAGGCGCGCGCCGCGGGCGCCGGGCTGGACGGCGCGCCGGCGTCGGAGGGCACAGGCGCTCCTGGCCGGGCGCCCCAGGAGCTTCCGCCGAGCGAGCCCGCCCCGGAGAGCCTGGCTCTGGCCCCTGCCGCTCCCGCGCATCGGCCGAACTACGTCTTCCTGGCGGTGGTCAGCGCCGTGTCGCTGGCGCTCGATCTCGGCAGCAAGGCCTGGGCGACGACCCGGCTGGGCGAGACGCGGTCCATCGAGGTCGTCGCTCGCCACCTGAGCTTCACCCTGGCCCACAACCGCGGTGGCGCCTGGGGCATGCTCCAGGACGAGCACTCCAGCGTGCGCTTGCCGTTCTTCTTGCTCATCTCCGCGGCGGCGATCGTCTTCATCCTCTCGCTCTACCGGAAGCTGGCCCCGGGACAGACGGCCCTCAAGTGGGGGCTGCCGCTGGTGCTCGGCGGCGCGCTCGGCAACCTCGTCGACCGCATCCGCTACGGGCACGTCATCGACTTCATCGACGTGCGCGCCGACTTCATCGGCTGGATCAACAACACCTTCCTCGGAAGCCGCACCGACCGCTGGCCGACCTTCAACGTGGCCGACATCGCCATCGTCGCCGGCGTGGCGCTGATGGCCATCGACATGTTCACCTCCCGCAAGAAGCCGGAGCGCAACAAGCCTGCTGTCGTGCCGGCCGAGGCCGCGGCCAAGAGCGATGCGACCTGAGCTCTTCCGTGTCTGGGAGGTGGCCTTCCCGGCCTACTTCCTGCTGCTCCTCACCGGGTTCATCTTCGCCACCGCAGCCGGCGCGCTGTGGGCGCGCCGCATCGGACAGGACCCGGATGTCATCGTCGACCTCGGCCTGGCCTGCTTGCTCATGGGCGTGGTCGGTGGGCGGCTGCTGCACGTCTTCGCCGACGGGTACTTCTGGGACTACGTCCACCTGTGCACCGATCCGTCGCTCGTCGACTGGAAGGTCGAGCAGGGGCTGTGCGCCTCTCGGTACAAGGGCGTCTGGGACGCGGCCAAGGGCGTCTGTCACCCGGTGGAGACGGACTGCTTCGCCTGGGCGAAGTTCTGGGCCGGCGGCCTGACCTATTACGGCGGCCTCATCGCGGCCTCGATCATGGCCGTCTACCTGCTCCGCCGCGATCGCTTCCCGTTCTGGAAGGCCGCCGACATGGCCGGCTTCGCCGTGCCCATCGGCCTCGGCTTCGGCCGTCTCGGCTGCCTCCTCGCCGGTTGCTGCTTCGGCGAGCGCACCGAGAGCGCGCTGGGCATGTCCTTCCCGCCCAACAGTCCCGCCAGCGAGGCGCAGTTCAAGATCAAGCAGCTGCTCACCGTGCGCAGCTGGTCGGCCGATGTTCACCCGACGCAGATCTACGAGGCGGCGGCGAGCTTCGCCATTGCCGCCTTCTGCTTGCTCTGGCTGCACGGGCGCAAGCGGTACGACGGTCAGGTGTTCGCCGCCTTCCTCGGTCTGTACGCGGTGGCGCGCTTCGCGCTGGAGACGCTGCGCGCCGATGACCGAGGCGGTCTGCTCGGGCTATCCACCTCGCAGCTGCTCGGCGTGCTGCTGGTAGGCATCGCCGTCGCCATCCACCTGCGCCGGCGCGGCTCCGCGTCGCAGCCGCCGCCGTCGGCGCCCGCGTACGGCTCGGCCGCTCCGGCCTCGGCAGCCTGAGCACGTTCATTCAGGGTCGAACTTGCCCCGTCCGGCCTCGGGTCGGATAGTGGGGGCATGAGCTCCCTGCTTCACCTCGGCATGGCCGGCGTTCTCCTCGTGGGCGTCGCCGGCTGTACCGACGACCCCACCACGCCCGGCGCCGGGCCCGGGTGCAACTCGCCGGGCTGCATCGGCATGGGACAGACGGCCGGTAACGGCAGCGGCGGCAGTGGCAGCGGCGGCAGCTCGGGGGGCGTCGCCGACATCCAGGGCACCGTCCGCCTCATGGCGGATCCAGCCTTCGTGGTCACCCAGTCGGCGGGCTGGGAAGGGACGGCGACCCTGGTCGCCGAGCCCGATTCCGGACAGCCCATCGAGCAGACGTACACCGGCGAAAAGGCGTTCCTGCTGGAGGACGTCCCGGAGGGCGACGGGTGGCTCATCGTGCGTGACGAGCAGGGCGGCGCGGGCGTTCTGTCCACCGTCACGGCGCTCGAGGTGCCGCACAACGACCCCATCGTGGCGCCCATCGTCGACCTCGCCATGCTGGAGAGCGTGGCCGACACGCTCGTCGGTGCGCCGCAGCTCGAGGAGGGCAGCGGCCACATGGTGGTCTTCGTGGCGCGCGACGGGGACGCGCTCGCCGAGGTGCGCGTCGACCCGGGCAGTGTCCCCGGCGCCGTCGTCGCGTACGACAACGGCGACAGCGACGCTTACTCCACCGACCTCGACTCCACCGGCGAGCTCGGCAAGATCCTGGTCCTCAACGCGTCCGCTCCCGCCGGCGGCAAGCTCGTCCTCGACGTCGTCGACGGCGCGGGGAACACGTACCCGCTCGACATCCGGGTGTTCCCGAACGCCATCGCCATCGTCGGCTACACCTTGCCCTGAAGGCCGACGGAGGCCCGCGCCGCCGAGAGCGTGTTCTCGAGCAGGCAGGCGATGGTCATCGGCCCCACGCCGCCGGGGACGGGGGTGATCCAGCCGGCGACCTCGGCCACCGACGCCGTGTCCACGTCGCCGCACAGCTTGCCGGCGTCGTCGCGGTTCATGCCCACGTCGATGACCACGGCGCCGGGCTTCACCCAGTCGGCCTTGACCATCCGCGCACGACCGACGGCCATCACCAGCACGTCTGCCCGCGGCAGACGGCGGCCAGGTCGCGGGTGCGCGAGTGGGCCATGGTCACCGTGGCATGCTGAGCCAGCAGCAGCTGCGCCATCGGCTTGCCGACGATGTTGCTGCGCCCGACCACCACCGCGCGCGCGCCTGCCAGCTGAGCTCCGGCCTCCGAGAGCAAGCGCATGCAGCCGCGCGGCGTGCACGGCACCAGACCGGGACGCCCGCTGGCGAGGAGGCCGGCGTTGATGGGGTGGAAGCCGTCGACGTCCTTCTTGAAGCTCACCGTGTCCAGGACGCGGCGCTCGTCGAGGTGCTTGGGCAGCGGCAGCTGCACCAGGATGCCGTCGACGGTCGGATCGGCGTCGAGCTCGGCCACGCGCGCCAGCACGTCCGGCTCGGTGCTGTCGGCGGGGAGGCGATGCAGTCGCCCGCGCATGCCCACCTCGTTCGAGGCCTTCTCCTTGTTGCGCGTGTAGACCAGGCTTGCCGGGTCCTCTCCGATGAGGACCACGTCGAGCCCCGGGGGCCGGCCGTGCTCGGCGAGGAAGCGCTCCACCCCGCCCTTCACCTCGTCGCGGACCTTCTGTGCGATCGCCTTGCCGTCGAGGAGCTGTGCGCCCATGGCCGCGGAGACTGCCACGGCTCGAAGCCGGCCACGAGGGGAGCGAGCACACGGCGGTCACGGGGTCGCGCGGCGGTGGTATGCCGGAGCGCGATGGCGTTCACGCTGTTCGGCCTCACGGGTGGCCTCGCTTCCGGCAAGAGCACGGTGGCGGCACGGTTCCGGCACCACGGCGTTCCGGTCATCGACGCCGATCAGCTGGCGCGCGAGGTGGTGGCACCAGAGAGCGAGGGGCTGGCGGCGGTGGTGGCGGCGTTCGGGGACGCCGTCCTCGCCGTCGACGGAACGCTCGATCGGGCGCGGATGGCGGCGCTTGTCTTCGGCGATCCGGCGCGTCGTGCGACGCTCAACGGCCTGCTCCACCCGCGCATCGGAGCGCTCACCGCGCAGCGCGCGGCAGCGCTGGCGGCGGCGGGTGAGCCACTGGCCTGCTACGAGGCTGCGCTGCTGGTGGAGAACGGGTTGGCGGAGGTCTTTCGGCCGCTGGTCGTGGTGTCGCTGCCCGAGCCTGTTCAGGTGTCGCGGGCGGTTTCGCGCGACGGCGGCTCGGAGGAACAGGCCCGCGCACGGATCGGGGCGCAGCTCCCGCTGGCCAACAAGGTCGCCCTCGCCGACTTCGTGATCGACAGCAGTGGGAGCCGGGATGACACCGAGGCCCAGGCTGACGATGTCTTGACGGCGATTCGCGCGGGACTTGCGCGACGTTGAGCCGGGCTCGCGCGTGGTCCCGTCAGCTTTGACCCAGCCGAGGTTTCGCTGACCCACGGGTCCGGGTGGTGGGTCGGGTCCTCGATGGCAGCCTCGAGCGCCCCGCGATCGCCGCTCGTGGGCGATCGAGTCGCAAGAAACGAAAAGGCCCCCGAGCGATGTCGCTCGACGGCCTTCCTCACCAGCTCGCGATCCTCGGCCCGAGGCGCAGCCACGGCTGCATCCTCGCCCCCCACCAGCCCGCATCCCCGGTCTGCCGTCCAATCCTCGTCACGTTTCCCCCCGCAGCTGCGCGGGTCTGCGCCGGCGACCCCTGGGTCGACCGCCACGCTCTGCTGACCGCAGCTCAGCTGGCGAGCGGGAGAGCCTCCGGCGCGAGGCGGGCCACGCGGGCAACGGTGCGGACCTTCGCGGCGCGCGCGTGGGTGGTGGTCTTGGGGGCGGCATCCAGCAGCGCGCGCGCCTCCGGATCGGAGAGCGCGAACTGCGCGCGGAGCCGGCGCACCGCGTCGCCGTGCAGCTGGCAGACGCGGGACTCGGTGACGCCCATGCGCTCGCCGATCTCGCGCAGCGTCAGCTCGCCGCCGTAATAGAGCTGGATGACTTCGCGGAGGCGATCCGGCAGCGTCGCCACGGCGTGGCAAAGGCTGCCCCTCAGCTGGGCGTCGCCGAGCGCGGCGTCCGCGCCGCACGAAGAATCGGGCAGTTCCACGCCGTTGTCGTCGTCCACGCTGACCGTCGGGCCAACCGCCATGCGGGCCGCCTGGGTCTGGAACGTCTCCAGAGAGAGGCCGAGCTCCGTCGCCAGCTCGGCGTCGTTCGGGCGGCGACCCAGCAGATTCTCGAGGCGGCGCCGGGCGTTGGCGGTCCTGGTTGCGAGCGCGCGCAGGTCGCGCGACAGCGGGTCGTACGAGCGCAGCTCGTCGAGCATCGCGCCCTTGATGCGCACCTCGGCGTAGGGCTCGAAGCGGTCGCAGCGGCTCGGGTCGAAGCGGCGATACGCGTCGACCAGGCCGACGTAGCCGGCGCCGATGAGGTCGTCGACCGACACGTGCGCGGGGAGGCGGCGAGCCACGCGGAGGGCGGCCTGGCGGATCACCGGGACAAAGCGGAGGGCGATGTCACGGGGCAGAGCAACCTGGTTCGCGTCGAGCATGGGACACACCTCCGCATGGAGGCGTGGGGTGCGCGCCTCCGGGGTCTGACCAGCGGTCACCCGCCGGCTCTTCTCGTGCGACCCGGGGTCTCTTCGACCCCATCTCGTCGCATCGTGCAGAGGGCTATTGCGACTGTCGTGCCAGGCGTCGACATGCCCGATGTAGTTGTTTTCGCGAGGTGATTTGCCGGTGTAGTCACTCCGCGCGCGGGCCGGCGCGCCGAGGCACTGACTTGATGCGCAGCACTGAACATGGTGTGGTATCCGGCGCTCGCCCGCACCTCACCGCGTGTCGTCCTTCAAGCAGAAGCTGGCCCGGCTCTCGACGCCCGCATCCACGTCCGGCGCGTCGTCCGGCGCGTCCACGAGCGCGTCCACGTCGGAGCCGTCACGGAGGCAGGCGCCGGCCCGCTCGTTCTCCGCGCCCGCGCCGCGGCCCTCGCTCGACGAGCTGCGCGATCGCATCGCGCGCATCGTCGGCCGCACGGCGCAGCCTCCGCGGCGCGCCGATCCGAGCTCGGGCGAGCTGCCATTCGTCGTCGAGCACACGGACGAAGGGCCTCTGTACGTGCGGCGCGTGCGATCGCCGGCGGGCGCGCGCGTCGGCAGGGCGCCGCTGCACGGGGCGACCAGCGCGGACGCGGCCATGCTCGCGTTGCTCGCGCTCGATCCGCGGCTGGCCGGATGCGCTCCGCGCGGCGCGCTGTATCTGGACACCGAGACGACGGCCTGGCCGGGGGCACCGGCACCGTCGCCTTCCTGGTGGGCCTCGCGTGGTTCGATGCCGGGAGCGGGGCCTGGATGCTCGAGCAGCTCCTGCTGCGTCGGCTCGGCGAGGAAGCCCCGATCCTCACCCTGGTCGCCCGTCGCGTCCGCAGCGCCTCGATGATCGTCACCTACAACGGCAAGACCTTCGATTGGCCGCTGCTCCGTACGCGCTTCGTCATGAACCGTATGGAGTGTCCGGACCCTCCGCCGCACCTCGATCTGCTCCACGTCGCGCGCCGCGTGCACGCGCGACGGCTGCCGGTGCGCACGCTGGCCGCCATCGAGGAGAGCGTGCTCGGACGCGGCCGCGTAGACGACGTCTCCGGCGGCGAGATCGTCTCGCGCTACGCCCACTTCCTGCGGACGGGCGACGAGGAGGCCCTGGTCGGCGTGATCGAGCACAACGCGGCCGACGTGCTCTCGATGGTGGCCCTCACCGGGCTCTACGGCGAGCCGGTGGGCAGCCTGATCGGCGAGGACCTGGCCGGGGTGGCGCGCACCGTTCGTCGCGCCGGCGCGCTCGAGCGCGCCGCCGAGCTGGCGGAGGAGGCCGTGCAGCGCGGGGGCGGGCACGACGCGCGCCGCGCGCGCGGAGACATCGCCAAGGCGCGCGGGGACAAGGCGCGCGCGCTCGCCGACTACGAGAGCATCGCAGCGGAGATCGATGACGCCTCGGTGCGTCTGGAGCTGGCCAAGCTCTACGAGCACCACGTGCGCGAGCCGGGCCGCGCGCTCTCCGCCGCCGAGCTGGGCACCGGCGAGAGCGACCAGGCCTGGCTGCGGCGCCTGGCGCGGCTGCGCCGCAAGGCGGCGCGGTGATCGCCTCGGCGTGGCGTCGCGGCCGCGCCGTGGCGGCGATGACCATCGCCATCACCATGGCGTCGAGCGGTTGCGGCTACCGCCCGGCGAGCTCGGCGCGCGATGCGATCGGCCCCTTCGACGTCGCAGCGGCCCCGGTGACCGTGCCCGACGCCGCCGCGGTGATGGCCGCGGTCGGCGGTGCCCGCGCCGAGCTGGCGCGCAGCGGTGTCCTCGGTGGCTGCCACGCGGCACCATCGGGCCGATGCGCCGAGGTGAGGGTGGCGGTGACGCGCTTGGAGGAGTCGCCTTCCGGCATCGTCGCCGGTGCCAGCGACGACGCCGCTCCGCTGGCGCGCGGCGTGCGCGTCACCGTCACCGGCAGCGCGACGGTCACCGTCGATGGCCAGCTGCAGCGAGCCACCGGAGAGGTCAGCGCATCGGAGGTGGTGTCCGTGGGCGGCGGGCCGGCGGCGGCCACGCTGGCGCGCGACGACGCCGCGCGCGCCGCGGCCGCCAGGCTCGGCGTGCGCCTGGCGCGCCTGCTGCTCGGGCACCCCGAGCCGACGCGCGACTGAGCCTCCGACGGGAGCGAGGTCTCCTGGCGGCGCGTGGACAGGCGCGAGGTCTCCTGGCGGAGCCGACGTGGCGCCGAACGTGCAGGCTCTGTCGAGCCTCTATCGAGAGGAAGGTGGTGCGGCCTTTCTCGATGCATTTCGCGTGCTGGTAGCCAGACGTTCGGTGGGCTAAGGTGCCGCCGATGATCACCGTCGGCTGCGCCGGTTTCCCCGTCCCAGCGACGCGCTATTTCCGCGAGTTCATGTTCGTGGAGGTGCAGGAAACACACGTTTCGCTGCCCGGCCCTGGCACCATCCGTCGCTGGCGACGCGAGGCGCCCGAGGGTTTTCGCTTCGCGCTGCTCGGCCCGCGCGAGGTCGGCCAGGAAGGCTTTCGCGACGGCAAGGTGATCGAGACGGCGCTGCGCAGCATCGAGGCGGTCGCCGCCGAGCTCGAGGCACGCACCGCGGTCTTCGTGGCGCCGCCCGAGCTCCAGCCCAACCGCGCCAACAAGGGCGTGCTGCGCGAGTTCCTGGTCGGCGTCGGCAAGCGCTTCGATCGAGTGGTGTTCGAGCCCACCGCCGGCTGGAACGCGGACGAGTGCGACCAGCTCACCCTGGATGTCGGGGCCATCTCCGCGCGCGATCCGCTCACCACCGGCCTCTCCAAGCTCGACGTCGCCTACTACCGGCTGCACGGGCCGGCCGGGCACAAGTCGCGCTACGAGGACCCGGCCATCGAGCGCCTCGCCGAGATCGCGAGCGACGCCAAGCACTCCGACGCGACGTACGTGTTCACCAACGTGGACATGTTCGCCGACGCCAAGCGCTTCAAGAAGGCGCTCAAGATCTGAGTACCGTCTCCAGGCGCGGCGCAGGCGCGCCCGGCCTGCAGCCTGCTAGCGAGCGGTCCGGCGCCAGCGCGCCGGAATGGTGAAGATGCTCATGGCCGCCATGACCACGGCGATGACGTACCAGGGGATGTCGCCGATCACCCTGTAGACGGTGCCGCCCTTCATGAAGCCGACCTCGCCGATCACCTTTTCGGTGACGAAGGCCCCCGTGTTCGCCACCACGCGGCCCACCGGGTCGATGATCCCGGAGACGCCGCTGTTGGTGGCGCGGACCAGGAAGCGGCGCTGCTCGACGGCGCGCATCTTGGCCAGCGCGAAGTGGATCCATGGCTCGGTGGTGTCCCCGAACCAGGCGTCGTTGGTGAGGTTCACCAGCAGGTCGGGGTCGTCGTGGCGCATGAGCTCGTTGACGAACGATGGGATGATGTCCTCGTAACAGATGAGCGCGCCGATGCGGTGCCCGCGCCAGTCGAGCGCGTCCATGGTCTCGCCCGGCGAGAAGCGTCCGGAGTTCGGCGAGTACTTGTAGAGGATGGGCAGCATCTCGCCGAAGGGCAGGTACTCCCCGAACATGAGCAGGTAGTGCTTGTCGTAGCGGCCGCCGATGGCGCCCTTTTCGTCGGCGATGAGCGCGGTGTTGAAGAGGCGACGCCCGCGCGGCGTGTTCGGCTCGTCGCGGACCAGCACCGTGCCCACCACCGTGGAGACGCCGAGCGCCGCGGTCAGCTTGCGCGGCACGTCCTTCTCGTACGCCGCCTCGTTGAAGCCCATGGGCACGGCGGCCTCGCTCCAGACCACCAGCTCGACGTTCTCCTTGGCCAGCTCGCGCGTCATGCGCTGGTGCAGGGGCAGGGCGCTCTTGCGGTCGAAGATGGGCAGGTTCGGCTGCACGATGCCGAGGCGGATCTTCTCGGCGCCGGCCACGGCGGCGTCGACGGAGGCGATGCGCACCAGCCCGTAGACTGCCGCCAGGGCAGGGACAGCGACACCGGCGATGATCCAGCCGCGGCGGAGGCGCCGCTTCTCGCGGCGGGACTGCACCAGCTCGGCCACTGCCACGCTGGTCGTCGCCACCATCAGGCCGACCAGGATCGGACCGCCGAGGTCGGCGACCTGCGTCAGCGCCGGGGCCAGGTGCATGGTGGCGCCGAAGTACCAGGGGAAGAGGAGGGGGTAGAGGAGCTCGCTGGTGGCGAAGGCGCCGAGGAACACCGCCTCCGCCGGCCAGCCGCGGGTGGCCGCGCGCCCGTAGAGCCAGCCGCACAACCCGATGCGCCCGCCCTGGAAGGCGCACAGGATGCACATGAACAGGAAGCAGACCGGCGTCGGGAAGCCGCTGAAGACGCGGAGCATCTCCATCAGCCAGTAGAAGCCGGTCATGGTCATGGTGAAGCCCGCCGCCCACCCCAGTCCGGCGGCGCGCCGAACGGGCTGACCGCGCATGGCGATGAGCAACGGCGCCAGGGAGACGAAGGCCAGCGGCCACACGTCGACGCCCGGAAAGGAGACGAAGTAGAGGAGGCCGGTGAGCACGGCGAGCGGGTAGGCGATGCGCGGTCGGAGCGCGCCGACGGGGCCCACGCGGCGCCCTTGCTGGCCGGCTGCGGGGCCGGGGCCTCGTCGGCGATCGGAGCGTCGGCGTCGGTGGCGGCCACTGCCGGCGCGGCGGCCACGGCGGCCACGGCGGCCGGCGCCGCGTCGACGTCCGTGTTCAGGCGGGCTGCGTCCGGCGCAGGTGTGGCGGAGGGGATGGCATCCGTGCCGCTCTCCACGATCCTCGGGTCGCCCTGCACGTGCGGCGGGGCTGGCGTCGCATCGCCCATCGCTGCGTTGGCGGGCGCGACGGCCGCGGATGCCACGGGTCCCGGCGGGCGCGGCGCCGCGATCGGCGGCGCGTCGGCCGGCGGGACGGCTGCGGGGTGAGCCGCCTCGGGGGTCTGCGGCTCCGCGCGCGGTGCGGCCGGGGCCTCGGCGGCGATCGGGCTGGTTGCGAGGGGCAACACTCCGCGGGTCGGGGGCGGGAACGCCCCCTTCGGCACGGTGAACGCGGCTTGTGGCGGCGGGGCCAGTTGCGGCGGCGGGGCCAGTTGCGGCGGCGGGACCTGTTGCGGCGGCAGGGCCAGTTGCGGCGGCGGGGCCAGTTGCGGCGGCGGGGCCTGTTGCGGCGGCGCCGCCTCGCCCGCCGCGGGCGCATCGGCTCCTGCCGGTGCATCACCGCCGGTGCCCTCGCCGGCCTCGTCCTCGCTCATCGCGTCCTCTTGATGATGTGGAAGCCCAGCGGCGTCTCCACGACCTTGTCGGAGAGCTGGCCGGGCTCGAGGGCGAAGGCCGCGTCCGAGAACGCCGGTGGCATGACCAGGCGCTCGAAGTTACCGATGTCACCGTGCGAGGGCAGGGTGCTCTCCTCGTCGGAGTAGCGCTGCACCGCGGTGGGGAAGTCGACCTCGCCGCGCGAGATCTCGGCCATCGCCTTGTCGGCGCGCTTCCTGGCCTCGTCCTTGGAGCGGGTGACCTTGGCCGCGGCCCGCTCGGCGCCCTTCCACGTCACCAGCACGTGGGCGGCACCGACGGCGCGAGGCTCCGTCTTGCCGGCGTCGGCCGGGGGTTCGTCGTTCGCGGCGCTCGCCGGAGGCGCCGTCGGCGTGACCGGCGGCACCGCCGGCGCGCCGGGCGTCTGGGCCCACACCAGCGCTGCCACCAGCCCGATGGCGATGAGCGCGGCGACGAAGCGCGCCCGCCCGCCCTGGGGCGCGATCGGGGCGCTCGGGCCCGGCCCCGTGGGGGGCGGGGCTTGCCCTTCCTTCCCCGATTTCCGGGGCGGTCGCGCGTCCTTGGAGGTCACCGGCACGGAAGATGTCGGACGCGCTGTCCGCCGTCAACGAAGCTGCGGAGGCGCCGTCGCTGCGCTCGAAAGCGGGCTCCCGCTAAGGCGGCGTCGTCGGACGCCACCGTCTGCTCGTTTTCGGGCCTGCGACCGGCCGGCGCGCCGCCGCGGTGCCGACCCGGTCGGCGCGACGGCGGTGACGGGAACCACGCAGGCGTGGAGCGCAAGGCGTGCCGATGGGGTAGCGTGGGCGCACATGGCTCGCATCCTCCACATCGAGGACGACCCTGCGAACCGCCTGCTGGTCCGCAAGCTCCTCCAGAACGCCGGCCACGAGGTGATCGACGCCGCCGACGGCCTGGAGGGCGTGCGCCTGGCCTGCGCCTCGCGGCCCGACCTGGTGCTCGTGGATCTCAACATCCCCGGGCTCGACGGCTTCGAGGTCACCCTGCGCCTGCGCGGCGAGCCCTCCCTGGCCGGCGTGCCCATCGTGGCCATCACCGCGGAGGGCGATCGCGAGACGAGCCTGGCGGTGGGTTGCAACGGCTTCCTTCAGAAGCCCATGGACGCGCGATCCTTCCCGACGCTCATCGACCGCTACCTCAAGGGTGCGCGCGAGACCGCCCCGGCGGGGGCGAACTCGGTGCGTCTGCGGGAGCAGAGCCAGCGCATCGTCGGGCACCTCGAGGAGAAGGTCTCCGAGCTGTCGCGCGCCAACGCGCGGCTGCGGGAGCTCGACGCGGCGCGCACCGAGTTCTACCGCAACATCTCGCACGAGCTGGCCACACCGATGACGCCCATCGTCGGCTACGTGAAGCTCCTCAAGGACAGCGAGCTCGGCCCGCTGACCAAGGCGCAGCAGAAGGCCCTGCGCGCCATGGACGACTGCGTGCGTCGGCTGCGCCAGCTCCTCGACAACCTCCTCGACGTGACCGGGCTGGAGACGGGGCGGATGCGCTTCGCCCACGTGGACTACGACTTCCTCGACACCACCCGCCGCGCCATCGCCGCCCTGGCCGACACCTTCGAGGAGTCCAAGGTGACGCTGGTGGAGGAGCTGCCGCGCGGCCCGCTCACCGGCTGGGGCGACGCCAACCGGCTGCAGCGCGCCATCGTCCAGATCCTCGAGAACGCCGCCAAGTTCACGCCGCCCGGCGGCGCGGTCGGCGTGCGCGTCGATCGGCTCCCGTCCGGCCACTACGAGCTGTGCGTGGCGGACACCGGGCCGGGCGTGGGCGCCGATCGCGCGCAGACCATCTTCGAGCCCTTCCGCCAGGGAGACGGCTCGATGACCCGCGAGTACGGCGGCGTCGGCGTGGGGCTGGCCATCGCCCGGCGCACCGCGCGCGGTCTGGGCGGCGACGTGCGCGTCGTCTCGCCGAGCAGCGAGGTCATCGAGGGCGTGGCCCTCGGCGGCACCGCCTTCTACCTCACCGTCGCCCAGCGCGCCCCCGGCG
This sequence comes from Polyangiaceae bacterium, assembly GCA_037720395.1. GTDB lineage: Bacteria > Myxococcota_A > Polyangia > Polyangiales > Polyangiaceae > JBBJMR01. The sequence continues at coordinate 27,097 of JBBJMR010000089.1, forward strand.
AGATCCCGGCGCCGCCGCGATCGACGCCGACCCTCCCGCCCAGCGCCTGAGGCCACGTCGCAGCCGTGCGCGTGCAGGGCAGCAAAGCCGCTGGCTGTCGGCGACCGCGGGCGCTAGTCCTGGCCAGCGCGTGATCTACCTCGACTGGAACGCGACCACGCCTCCGCACGCCGAGGTGCTGGCCGCCATGGCGCTGGCGGCGCGCGACGGCTGGGCCAACCCGGCCAGCGTGCACGCGCCGGGACGTCGGGCGCGCGCCCACGTCGAGGAGGCGCGCGAGGCCGTCGCCGCTCTGGTCGGGCTCGATGCGCGCGACGTGACGCTGACCTCCGGGGGCACCGAGGCCAACAACCTGGCCCTGGCGCTACTGCCGGAGGGGTCGGCGCTGGTCGTCTCCAGCGTCGAGCATCCCTCCCTGGTTCGACCCGCGCAGCGCCTCGCCGCCGCCGGCGCGGTGGTGGAGTGGATCGCGCCGCTGCCCGACGGGCGCAT
>JBBJMR010000326.1:0-9678 GCA_037720395.1 Polyangiaceae bacterium
AGCCGCGGCCGCGCGCGCGCGGCGGGCTGGTGCTGCTGGTGGTGCTCGGCCTGTTGCTCGGTGCCGCGCTGGTGGGCTTCTTCCTGCGCGGGCCGATCGTGCGCGCGCTCTCCCCCGCCGCGCCGACGGGGCCCTGAGGCGCGGATGTTCGACCCCCTCGCGCTCGCCACCGCCTTCGCCGGCGCGCTGCTCTTCATGGACCTCGGCCCGAAGCTCGACCCCGGTCCGAGCCCCGAGTGCCCGAACGACATGCGCCTGGTCACCGGCCGGCACCGCGACGAGATGCAGCACCTCTGCATCGACCCACGCAAGGACGCCAAGGACACGCACTGCTTCGCGTACTTCGAGGGGCTCAGCGCGGAGGAGGGCGCGGTCACCGAGATCCGCACCTGCATGGACCAGTTCGAGGCGCCGAACCAGCGCGGCGCCAGGCCGCTGGTGATGCGCTCCTACAACATGGCCAGGAAGTGGTGCGGCCAGCGCGGCAAGCGCGTCTGCACCGAGCAGGAGTGGGAGCAGGCCTGCGAGGGCCCCGATCACCGACCGCTGGCCTACGGCTGGAAGGTGGAGCGCACCTCCTGCAACAGCGACAAGGGCTGGCGGCAGTTCGACGTCAAGAAGCTGGCTGCCACCGGCGAGGAGTCCGACCGCGAGGTGGAGCGCCTCTGGCAAGGAAGCCCGAGCGGCCAGTACCAGACCTGCGTCTCACCGTTCGGCATCCACGACCTGATGGGCAACGTCGAGGAGTGGACCACGTCTCGCAAGGAGCGGCGTTGGCCCGGGACGCTGCGCGGTGGCTTCTGGGCCAAGCCCTGGACGGGCTGCCGCGGCGCCAACGACGCGCACGAGCCGACGTTCACCTTCTACGAGACCGGCTTCCGCTGCTGCATGGACCCGAAGGCGCCCGCCACCAGCACGACCGCGGGCGGTCACTGACGGGCGGCGCCCGCGTCAACGGCCTGAGCCGGTGCCCGGTGCGGCACTCGGCCCGACGACGCGTGTCGGGCCCGGCGCGCCGGGCGACGATGGGGTAGGCTGCGCACATGGTGCCCCTCCTCGCCAGAGCGGTGCGCGAGGTCTTCCGGCGCGAGCGCTTCCCGGAGCGCGTGCTCTGGTGGTTCGCGGCCGAGGGAATGTGCGAGTGGTACGCTCTGCTCGCCGCCGAGCTGGGGCCGTACCTCGACCCGGAGCGGGGCCCTGCGCAGGCCTTGCTGAGCGAGATCAGCGCGCCGCTCTTCGCGCGCCGGCACGCGCTGCTGGAGGCGCGCTTCGACAGCGTGCCGGTGCCCGGCGACGGCGGCACGGGCCTGCTGATGGGCGCGCTCTACCGCAGCGCGAGCAACGCCGACGCGCGCTGGATCTTCGCCGCCTGCGGTGGCGCGCCGCGGGCCTTCGCCGAGCACGCCGTCGCCGAGCGATGGCTGGCGTCGATGACGCCCCGCGATCGCTGGGAGGAGGTGACCTGTCACCTCGGCGAGCTGCTCATCGCCCTCACCGAGCGCTTGCCCGAGCGTGTGCCGCGCGCGCGCGGCGTGCTGGGCGACCTGTGCTTCGCCGCCGGCGTCCGCTTCGGCCGCAAGATGAAGAAGGCCTTCGCGCTCCCCGGCACGCCGGAGGACGCCCTCGAGCTCCTGCGGATGAGCGAGTACGTCTTCCGCGTGAACCCCGACCACTGGGGCGGCCACGACGGCCAGGCGCGCACCGGCTGGCTCGAGGGGACGGCATGCCCCTGGTACGACGCCCCGGGGTGGAACGGCGCACACTGTGGGATCTTCGGGCAGTTCCAGTCGGGCATCGCCTCGGTCTGCGGCCTGCGCTACCACCTGACCACCACCATTCCCCGGCACGGCGGGCACACCTGCCGCATCGACCTTCGACAAGCGCCGGACGTCCCGGCCGTCGCGCTGCGCCGGCGCGCCGCCTCGGCGGCCAGCTCCATCGAGGGGCCGCGATGAGGGCCGAGGTGGTGGCGGCGGCGCGCGTGGTGGAGCAGCGCCTCCGGGCCTCGCGCCGCCTGCGGCGGGCGGCCCGCCGCGGCGCGGCGTGGCTGGCCGTGTCTCGCCGAGCGCGCGCGCCTTCGTGCGCTTGCGCCTCATGCGCCTGGTATAGGCTCCCTCGCGCGCCGGATGGCCCGGCGCGCTGCCCGAATGCCCGTCCCCGGAGAAGCTCAGCGCTCCGACGTCTCGGCTGCCCGCGCCCGCGTGGTGCTGGTCACCGGCAAGGGCGGCGTCGGCAAGACCACGGTCTCCGCCGCACTGGCGGTGGCCGAGAGCAGCCGCGAGGGCGCCACGCTGGTGGAGTTCGGCGACGGGGAGGCGGGGCGGCGCGCGCTCGGCAAGCACGCGGCGCGCCGCGGCCTGGAGCACCTGGTGGTGTCGTCGCGTGACGCGGTGACCGCCCTCGGCACCTCGGTGTTCGGCTCGGCGCTGCTGGCGCGCGCGGTGCTCACCAACTTCGCCGTCGACCGCTTCCTGCGCGCTGCGCCCGCGGTGCGCGAGGTGGCCATGCTCGAGGCGGGGCGGCGCGCCGCCGAGGAGCGGCCACGGCGGCGGATCATCGTCGACATGCCGGCCACCGGGCACGGTGTCGCCTGGCTGCGCGTGCCGGCGCAGCTCTCCGGGCTGCTTCGGGCCGCTCTACGACGTCACCGAGCGGCTGCGGCGCGACCTCCTCGGCCCAGGCAAGACGGCCATCGTCATCGTCACCCTGCCCGAGCGCCTGGTGGTGCGCGAGACGCTCGACCTCTGGCGGGCCATGCGCGAGACGGTGCACATGACGCCGGCGCGCCTGATCATCAATCGCTTCCCGCGCGAGCTGCCATCCGGCGCCGAGGCGGAGGCCCGGGCGCTGGCGGAGGGCGCGTCGCGCGAGGCGCTGCGCGGCGCCGCCGCCGCCGCCGGTCGCGCCATCGGTGTGCGCGCGGCGGCGCACGCCGAGGCCCGCGACATGGAGACCCTGGCCCAGCGCGAGACCTCCGCCGCGCCGCTGACCATCGCCGAGCGCGCCGTCGACCCCGACGTGGCAGAGACGGCCGGCGTCCTGGTGGCTGGAGGCTGGACGTGAGCCGCCCGCGCCGCTCCACCCCGCCCCCCGCCGATCCCTTCGCCGGGCGCCGGCGTCCGGAGGTCATCGTCTGCGCCGGCGGTGGCGGCGTGGGCAAGACCACCTTCTCGGCGGCGCTGGCCCTGTCGCTGGCACGCGCCGGCAAACGCACCCTGGTGGTCACCGTGGATCCGGCGCGCCGCCTGGCCGACGCGCTGGGCATCGCCATCGGCACCGAGGCCTGCTCCGTCGACGTCGAGCCCGGGCTGGAGGGCCGGCTGCACGCGCTCATGCCCGAGCCGGAGAGCGCGGTGCGCCTCTGCCTGGACTACGTCTTCGAGGGCGAGCCCGAGGCCAGGGCGCGCGTCCTCGACAACTCGCTGTACCGCGCGCTGGAGGACGCCATCGCCGGCGTGCACGAGCTGCTCAGCGTGGTGCTGGTGGCGCGCGCTGCCGAGCTGCTCGACGTCGACCGGGTGGTGGTCGATACCGCGCCCTCGCGCCACGCGCTCGACTTCGTCACCTACCCGGGGCGGCTGGCGACGCTGCTCGAGGGGCGCGCCATGGGCTGGCTGGCGCGGCTCACCGCCCGCGGCGACGAGGCGCCGGCGTCGGCGCGCGGCCTCATCGCCTGGGGGAAGCGCCGCGTGGAGAAGGCGCTCGGCCGCGTGCTCGGGCCGCACGTGCTCCACGACCTGGCGAGCATCTTCTCCGACCTGTCCGTGGTGCGGCACCGCTTCTCGGCGGTGACGCGGCAGGCCGAGGCGCTGCTGCTCGGACCGTCGACGCGCTTCGTGCTCGTGGCCGCGCCGACCGGCTCGGCCGCAGCCGACGCCGAGTACTTGGCGCAGCGCATCGAGCACCTCGACGCCGTCCGGCGGCGGTGGTGCTGAACCGCGCCGACAGCGGCGCGCCCGGCTGGGTGGCCGAGCTGCTGGCGGCTTCGCCGCCGGAGGCCCTGCGCCGCGCCGTTCACGACCTCGAGGAGGAGCGGGCCGCGCGCACGGCGGCGGCGGACACCACCTCGGCGCTGCTCTCGGCGCGCATCCCGGGCGTGCGACTGGTGCGCTTGCCGGCCATCGAGGCGCAGAGCCCGGCCGACATCGTGCGCGCGCTCGCCAACCACATCGACGACGGCCGGCTCGGCTTCGGCTAGCGCGTCGGGCGCTGGCGGTGCTAGCACCGGCCGGTGCGGGCCCTCTTCTTCGGCACCCCCGCCATCGCCGTACCGGCGCTGGAGGCGCTGGCCTCGCTCGCCGATGTCGCCGGCGTGGTGTGTCAGCCCGATCGCCCGGCCGGCCGCGGGCTCGAGTTGCGCGCACCGCCCGTCAAGGAGCGCGCGCTGGCGCTGGGCCTCGAGGTCGTGCAGCCGACGAAGATCCGCACCGAGGAGTTCGCGGACTGGGTGCGGGCGCGCCAGGCGGACGTGGCGCTGGTCATCGCTTACGGCCGCATCCTGCCCCCGGCGGTGCTCGCCGCGCCGCGCCGCGGCTGCATGAACCTGCACGCCTCCATCCTGCCCAGGTACCGAGGCGCTGCGCCCATCACCTGGGCCATCGTGCGTGGCGAGACCGAGACCGGCATCTCGCTCATGCAGATGGACGAGGGCTGCGACACCGGGCCGGTGTTCTCCATCACCCGCACCCCCATCGGCCCCGACCAGACGGCCGACGAGCTCTTCGAGGTCATGGGGCGCCTCGCCGCCGACGTGGTGCGCGCCGATCTCGCCCGCGCCGTGGCCGGCGAGCTCGGCGCCGCCGCGCAGGACAGCGCGGCGGCGACCGAGGCGCCGCTGCTGGAGAAGAGCGACGGCCGAGTCCCCTGGGCCAAGGCGGCCCGCGCGGTGCACGACCACGTGCGCGGGATGACGTCCTGGCCCGGCGCCACGACGAGCACGCGCGACGGCAAGGGCCTCAAGCTCCTGAGCACACGCGTCGCCGCCGAGGAAGGCGCGCTCGGCGCCCCGGGCACGGTGCTGCGCGCCGATCGCGGCGGCGTCGAGGTGGCCTGTGGCCAGGGCGCGCTGCGCATCCTGCGCGCGCAGCGGGAGAGCAAGCGCGCCGCCGACGCCTCCGATCTGGTCTCCGGCCGCGCGCTCGCGGTCGGGGACGTCCTCGGGTTTGATCCGAGCGCCCCGCGCGGCTAGAAGGCGTGCCCATGTCTGTGCTCCTGCACGCCACCATGCCCGCCTGGCAGCGCGACCACGACGGCAGCTACGCCGCCGAGCTCCAGGGCTGGTCCCTGCGCGTCCGCTGGCGGCCGGAGAGCGAGCACGGCGAGCGCGGCTTCTGGTGGGAAGCTCAGCAGGCCGGCCCGCCGGCGCGGCGCATGGTGTCGCGCGAGCTGCACGAGGAGATCGAGGTCGCCATGGCCCACGCCGAGCAGTGGGTCGCGCCCGGCAATCCCGACCGCGAGAGCGAGACCATCGACTAGCCGCGCGTGCGGTGGGCGCTCGAGATGTGTTCAGGAGCGGATAGGCACCATCCATTTCCCCCCGCCTTGAAAGGCGGGGCACGTCTGGTTGGACCCGCTCCGGAGGCTCTCGATCGCTCGAAGCCCGCCCTTCGGGCGGGCTTGACGTGGACGCGCGGCGGCTGGGACCTCGGGCGCCGGCGGGGCGCTTGCTGAGTGCCGAGGAGAGTTAGGCGAAGCGAGCAAGCGATTTTCCTTCGAGCCACGCGACGGTCTCGAGGCTGAAGTCGACAGGAGGTGCGCCGCCTTTCAAGGCGGGGGAACAATCGGTGGTCCGTCGGCACATCACGCCGCGCTCGCCGTCGCCTCGACGGGCGGTGCGGCGAGCAGCGCGCGCGCACACGGCGCCACCACGCGCAACATCGCCTGCTCGTGCAGGCGGCGATGCACGGTCGGCGTAACCCGACCGCACGCCAACCACGCCAGGTCCTCGGCCTCGGGACGCACCGCGCCCTGTGCTGCGGCCGCCTCCTCGCTGAAGACGCGAGTAGCCTCGGAGCGCAGGCTGGCGTCGCGCGAGACCGCCCAGCGCACGAAGCGCCAGGCGAGCTCCGCGTGGCGGGCCTCGTCCTCGGCGATGCCCAGGAGCACCGCGCGCAGCAAGGGGTCCTCGGCACACGCGGCGGCCTCGGCAGCCTCCATGGACGCAACCGTCTCGCCGATGCAGCCCTCGCGGATGGCGTCCGCGAGGATGGAGGCGGCGTCCATGGCCTGCAGCGCACCGCCGACATCGAGCGGGGCCGGCCCCACCGCCCGGCCGAGGTACGCGCTGGCCAGCCCATAACAGAGGCGCGCGTGCTCCGTCTCGTCGGCCATGGCTGCCTGGGTGTCCTGGAGCAGCCCCGGCGGCGCGCCGAGCGAGAGCAGCTGCAGGGCGAAGCGCGCGAAGGCGGCGATCGACGCGTGCTCCATGGCGCCGGCGCGCGCCCAGTGCGCGCCGAGCTCGCGGCGGGTTGCCTCGTCGAGCCCTTCCAGCGACGGCGCCAGGTCCAGCGCGCGCCAGTCGGCGCGGCCGGTGGTCTGCGCCGCACGCGTGACGCCGCCGACCAGGAACGGTCGCCCGATGGCGCACTCCGCGCTCCGGCAGACCCGGGGCCCATCGCCGTCGGGAACGACGCAGGTCTTGCCCTCTGCGCAGTCGCCATCGCCGCCGCACTCGTCTTGCCCCGTCTGGCAGCGGAACTGCAGCGAGCCGCAGCCGGGATCGCCGACGACGGTGCTGGCGCACAGGCTGCCGTCGCAGTCCTCGTCGGTCTTGCAATCGGCCGCGACGCAGCTTCCCACCGGGTCGCCGCACATGCAGATGGCGCCGGCGGCACAGTCGGCGTCGCTGAGGCAGCCGGCGTTGCAGACGCAGGCGCCCTCGAAGCCGTTGCCGTAGCCACAGAAGCCGTTCGCCACGTCTGCGCAGTCGGCGTCGCTGTTGCACGCCAGGCCGTCGCCGGTGCAGATCTCCTGGGGTCGCGGCAGGCTACTCGGGCATTGCCCGGTCGTCGGCCGGTGGATGAAGCCGCTTGCGCAGCGCTCGAAGCCCGTCTCCGACCCGGCCATCAGCGGGGTCGGAGACTCGCATGGAAACTCGGAGACCGACGGGATGTCGTCGCCGCAGGCATACACGGCGGGGAGCGCCATGACGGCCAACAAGCGTGCGGTCCAGCGCTGGAAGGAGATGTGCGTTCGCATGGTCGGCCCTCTGCGGCTGCCGGGCCGGCGCCCGGTCATCCACGCCGATCATGGCGAGAAGCGTGCCGTGGCGGGGGGTCGATTCTCGGCGATATCCCACCGCTCGCAGAGCCAGGCGGCACACGGCGGCACAGCCGAACGCCCACCGGGTCATGCGCCCGGGCCACGCACGCCGTGGAGCGGCGCGCGCATCGGGATCGCCATCACGTCCCGGCCGGGTGCCAGACGGTCTTCAGCTCCACGAAACGCTCGATCCAGCGTGGCGTCTCGGCGCCAGCCGCATCGAACCACGCCGCCTCCTCGAGGCTGCGCACCCGCACGCGCTTGACGTTGATGATCGCGTCCTCCTCCACCTTCCGGCAGAGTGCCGCGTCGACGCCGTGCAGATCGAGCGCCGCTACCTCCATGTGCTTGGCCAGGTGCGGCAGCACCTCGCTGACCTGGCCGGTGAGGATGTTGACCACGCCGCCGGGCAGATCGCTGGTGGCCAGCATCTCGCCGAAGACGCACGCCGTGCGCGGGTCCTCCTCGCTGGCCAGCACCACGCAGGTGTTGCCGGAGACGATGACCGGCAGGATGGCGCCGACCAGGGCGAGCAGCGCCGGACGCGCCGGCGCGGCGATGGCCACCACGCCCATCGGCTCCGGGTGGGTGAAGTTGAAATGCGGCCCGCTCACCGGGTTCAGGCTGGAGAAGAGGCTCTGGTACTTGTCGGTCCACCCGGCGTACGCGAGCGCCCGGTCCACCGTGGTGGCCACCTCGCGCGCGGCGACCTTGCCGGTGAGCCCGCCCTTCTCGAGGGACAGGCCCAGCTCGCCCTGGCGCGCCTCGAGCATCTCGGCGAGGCGGTAGAGCACCTGCCCGCGGTTGAAGGCGGTGCGCCCGGACCAGCCGGAGACCGCCGCCCTGGCGGCGAGGACCGCGTCGCGGCCATCCTTGCGCGAGGCGCGCGGGACGTTCTCGCGCGGGCCGTCACTGCCGGCGCGCGCATCGCGTGCGTCCTCCAAGACCTGGGTGTAGCGACCGGATTCGCTGCGCACGAACGCGCCTCCCACGTACATCTTGAACGCCTTGCGCACCGCCACGCGGTCTTCTCCGCTGCGGGTCGTCGTCGGCGATCCGTTGCTGTCTGCTCCGTCGGTCCTGGCACGGGCCATCTCAATCCACCTCGAGGTACGCGAGCAGCCCCTGGCGCCCACCCTCGCGGCCGAAGCCGCTCTCCTTGTAGCCACCGAACGGCGAGCTGGGGTCGAACTTGTTGAAGGTGTTCGCCCAGACGACGCCGGCCTTGAGGCGCTGCGCCATCCAGAAGCTCTTCGACCCCTTGTCCGTCCAGACGCCGGCCGAGAGGCCGTACATGGTGTTGTTCGCCTTCTCCAGGGCCTCGTCCGGCGTCCGGAAGGTGAGCACGCTCAGCACCGGCCCGAAGATCTCCTCGCGGGCGATGCGGTGCGACTGGGAGACGCCGGTGAACACCGTGGGCGCGAACCAGTACCCGCGCGAGGGCAGCTCGCAGGGCGCCGAGTAGCGGGTGGCGCCCTCGCGCTCGCCGGCCTCGACCAGGGTGCGGATGCGATCGAGCTGGGCCCTGGAGTTGATGGCCCCGACGTCGGTGTTCTTGTCGAGCGGATCGCCGACGCGCAGCGTGGCCATGCGGTCACGCAGCTTGCGGATGACCAGATCGTGCACGCCCTCCTCGACCAGCAGCCGCGAGCCGGCGCAGCACACGTGCCCCTGGTTGAACCAGATGCCGTTGACGATGCCCTCGATGGCCTGATCGATGGGGGCGTCGGCGAAGACGATGTTCGCCGCCTTGCCACCGAGCTCCAGGGTGAGCTTCTTCTTCGTGCCGGCGAGGGACTTCTGGATGCGCTTGCCGACCTCGGTGGAGCCCGTGAATGCCACCTTGTCGATGTCGGGGTGCCCGACCAGCGCCGCGCCGGTGACGCCGGCGCCGGTGACCACGTTGACCACGCCCGGCGGCAGGTCGCACTCCTCGATGATCTTCGCCAGCAAGAGCGAGCTGAGCGGCGTGGTCTCCGCCGGCTTGAGGACGCAGGTGTTGCCGGCGGCCAGCGCCGGCGCCAGCTTCCACGCCGCCATGAGCAGCGGGAAGTTCCAGGGGATGACCTGACCGGCGACCCCGAGGGCGCGCGGGTTCTGCCCGGGGAAGGCGTAGGCCAGCTTGTCCGCCCAGCCCGCGTAGTAGAAGAAGTGCGCCGAGGCCAGGGGCACGTCGACGTCGCGCGACTCCTTGATCGGCTTGCCGCCGTCCATGGTCTCGACGACGGCCAGCTCGCGCGCCTTCTCCTGGATGGCGCGGGCGATGCGGTAGATGTACTTGCCGCGATCGATGGGGCGCAGCTTGGACCAGTACTTGTCGTAGGCCACGCGCGCGGCGCGCACGGCGAGGTCGACGTCCTTGTCGCTCGCCTCGGCCACCTCGGAGAGCTTCTCCTCGGTGGCTGGGTTGGTGGTGTC
>JBBJMR010000327.1:0-9654 GCA_037720395.1 Polyangiaceae bacterium
TTGGTCTCCTGCAGGCAGGCCACGTCGGGGGCGCACTTGCGCAGCCACTCCGAGACGTGCTCCAGGCGGGCACGCAGCGAGTTCACGTTCCAGGAGGCGATGCGCATCGGCGCCTGCCGTATCAGCGCGACGGCGGGGCGAGAAGCGCGCTCGCCAGCACGGCCAGCAAGCCCTCCGGATCCTCGGCGTGGACCCAGTGGCCGGCGTTCTCGAGGACGGTGACGCGCACCGCCGGGTTGCGCGCGGCGATCTCGCGCAGGCGCGCGCGGTCTGCAGGCCGGAGCACGTCGGAGCGGCCCCCGACCACCACGTCGAGCGTGTCGGTGCCCACCGCCCCCTCGACGACTCGCCACAGGTCGCGCGCGAAGTAGTCCTCCATCATGCCGCGCGCCGCAGCGAGGTCGATGCGCAGGCGCAGCCCGTCACCGCTGCGCCGCACGCTCATCGCCAGCCAGTCGGCCACCTCGCGCGAGAAGCCGTGCTCCGTGACCTCGGCCACGAAGGCTTCACGCGAGGCGACGGGCTGGGCGATGCCCTCGAGCATGTCGAGCACCTTGCCCGAGCCACCCGAGCCTCCGTCGACGCCCGGTGCCGAATCGAGGACGAACGTGTGCTGCAGCCGCGAGCTGCGCCGCAGGATGCAGGTGAGCGCCACCTTGCCCCCGAAGGAGTGCCCGGCGATGGCCGCCACCGGCAGGCCGAGGTGCGCCTCCAGGCGCAGCACGTCGTCGGCCGCCGACTCCAGCGTGTGCGGTGGCGGCGCGCCCTGCGACTGGCCGTGCCCGCGCTGATCGATCAGGCAGACGCCCCATCCAGGGGCCTTCTCGCAGAGCTTGCGCGCAAAGAGGCGCCAGTTGTCGCCCGAGCCCAGGATGCCGTGCAGGACCACGAGCCAGCGCGATGGCTCGGCTCCCTGCGCGCGCACCAGGGAATGGTGCGGCAGGAAGCCGGCAGCGGCGGCGGGCGTCATGGGCTGCTGATACCATGCCCGGCATGGCGAAGAAGTCGGCGTCCGACTCCGAGCGCTTCATCGGCGTGAAGCTGGAAAGGGCGCGCTTCGAGGACGCGGACCTCTCCGGCGCCCGCATGCGCGACGTGAGCTGGGCCAAGGTGGACATCGACGACGCCACCTTCGAGGGCGCGCGCCTGCACAACGTCAGCTTCGCGGGCGCCACCTTCGACGATGCCACCTTCGACAAGGCCACCCTGCACAACGCCAGCTTCGCCGGCGCGACGTTCGACGACGTCTCCCTCGCCGGCGCCAAGGTCGACAACGCGAACCTCGACGACGTGCGCTTCGGCGACGTGAGCCTCGAGAACGCGCGCATCGACAACGCCAACCTGCGCGGCCTGACCATCACCCACGCCGACATCGAGGGCCTGACCATCGACGGCGTGCGCATCGACGAGCTCCTCGCCGCGCACAAGGCGAAGCGCTAGCCGTCGGAGCAAGAAGGCCGCTGGCTCAGGGCACAGGCCAGCACGCCCCTGTCGCCTGTCAAGCTTCGATGAGGCCGGTGCGCACGGCGATGCGGGTCAGCTCCACCGCGCTCTTGCAGCCGAGCTTGGCGTAGATGCGCACCCGGTGCGTCTCGACCGTCTTCGGGCTGATGGTCAGCCGCGCCGCCGTCTCGCGCGTCGAGACGCCGGCCGCGAGCAAGCGCAGCACCTGTCGCTCGCGCGGGGTGAGCGCATCGAGGCCGCCCGATCCTTCGCTGGCCGGCTTGCGCATGGCGCGCACCACGGCGTGCGCGATGCGCGGGCTGAGCGGCGCGCCGCCGGTGGCGATGCGCCGGATGCCGTCGACGACCTCCTCGAGCTTCGAGGTCTTCACCAGGTAGCCCTGGGCGCCGGCACGCAGCGCCTCGGCGACGCGGAACTCGTCGTCGTAGCAGCTGAGCACCAGGAGCTTGGCGTTGGGGAGCTGCGCGCGCAGGGCGCTGAGCAGCTCGATGCCATCGCGGTCGGGGATGTTGAGGTCGACGAGGACCACATCTGGCTTGGAGATGGCCGTGTCGCGCAGGCAGTCGGCGGCGGTGCCACCTTGACCGACAACCACCATGTCCTGCTCGTCGGCAAGCGCGCGGGCAAACCCTTCGCGGACCACGGGATGGTCGTCGATGAGGTAGATGCGAAGCTTCGCGGGGACGTCCGGCATGTGCGTGGGACCTGCCTCTGGAGGCGCCGGCGCGGCGGCGGGCGGCCCGAACCCCTCGGGACATCCGGCGCTTTCGCAGGGCGGTTCGAGGTTTGACCAATGCCCCCAAGTTGTCAAGGACACACATGGCCGTGGCGGTGGATGTGCGAGGACGCACAACGTCCGGCCGTCCCCACGACCCGCGCTCCGGCGGGCCTCGTTGCGCCCCGATGCGCCTACCACGGGCCATCGATGCGCCTCCGACGCGTCACCGACGGCGAGACGAGGCCGACAAGGCAGCCACCGAGCTTGGGCAGCCGCGACTGACCCTGGAGGGTCCCGTCTCTGATACCGTGCCCAGTCGTCGGATGGCCTTGATCGAGCTGAAAGCCGAGCAGTGCCGCCGGGTGGTCGAGCCCGGGTACTTCCGCTTTTCAACCACCGACGACGTGGCGCCGCTCTCCGGCATCGCCTCGCAGGAGCGCGCGCTCTCCGCGCTGCGCTTCGGCCTCGATGTCCGCCAGGCGCGCTTCCACGTGGTGGTGGTCGGCGCGTCCGGCACGGGACGCACCTTCGTCGCGCGCAGCATGGCCAAGAGGCTGGCCGCAGGCCGCGCCACGCCCGACGACATGCTGCTGATGCCCAACCCCACCCGGCCGAGCGAGCCGACGGTGCTGGCGCTGCCCCCGGGCGAGGGCCGCCCGTTCGTGGAGGCCATGGAGGACCTGCACGGCAAGATCGTCGAGGCCCTGCGCGGTGCCACGGAAGGCGAGCGCTTCAAGCAGGCGCGGTCCAAGATCCGGCGGCGGGTGGGGGGCGAGGAGCATCGCCTCGAGGAGCAGCTCAAGACGGCGGCGCGCGACCTGGGCCTCGACCTGGTGCGCGACGACAACGAGGTGCAGATCACGCCCATCGACGAGTACCTCGCGCCGAGCAGCGAGGCGTTGCGCACCATCTCCGGCTCGGTCGAGGAGTTCGAGAACACCTTGGCTGGCGTCCAGGACGAGGCCGACAAGGAGCTGCGCGCCATCATCAAGCAGTTCCTGGTCGACGCGGTGAAGAGCTGCTTCGCCCCGGTGCGCGGACGCTTCGAGGGGCGCACCGACATCGCCGGCTTCCTCGGCGACGTGGAGACCGTCGTCTCGCGCGAGCTGCGCTTGCTCGTCGACGAGAGCGGCGACGAGCCGCCGGCGCTGGCGCGCGGCGTGGTCATCCCCACCCTGCTCACCGAGCACAAGCCAGGCTCCGGCGCACCGGTGATCGAGGTCCCCTACCCCACGCTCACGGCGCTCTTCGGGCGCAGCCACGCCCCGCCCGACGCCGCCTTCCCTCCCGAGCCGGGCTTCGCCGTGGCTGGCGCCCTGCACCAGGCCAACGGCGGCTTCCTCATCTTGCCGGCCACGGCCCTCCTCAAGAACGAGGCGCTCTACGAGCAGGTGAAGGCCTGCCTGCTCGCCGGCAAGTTCATCGTCCCCGATCCCAACCCCTCGTTCTTCCGCGGCACCGCGGAGGAGCTTCTCTTCCCGCCGATCCCCATCGACGTGAAGGTCATCCTCATCGCCAGCCCGACGCTCTACCAGGAGCTGCACGAGGCCGACCCCGAGTTCTCCCAGCTCTTCAAGGTGCAGGCGCGCTTCGAGCCGACGCTCTCGCTCGACGAGGCGCTCAACACCTATCCCACCTTCCTCGCCGGGCTGGCGCGCGACCGTGGGTTGCCGCCACTCACCGCCGACGCGGTCGCCAACCTCGTCTTTTACGGAGGCCGCCTGGCGGAGAGCCAGACCAAGGTCACCGCGCAGCTCGGGCTCATCGCCGAGGTCCTCACCGAAGCCGGCTACCGCGCCCAGCAGCGCAAACAGCCGGTCATCGACGGCGGCGAGGTGGAGGAGGCGCTGGCGGCGGCGCGGCGGCGCGGCGGTCACTTCCGCGATCACGTCCAGGAGCTTCTCAGCGACGGCACCATCCGCATCGAGGTCTCCGGGAAGCGGCTCGGGCAGGTCAACGCCATCAGCGTCCTCTCCGACGGCCCGCAGGTCTTCGGGCGACCGTGCCGCGTCACCGCTGTTGTCTACCCGGGCCGCGAGGGTCCGGTGAACATCGCCCGCGAGGTGGAGATGTCCGGCCCCCTGCACAGCAAGGGCGTGCTCATCCTCGGCGGGTACCTGGCGGCGCGCTTCGCCCAGCGGCACCCGCTCTCCTTCGGTGCCTCGCTGGTGTTCGAGCAGACGTACGAGGCCATCGACGGCGACAGCGCCTCCAGCAGCGAGCTGTATGCCCTGCTCTCGGCGCTCTCCAACTTCCCCCTCCGGCAGGACATCGCCGTCACCGGCAGCGTCGATCAGCAGGGCAGCATCCAGCCGGTGGGCGGGCTGAACGAAAAGATCGAGGCCTACTACGATCTCTGCGCCGCCAAGGGGATCACCGGCACGCAGGGAGTGCTGGTGCCTTCCACCAACATCGACGCCCTCATGCTGCGTGGTGAGGTGGTGGAGGCCATCGCGGCCGGGAAGTTCCACGTCTGGGCCGCCGACTCGGTGGAGGAGGGCATCGAGCTCCTCACCGGCATCCGCGCCGGCACCGCGGACATGGAGGGGCACTATCCGGAGGAGACGGTCTTCGGCGCGGTGCAGGCGAAGCTGAAGCGCTTCCACGACGCCATGCGCGACCTCGGCCGCCGCTACTGAGCGATGGCCGCGTCGTCGCGCTTCTTCGGCACGCCGCGCAAGGCTGCGGCTCAACCGCCCGGAGACTTGAGAGGCTCGAGCACCAGGTGGGCGTTGGCCGTCGGCGGCTTCACCACCATGCGCGTCACCGCCGGCTTGTAGCCGCCCATGCTGGCCATCACCTCGATCTCGATGAAGCCCGGGACCACCGTCGACATGGGTGCTCGCCCCAGGTAGCGCCCGCGCACCGCGACCTTGGCGTTTGGCGGGTCGGTGGTGACGTCGAGCGTGATCGGCGGGCGGCTCATGCGGTTGTAGAGGAAGAGCGTCTTGCCGTTGCGAGCGTCGACGCGCTTTTCGATGCGCTGGTACTCGTCCTTCTCCATGGCCATCAGGCTCGGGCCGCACGGGACAGCGGCGTTGTCGATGGGCGTGCGCCCGGCGAGCTCGCCGCCGAAGAACACCGCCGCGCCCGGTGGCTCGGAGCGCACCGTGGCCACGCAGGGCGCCGGGGTGACCACCGGCACCACGCTGGCAGCGACCACCGGCCCCGGCGCCGCGGCGGGCGCGGGAACCGCCGTCTCCGTCGGCGCGCCCGCCGACGCACGCGCCACCGAGTCCTCCGACGTGCCGCCCCACATGGCGTACGAGAGCAGCAGGGTGACCAGCGCCGTGGCGCCCACGGTGGCGCCGATGATCTTCGCCGTGCGCCGGTCGATGCGCGTTGCGGCTTCGCGCAGACGGCCCGCCGCGACCCATGGCTCGGCGAACGACAGGCGCGCGCGCAGGCCCCCCGGCGCGGGCGCGTTGCGCGCGAAGCTCTCCTCGAAGCCGGGAGCCGGCTGGGCGACGTCGAGCAACGGGCCGGTGGAAGTGGCGCGGTCCTCGTAGAGGGTGCAGTCGACGAACGCCTCCAGCGCCTCATCGGTCAGCTGCTGGAAGGGGTTGGCGGGCAGCTCGGCCGCGGCGCGCGGCGCGCGCATGAGGCCGAGCGGATCCGGAGGCAGCGAGGCCGCGACCGGCCCCGGTTGCAGTGAAAGCGTGGCGGCGTGGTCCATCGAAAGCGGCGCGGGCTGCAGCGATGGCGTGCCGGCGTTGCCGGTCGCGGGCGGCGGGCTGAGGAGGGGCTGCCGCACCGCCGAAGACCGGCGCGCTGGCTGGTGCGCCAGCTTCGCCCAGCGGTGCCCAGGCAGCGGCGGGGGGTGCCCCGGAGTGCGAGTGCAGCGCAGCGGAGCGCTCGGCGCCGGTGCGCCGGGCGAGGACGGGGCATCCGCGGCGGCCCCAGTGGTGTGGGCGCCCGGCGGCGCCATGAACAGCATCGGCAGCGTGCCCATGGGCGCGCGGGCGGCGCCACGCGCGGCGGCGGTGGCTTCTTCTCCGCCGGTCGCGCGACATGCGCCGGGCGCGCC
Organism: Polyangiaceae bacterium; assembly: GCA_037720395.1. GTDB lineage: Bacteria > Myxococcota_A > Polyangia > Polyangiales > Polyangiaceae > JBBJMR01. The sequence continues at coordinate 6,210 of JBBJMR010000327.1, forward strand.
GGGGCGAGGAAGGGTCGCGGTGACGCTGTCCGATGTGGTTGCAGATGCCGGCGTCGGCAACCACGCGCCGCGGGCGAGGACACCGCCGTCATGCCGCTGCCGGTGATGCTGCGCGGCGCGCCGCGGGTGGTCGCCCAGGACCCGCCGGCCGTGCCGGGTCGTTGCTCCGGCTGCCGCGCACCCGTCCCCGCCGACGCGGCCTGCGGCGGGCGCGACGTCAGCTCTGCCGGCGCCTGCGCCGCGAGCGCCGTGAGCAGACGGCGGGTTGACCGCCGGCAGCCGCGCCGCGCACGCCACCAACCTGCGAAGCAGCGTGCGCCAGCAGCGCCTCGTGCATGCGGCGCCCATCCTCGTCGAGTGCCAGCAGCCGTACGCGCATGCCGCGCACCGGCGCATCCGGATCGTGGAGCGACTCCACCACGTCGCCTTCACCGGAGAGCACCGAGGTGCCATCGCGCAGCTGGATGACGAACGGCTGCCGCGGCCCGACCGGGCGCGGCGCCGTGGTCACCACGAACAGCGACGTCTCGTCGGTGAACGGCGCGAACGCGGCCATGAACTCGTCGATGTCCGCGCAGCGCGTGACGACGCGCAGCCGTCGCCGTGGCGCCTGCGATTCGATCGGCTGCTCGGAACGCCCGCCGTCCGGCGCTGCGTCCGCGCGCAGGCCCTCGCCCGGCGCCTGCTGCGCGAGCTGGCCCGTCGGAGCGGACGGTGGCGTGCTCGGCGTACGCGTCGAATTGCCCACGATGCCGACGCCACGCACGACGTCAGTGTATCAAGCCGCCGGCGACGGAGGCACGCGCGTGCGTGGGCAAATCGCCGAGGCCCCGCTGCGTCGCCAACGATGTGGGCGCAGCGCCGCGCTTGCCGCACGCGAAGCGCCTCACGTGGCCCCTCGTGCGCGTGAGGCACACAGGCGCGCGCGTGCAGGGGTGCACGAACCGCCGCCGTGCGTCGCTACTCCTCGCTGACCAGCGCCGCGCGTGGCACCCGGTCGGCCCAGGGGACGAGGCCGAACAGCTCGATGGCGTCGTCGAGGGCGCGGCGCAGGCTGCGCAGCTTGGCCGCCGAGGTCACCCGTCGGGCCAGGCAGAGCGGACCGGCGAAGGGCACGCGACCGATGACCGCCCGCCCGCGGCGGGTGAGGGTCACCATGCGGACACGCCGATCCGCCGGGCTGCGCGCGACGCGGCAGAGCCGCAACTCGGTCAGCCCGGCCACCGCCTGGCCGAGCGTGGCCGGATGCGCGGCGAGGAGCCGGCGCAGATCGCGAAGGGTGACCACGGGTCGCTCGTGCGCGAGCTGCAGGATGGACAGCTGCAGCGGCGTGAGCCCGACCTCCTTGCGCACCTCGTTGCGGTAGGTGGCCAATGCGCCGTCGAGGCGGGCCCAGGCGCGGATCGCGTGGCTGGCGTCGACCTTGTCGGCATCGGGCGCGGCCGCGGCAGCAGGCTGCTCCCGCCGCGGGGCGTCGACCACGGACTCGCTCGGCGTCGGCTTGATGTTCATCACGTTACTTGTAGATACAAAATATCGCGGCGGCAGCGCGAGGGAACCCGCCTGATGGTGGAAGATGCACCTTCTGCCCGCGGCCGGGAGAGGGTGGCGGCCCGTGGTAGAGCGGAGAGCACTGAACCGTCATGGCCTGACGCCCAGAACGTGATCTCCGAAACGGCGCATTCCCGCGGCTGCGGACATACGTGCAGGCCGCGCCCGGTCTGCCCGTTGACGAACGAACCACCGCCCTCATGGACCCTGGTCGTCACCGGCGACGCGCGTCTCCGACGCAGGGGCGAGCGCGGCGCTCTGCCGCGAGCTAGAGGACCCGGCGCACGCGGCGCCGCTCCTCGATCATGTGCTGAGTGATGGCCGCCTTGGCGTCACCGTTCTCCACGAGTGTCCAGACGTCGTGCTCCGGCTTGCGCCCCGCCGAGGCGAGCAGGATGTCCGCTGCGCGCTCGGCGGGGATGAGCTCGTCGTGGCGACCGGGCAGCTCGACCACCCCGACGCGCGCACACAGCCCCTCCATGGTGCCGAGCATCTTGCCGACCATGGATCGGAAGACGTCCTCGCCGAAGGCGGCCCGCGGACCGGCGCCGTAGAGGACGAGCTTGTCGAACGTCAGCCGCGGCTTGACGGGGATCATGATCACCTCGCCGAGCGCGCCGGTGATGGCGCCGGAACGCATCAGCCGGCTCAGACGCCCGGCCAGCCGCCAGTCGCAGAGGCCGCACAGCCCTTGCGCCGGGCGCACGTCGCTCCACACGGTGCAGGCGAGCACCTCCGAGTCCACCTCGTCGAGTCGCGCCAGGTACGGCTCTACGAAGCGGAGCTCCATCTCACACGCTGATGGCGCCCTTGCGGAAGTCGCTGCGCGCGATCTTGACGTTGACGCAGGCCGGCTTGCCGCTGGCGAAGGCGGCGTCCAGCGCCGGGCCGATGTCCTGGGACCGCTCCACCCAGGCGCCGAAGCCTCCGAGCGCCTCGACCACCTTGTCGTAGCGGGTGTAGTCGAGGTTGGTGGCCACGGCGCGCTCGTTTCCGTAGAGCTCCACCTGGCCGCGGCGGATCTGCGTCCAGGCTGCGTCGTTGCCGACCACGCTGACCACCGGGATGCCCTGGCGGACCATGGCCTCGAACTCCAGGGCGTGGAAGCCGAAGGAGCCGTCGCCGTAGACGAGGACCACGTTGGAGTCCGGCCGCACCAGCTTGGCCGCCATGGCGTAGCCCGGACCGACACCGAGCGTGCCCAGCGGCCCAGGGTCCATCCAGATCTGCGGCGCTTCCATGCGGAGCACGTAGGCGGCGGTGGCCACGAAGTCGCCGCCGTCGCCGATCACCACGTCGCTCTTGCCGAGGCGCTTGCCGATCTCGGCGCAGACACGGAGCGGGTTGGGCGGGTCGTCGTTGCTCTCGATCTCCGCGGCCATCTTGGCGCGGCTCTTGTCCTCGGCGGCGCGCACCGTGGCCAGCCACTCCGGCGCCTTCTTGCTGCCCACCGCGCCGAGCAGCTGCTCGAGGGCGATGCCCGTGTCGGCGTCGATGGCCACGTCCACCTTGCGGTTGCGCCCGAGCTCGTGGGCGTCGAGATCGACCTGCACCACCTTCGCCCCGGAGGACACCGCGCGCCCGTAGTCGAGGCGGAAGTCGAAGGGCGTGCCGAAGACCAGGCAGAGGTCCGTCTGGCCCAGCGAAAACTTCCGCGACCGCGTCATCAGGCAGCGGTGCTCGTAGGGCAGGGCGCCGCGCGCCATGCCGTTCAGGTAGACCGGTGCGTCGATGGCGTCGGCGAAGGCGCGCACCGCCGTGTCGCGGCGCGGCGACCAGCGCAGCTGGCTGCCGACGATGACCATCGGCCGCTCTGCCTCCTTCAGCATGGCGGCCGCACGCTCGATGGAAGCCGGGTCGCCGCCGGGGCGCGGCGGCGAGGCCAGCGGCGCCG
>JBBJMR010000328.1:0-9620 GCA_037720395.1 Polyangiaceae bacterium
GGGCGCCGTCATGTCGCGCACCAGGAGGGGGTCGGTGCAGCGGATACGACGAGCCAGCGCCGCCTGGCGGCCACCCCGTGGCCGTGGGTGCGGAAGAGCTCCCGAGCGCGCGCGCTCGTCCACCGCGGCGTGCGCCAGCTCGCCGCGCGTGAACAAGAGGCAGGCGCGGTTGTAGTACGGGTCGGCGAACGCTTGCTGGCGGTCGAAGGCGCAGCGGTGGTCAAGCATGGCCTCACCGGCATGGCCGTGCATCTGCCGGGCTACGCCCTGCCGAAGTAGGCGATGGCGTGCACCGGCACCAGCTCGATGCCTTGGTGGTCGGAGGTGGCACCGGCCATCAGGGGCGGTGGCGTGGCAGGCCCACGCGGCAGCCGGCGAGGAGAGCACGGAGCGGGCGCTCGACGCGGCCGTGGCGCACGGCGGCTGCCGGGGGGCGCTGCAGACCACGACGGCGCCAAAGGCAAAGAGCGCGGACGCCGTGTAACGATGAAGCCACAACCCGCAGCAACAGAGCTTGCGTGTATGTCAGTACGGGAAACCTCGCCGTATGAGGCATCGAGGGACCCGCCGGCATCGGCCTCGCGCACCTCGACCGCGCCGGCGGCGCGCGCGGTCCCGACTTGCCGCCAAGCGCATTGATCAGGCGTGACATGGATTGTCAGAGCCGACCTCCAACGGTAGCCTCGCGATGTAGGCCACAACCAGCATCAACGGAGCTTGCCTGCATGTCGGTACGTGAAACTCCACCGAGTAACCCACCGAGCGACCCCGCACCACCTCCACCGAAGGGCCCAGCCGCTCCGCAGCGCCGGCTTCGCCGCTCCGCCGTCGCAAGACACCTGCACATCAGCGTTACCAGGGTCCGGCAGCTCGAAACCGAGGGGAAGCTCACCGCAACGAAGGACGCCGATGGCTGGAGGGTGAGCGACGACGCCGAGGAGGTTGGCCGACTCGCCGAAACCTATCGCGCGCGTCGCCCCCAGACGCGCCGCGGCTCGAACGAGCTCCGGCCGGCGCTCAGCGGCCGAGGGTCGGCGAAAGTCTTTGCGGCATTCGCGGCCGGCAAGACGCTGCGCCAGATCGTGATCGAGTGCGAAGTCGCACCGGAGACTGTCCGTCGTCTCTACCGACAATTCGGCGCGGGGCGGGCCGAGTACGAAGCCCAGCGCGCGCGGGAGCGCGCGGCCGCGCAGGACGCGCGCGAGTGGCGCGACCACGACCGGCGGATCCGACGCGACCAGAGGGACGCGGAGCGGAAGAAGTTGGCTCGCGAACAAGAGCGCCGCGAGCGGGACGCGAGATGGGCTCAACCTGGAGGGCTCGCGCATCAGCCCGTGCATGGAGCGAGCGTGGACCGCTCCACGTCCGAATCCAGCCACCCCAGCAGCGCAGGCGCCGCGGTGGCAGCTGGTATCGCGGAGCTGATACGTGGCCGGAACTTCTAGTCCGACCGAAGCCTCATGAAGGCTCGGAAGCGTGCTGGACCTCCCGCGCCTAAGAACTCGAGCGCGGGTCCAGCACCCGCGGCTACGCGACGCGAAGAGTCGCGATGGAAGCCGGACAAGACCCTCGCGAACATGCACGAAGCGGTGCTCGCGGCGGGTAGCCCCGAGCTCTTCGGCACATCGACGTCGCGAACCGAGGCAGCCAGCGACCCGTGTGTTGCTGCGATCGATGGCCACAAGCTTTGGGTCAAGGCGCAGGTGCGCCCCCTCCGGTTCCACGACCTCGGCACACCACGGCGAGCCTGTTGATGATGGCGGGCGCGAACCCGGCTGCGGTTCAGCGGATCATGCGGCACAGCGACCCGAGAATCACGACGGAGGTCTACGGGCATCTCGCGCCCGACTATCTCAAGGCGGAGGCGAACCGGCTCCAGTTCGGTGCGATGCCGACCTCCGCGCCCGACGCCACGAACAGCGAGATCCGGGCGGCCGCAAACGCACCGCCGTTTGCTGCAACCTTGCTGCAGGACCCCGGGCGTGGACCGCAGCACCCTGGGCGAGGCGCCCTAGAAAGTAAGCAATTTCGCGATGATGAACTAGCGGGGTGGACGGGACTCGAACCCGCGGCCTCCGGCGTGACAGGCCGGCGTTATAACCGACTTAACTACCACCCCAACTGTGACAACCCATACCCGTGGTGGGCGGGACAGGGCTTTAACCTGCGACCACCGGCTTGTAAGGCCAGCGCTCTACCGCTGAGCTACCCGCCCGGCTGAAGAGAGCGCGTACAGTAGTCGTTACGAGCCTGCGGTCAAGCGCCGCCTCGTGTTTCGAAGGGCCGGCCTTCGGCAGACGCATTGGTGCGCTGGTCGCTGCGCCACTGCGCCGGTGCGCCGGCGGCTACCATGCGGCAGGCGAGCTGCCGTGAACGACCCCGACGAGATCCCGTACGCGCCGCGGCGAGTGGGGCTGCCACCAACGCCGGCGCCGAAGGGCGGGCTCGATACCTGGGCGCGCATCGTGCTGGCTGGTCTGACCATCGGCTTCCTCGGGTGGCTGGTGACGCTGGTGTTTCCCAACATCGGGCGGCAGCTCATGCCATGGCAGCGCGATCCGGTGCCCGTTCCGGTCGTCGCCGGGTGGGTGGACCGGTTCCCGGAGCTGTCCGACGTCGGGCGCTGCCGGCCGGAGACGGCGAAGCCGGCGGACCTGCTGGTGGCGCTGCCGGACGGGCGCTTCCAGACGCCACGGCGCGGCGAGGTGGTGGTCGAGTGCGAGCACCGCGAGGTGCGCCTGTCCATCCGCCGCAGCGCCCGCCTGGCCATCGCGGCGCCCGAGCAGATGATCCGCAACACCCCGGGCACCGCGCGCCTGTCGGCCTTCGACATGAACGGCGAGCAGCTCCGCCTCGGCGAGGGCGTGCGCGTCTCGTGGCGCGGGGAGGGCGGCATCGAGGTGCGTGGCGCTCCGGCTGGTGCGACGGCCACGCTGCAGACCGGCGCACAGCGCGGGGTGGCGACCCTCGTCGCCGAGTTCGACTCGCTCACCGCCCGCGCCCAGGTGATCATCGAGTGAGCCGCGCAAGGGGAGGTCGTTGCCCGCCGGCAACGGACGTGCGACATCGGCTCCGACGCGCCACCCTGGGAGCGATACCGTGCCGCATCGAAGCGTTCTTCCGCCGCGCCTGTCCGACCTGAGGCGCGCGCTGCTCGTCTGCGCGGCCTCGGCCCTCTCCGCGGGAGCGCTGGCCGCCGGCTGCAGCGCCGAGTCGCTGTCCGGCGACCCCACCGGTGGCAACGACGGCCCCAGCGGCAGCAGCGGCGGCGGCGCCCGCTGCGTGGAGGAAGGGCAGGGCTGCCCGGTCTCCTTCAGCTATCAGCTGCACAACGAGAAGAGCGTCGAGCTGCGCGGCAGCTTCGCTCCCGACGGCTGGGAGAAGGGCATCCCCATGCAGCTCGACGGCGTGGCCTGGACCACGACCCTCGAGGTCCCGAGCGGCACCACCATCGAGTACAAGTTCTTCGTCGACGGCACGACCTGGGTCACCGATCCGGTGAACCCCAACAAGAAGCCCGACGGGGCCGGCGGAGAGAACGCGCTGGTCACCGCCAGCTGCGCCACCACCGCCAACACCTGCCAGCCTCCCGGCCCGGACGGCGGCCCGCCGCCCGACGCCGATCCCCCGGCCGGCACCTTCGACTGGCGCAGCGCCGTCCTCTACTTCGTCTTCGTCGACCGCTTCAACAACGGCGACACCTCCAACGACACCCCGGTGCCCGACGTCGAGGCGCCGGCGAACTACCAGGGCGGCGACTTCCAGGGTGTCATCCAGAAGCTCGACGAGGGCTACTTCGACGACCTCGGCGTCAACGCGCTCTGGCTCACCGTGCCCTTCGACAACCCGCAGGTCGCCGGCGCCGGCGCCGACGGCCACGCCTACAGCGCGTACCACGGGTACTGGCCCAGCGATCTGACCAAGATCGAGGAGCACTTCGGCAGCGAGATGATGCTCGAGACACTGGTCGACAAGGCGCACGGCAAGGGCATCAAGGTGCTCCTCGACTACGCCATGAACCACGTGCACAGCGCCTCGCCGCTGGTCACCGAGCACCCGGACTGGTTCTGGCCGCTGGACTACAACGGCAAGTACTGCGTGTGCGGCGACGGCTGCGACTGGAACAACGACTACGAGCAGAAGCGCTGCTGGTTCCGCGACTACCTGCCGGACTGGAACTTCCAGAACGAGCAGGCGCGCGCCTACTCGGTGAACAACGCCGTCGACTGGATCAAGAAGACGGGCATCGACGGCTACCGCCTCGACGCGGTGAAACACATCGAGACGGTGTGGATCGAGGACCTGCGCAAGCGCGTCGACGCCGAGGTCGACAAGCTCACCGGCGAGCGCTTCTACATGGTCGGCGAGACGTTCGAGTCGGGCAACCGCGACATCCTCGCCAAGTACGTGGCCCCGCAGCTGCTCGACGGGCAGTTCGACTTCCCGCTGCGCGGCGTGCTGGTGGAGAAGGTGCTGCGGCGCACGGGCACGATGTACGAGCTCGACGACTTCCTGAAGACCAACGACACCTATTACAACGGCGTCATGTCGACGTTCATCGGCAACCACGACCTGGCGCGCGTCATCCAGACGGCGCTCGATGAGCCGTGGGGCGCGTGGGACAACGGGGGCAACAGCAACTGGGAGAGCCCGCCGGCGCTGCCCGGCGGCAAGGCGCCGTTCGAGCGCGTGGCGGTGGCCTTCGCCTTCCTCTACACGACCAAGGGCGTGCCCCTCGTCTACTACGGCGACGAGATCGGCATGGCCGGCGCGGGTGATCCCGACAACCGCCGCTTCATGCAGTGGGACGGTATCACCGCCAACCAGACCTGGCTGCGCGAGCAGCTCTCGGCGCTGGGCAAGATCCGCAAGGACCACCCGGCCCTGTGGAAGGGCACGCGCACCACGGTCAGCGTGACCCAGGACACGTACGGGTACCGGATGAGCGACGGCAAGGAGGAGGTCTTCGTGGCGCTGAACCGCGGCGACGTCGCCGGCGGGGTCAGCGGCCTGCCCACCTCCGCCAAGGACCTGCTCACCGGCGCCACCGTGGCCGGCCCGACGGTGACCCTGGCGCCGCGCACGGCGATGATCTTGATTGTGGAGTGAGGCGCCGAGTGAGGCGGAGCGCGTGCCAATAGACGGCGCCGGCTGCTTCGACTAGCAAGCCGCCCGGGACCGCCGGCGATCATGGCGCGGCGTGGCGCATCCGGAAGAGGCAGGAGTCATGGCGGAGAAGATCGGCATCCTCGTCGGCTGGGAGCAGTCCTTTCCTCAGGCGTTCCTGGAGCGGGCCAACAAGGTCCCTGGCATCCAGGCCGAGCTAGCGGTCATCGGCGGCACGCCGGAGCGCTACGCCAGCCCCTACCGCGTGCTGGTCGATCGCATCAGCCAGGAGGTGAAGCACTACCGCTTCTGGCTCAAGGCGGCGGCGCTGGGCGGGGCGTACGTCATCAACGACCCGTTCTGGTGGAGCGCCGACGACAAGTTCTTCGGCTACTCGCTGTCCTCGCGCATGGGCGTGGCCACGCCGCGCACGGTGATGCTCCCGCAGAAGGATTACATCCCGGCCATCGTCAAGGACCGCAGCCTGCGCAACCTCCAGTTCCCTCTGAACTGGGAGGAGATCATCGACTACGTGAAGTTCCCGGCGGTGCTCAAGCCCGCCGACGGCGGCGGCTGGAAGGACGTGAGCATCGTCCGCACCCCGCAGGACCTCCTGGCGGCCTACGACGCCTCGGGCCTGAACGCGATGACCCTGCAACAGTTCATCAACTTCGACAAGTACGTGCGCTGCATCTGCATCGGGCAGGACCGCATCCTGCCCATCGAGTACAACCCGCACCAGCGCTGCTACGTGTTCAACGACAAGGAGACCTGGCTGCCGAAGGATCTGCACGACCGCGTGGTCGGCGACGCCATCAAGCTCAACCAGGCCCTGGGGTACGACATGAACTCGGTGGAGTTCGCCATCGAGGACGGCGTTCCGTACGCCATCGACTTCACCAACCCCGCACCGGACATGCACGTGGAGAACATCCTCAAGCCGTACTTCGAGATCGTCGTCGACTGGATGGTCGACTTCACCACCACGTGCGCCAAGGAGGGCCGGCGCACCATCGACAGCTACTCCTGGGCGCGCCGCATGAGCCCGGGCGTGGGCACCACCACCGGCTTCGGGCAGCCCATCCGCTGAGCGCGGGCGAGGGAGGAGGTAGCGCATGCCGACCGATGTCCAGGGTCTGCTCGACGGCCAGTTCACGCTGGGGATCGAGGAGGAGTTCCAGATCGTCCACCCGGAGACGCGCGAGCTGCGCTCCTACGTGAGCAAGCTCCTCGAGGGCGGGATGGCCACGGCCGTGCTGCGCGAGCGGGTGCGCCCGGAGATGCACCAGTCGGTGGTGGAGACGGGCACCGGCATCTGCCGCGACATCCGCCAGGCGCGCGCCGAGATCTGCGAGCTGCGGAGCGAGCTGTCGGCGCTGGCCCACAAGGGCGGGCTGCGCATCGTCGCCGCCGGCACCCACCCCTTCAGCGACTGGAAGACCCAGGAGATCACCGAGGGCGATCGCTACAAGGGCCTGGTCGAGGATCTGCAGGACGTGGCGCGCGCCAACCTCATCTTCGGTCTGCACGTGCACGTGGGGATCAAGGACCGCGAGGTGCGGATGGCCCTCGCCAACCAGTGTCGCTACTTCCTGCCCCACATCCTGGCTCTGTCCACCAGCTCACCCTTCTGGCTCGGCCGGCAGAGTGGCCTGAAGAGCACGCGCAGCGAGATCTTCAAGCGCTTCCCGCGCACCGGCATCCCCGGGTACTTCGACTCGTACACGTCCTTCGAGGCGTACGTGGAGCTGCTGGTCAAGACAGGCTGCATCGACAACGCCAAGAAGATCTGGTGGGACGTGCGCGCCCATCCCTTCTTCGACACCGTCGAGGTCCGCATCTGCGACATGACCACGCGCATCGACGACACGGTGGCCATCGCCGCGCTCATCCAGGCGCTGATGGGCAAGCTCTACGTGCTCTACCGGAACAACCAGGCCTGGCGGAACTACAACCGCGAGCTCATCGAGGAGAACAAGTGGCGCGCCGTGCGCTACGGCCTCGACGGGCAGCTCATCGACTTCGGCAAGCGCGAGCAGAAGCCCACCCGCGATCTCATCGGCGAGCTGGTCGACCTGGTGTCCGACATGGCCGACGTCTTCGGGACCCAGGACGAGATGGAGCGCATCCGCACCATCCTGCGCGAGGGGACCAGCGCCGACCGGCAGCTCGCCGTCTACGCGCGCACCCAGAGCTTCCACGCCGTGGTCGACGACCTGGTGGAGCAGACCATGGTCGGGGCCTGAAGAGTCTTCCTTGGCAGACCATGGTCGGGGCCTGAAGAGTTCTTCCTTGGCAGACCATGGTCGGGGCCTGAAGAGTCTTCCTTGGCAGACCATGGTCGGGGCCTGAAGAGTCTTCCTTGGCAGACCATGGTCGGGAGGGTCGGGGCCTGACCCCGACCCGCACGCCAAATTTCGGTCTGGGCACCCACGGGTGGTAGCGTTCCGCCGTGCGCTCTCCCAGGTTGCTCGCCCTGGCCTTGCTCGTCCCGCTGAGCACGGGGCTGTCGTGCGCCTCCACCGAGTACTTCCCGGAAGGCAGCGGGGTGCCCACCGATCGCGCCAGCGGCGCGGTGCCAGCGGGCTCGCTGGGGGCGTGCAAGCGCCCGGGCACCAAGCGCCCGGCGCTGGTCAGCCAGCAGCTCTGGGACGACATCAAGCCCTGCGCCCCGGCCACGCCGGTCGGGTGGGTGCGGCTGGGCTACGGCCGGGCCCTGCCCAACGACCCCGAGGCCGACAAGCAGGCCGATCTGCTCCTGCAGTCGGTGCGCGACGCGCAGAAGCCGGAGACCGGCAGCAGCCAGTTCTCGGCCAGCCTGCGCAGCTTGCGCACCCAGGCGCTCAAGGACGAGGCGCTGCGCGATCGCGTCTCGCGCGATCCGGCGCAGCAGACCTGCGACGCCGGCTACCTGCTCAGCACCATGGCCAAGGAGCGCGCCAAGCTCGAGCAGGGGCAGCCTTGCGCCGCCGAGGTCTACGACCCGAAGCAGCGCACCGAGGTCTGCCTCTTCGACACCGCGCGCGCCGAGGCCAGCTGGCTCGGCGCCAGCTGGGATTGCCTGACGCACACCGGCGCCGTCGGCCAGGACGAGTCCTGCCACCGCCTCTGCGGTTACGACGACTACTGCGCGCAGCAGGTGAGCTGCTCGGCAGCCGACGTCGACCTGGTGCTGTGCTCGCTCGGGGTGTGCCTGCCCGAGGCGCGCGCCGGCTTCTACGGGCGCTGAGCGGCGCTCACAGGCCGCCGGGGTTGTACGGCTCGGCGCTCTTCTTCGGCGCCGGGGTCGGGGCGCTGGGCGTGCTCGTCGGCGCCGCGCCGGGTGTCGCGGTCGGGGCGGCTACCGCGGCGGGCGCTGCGGTCGGCTCCGGTGCCGAAGGCCCGGCGGTGGGCTTCGGCTTCGGCTTCTTCGGCGGCTGGGCCTTGACCGGGGGGGTGACCGCAGCGGCGGCGGTGGTCTTGGCAGGCGCCGGCTCGCCGGTGGGCGTGGCGGACGGCGGCGCCGACGGCACCGAGCTGGCCGGCGTGGCGGGCACGGCCGGCGTGGGCGGCGGCGGCGGAGAGGCGGCGCCGCGACCGGCGGAGGATCCCCGAGGGGAGCAGGGGCAGGGGCGCCGGCCCATCGGCGGGGCGCGTGCCGGGCGGCGTGAGAAAGGCGAGCGACCCCGGGATGCGGTCGGCGAGCCACGGCAGGTGGCCGCTGCGGACACCGAGCGCGGCGGCGGTGAGCACGGCCAGCACGCCGACCCCGAAGTACGGAAGCATGCGGCCACGGGCTTCGCGCGGCGGCTCGGGAGGCGGCGCCAGGGAGGCCGCGCGCGGCCGGTGGCTGGGGGCAAACGACGGCAACGGCGCCAGGCTCCGTGGTGGGGCGCTCCGCGGTGGCTCGGACGCGGAAGCCTCCGCGCCGGCGTCGGGCAGGTCGAGCGGGATGATCCCGTCGAAGGTCGCCGGCAGCGGGGCGCCGCCCTTGACGGCGCGCCTGGCGGAGAGGCGCGTCTTGCCCGGCGCGGGCATGTCCGAGGCCGCGCGCGTGTCCATGCGCTGGATGGCCTCCTGAAGCTGCTGATTGCGCTCGATGATCAGCTCCCCGAGCGCCAGGCGCACGAAGGCCCCGACGTCGCTGTCGGTGACCGGCTCGCCGGAGGCCATGATCACCTTTTCCAGGGCGCGCTGCATTTCCCCGGCGGTGCTCCACCGGCTATTGGCGTCCTTCTCCAGGGCGCGCATCACGATCTCCTCGAGGTCGGGGCGCACGTCGGGGACGAGATCGCGCAGCGGCACCGCGGCGCGGGTGCAGATGTTCTCCATGGTGCGCGCGTCGCTCTCGCCGCGGAACGGGTGGCGTCCGCTGACCATGACGTACATCAGGATGCCGAGCGAGAAGAGGTCGCTGCGGCGATCGACCTTGAGGCCGGTGAGCTGCTCCGGCGACAGGTAGGGGACCTTGCCCTTCATGATCCCGGCGACGCGGGTCTCGTGCGCGCGGCCGGTGGCCTTGGCCACGCCGAAGT
>JBBJMR010000090.1:0-27402 GCA_037720395.1 Polyangiaceae bacterium
GGCCGGGACACACCTCGTCGTGCGCCGCCGGCGCCGCCGCCGCGGGGGCGGGACGGCCCGGGCTGGGCGGATGCCCGGGCGGCAGCTGGGCCGGCCGACCGGGCTGGCCGGGGCGCTGGCCGGGCTGGCCGGGGCGCTGGCCGGGCATGCCGGGCTGACCGGGCATCGGCTGGCCCATGGGGCGCTGGCCGGGCTGGCCGGGCGGCGGCATGGGGCGCTGCCCGCCGGGCGGCGGTTGCATGCCGGGCTGCGGCTGGGGCTGCGGCTGCGGCTGCGCCCAGGCCGAGGCGGAAGCGGCGACCACCGTGGCGAGCACGGCGATCGCGGCCGCGGCAGCGGAGAGACGGCGGGGGCGAGACGACATCATCGGGCCACCTCGCGGCCGAGCACCTTGGAGGCGATCTCCGCGGCCAGCGCGGGCTTGCCGCGCTCGAGCTCCACGCGGAGCTGGGCGACCTCGGCGGCGATGGCCGACTTGCCGCTCTCGAGGATGCGCGCCGCCTCGGCGCGCGCCTCGGCCATGATCTGCGCCTCGACCTTGGCGGTCTCGGCGCGGAGCCGCTCGCGCTCGACGCCGGCCGTGCGCCGCACCTCCTCGAGCTGCGTCTCGTAGCGGGTGGACAGCTCCCCGGCCTTCTCGTCCATCGCCCGCGCCTCGAGCTTGGCGCCCTCGGTGCGGCGCTCGCGCTCCTCGAACACGCGCAGCAGCGGCTGGAACAGCAGCGGCCGCATGAGCTGGACGAAGGTGGCGAAGATGAGGAGCTGGGCGATGAACGTCAGGTCGAAATCGACGGTGACGCCCCCGCCGGAGGCGAAGACTGCGGGGAGGCCGCCCGAAAAACGAACGGCGCTCGGAAATTGAACGATTGCGCTGAGGTCCACGTGGTCTGCCCGTAGGGGAGGATCCGGCGCGGGGCAACTAGCACGGCCCACGCAAGATGGGAACCGAGACGAGGCGCTCGCGCCCCTCCTCAACCGACCCAGTCCTCGCTCCGAAGGTTCGGGAACCTCGCGAATGCCGACCCCCTCCGCGTGACCAGCGTGTAGTCCCCCGTCACCGCCACCGCGGCGACCATGGCGTCGTCCGGATCGGACTCGCTCTCCGTGGCGCGGAACTTGGCGAAGGCTTGCGCGGCGAGGACATCGAACGGCGCCACCTTCACCGCGGCCACCAGACGCACCACATCCTGCATCAGCCTCGCCTGGTTGGTGCGGCGCGCCGCGATGAGCAGCTGACTCACCGAGATGACGCTGGTCCAGCGGTCCCGGCTGGGCACCGCGGTGAGGCGCCGCACCAGCGCACGCGACGGGACCGAGCGCAGCACCTCCGCCAGCGTCGAGGCGTCGAGGAGGTAGGCCACCTGGGTCAGCCTCGCTGCCAGAGGCCGGTCTTGTGGAAGTCGCCGCCCAGCGCGTCGACGAAGTCGTCGTGCCGGCAAGCGCCGCACAGCGCCAGCAGCGGATCGCCGCCGCCGCCGGCGGGATCGGGCGGATCGATCCGGTCGAGGTCGGCGATGGAGACGATGGCCGCGACCGGGTGACCATCCCGCACCACCAGGGTGCGGGCGCGCGCGCGTTCGGCGGCGTCGACGGCGTCGAGGCAGTGCGCGGGCAGGTCGCTCAGGGGGATGCCGTACTTGTCGCCCACCGGGGTACGAAAGACACTCGCCCGGCGCGAGTCAAGCGCGCAAGGAGCCCTGGCGGGGGCGGGGCGCTACCCGAGCAGCTCGCGCAAGGCGCGACCGAGCTCGCTCAGGCCGGCCTCGATCTCCGCACCGGTGGCGTGCAGCTCCGGAGGCGCGGCGTGCTCCTCGCGCAGGGCGGTGGCGGCGCGCGGGTTGCGGAACCAGTCCTCGTCGAAGGCCTGGTAGAGGCGCTGCCGGTCCCCGGCGGCCAGGAGCAACCCGGCGAAGCGCCCGCCGTCACCGGGGCGCAGCAGCGGCAGCACGCCGGCCAGGCTCCCGGGGATGGCGGCGCCGAGGGCGCGCTCGGTGATGGCCTCGGCCCGGGACTCGCGCTCCCGCGCCGGCTCGAGGAGCACGCCGCGCAGCAGCACGCGCGCGGCGTCCAGTCGCGTGCCGAGGAGCAGCGCTCGCCCGACACGCTGCGCTTGCTCGCGAGCCGCGGCGCCGCCGAGGCCGAGCGCGTGGTGCGCGAACGGTGGCTCCGCGGCCAGGCCGGCAAAGAGGGCGGCGCGGCGCACGCGGCGCAGGTCCACCGGTCCGCGGGTCATCACGAACGGCGCCACGCGCGGCCGATCGGCGTCGGCGAGGGCGGCGCCGAAGGCGCCGAGGGCGCGCGGAACGGGTGGCGCCGAGCACCACCGGCAGCGGCCCGACGTCGAGGGAGAGACCGTCGGTGAGGCCGGTGGCGCGGAAGAGGTCGGCCAGCCAGCGCGTGCCGAGCTTGGCCGGCCACCCGTCGGCGGCCTCGCGCCCCAGCGCGGCGTAGAGCGCGTCGGTGAAGCTCTGCCGGCGCTCGACCAGCGCGTCGGTGGTCGCCAGCCAGGCCTCGGCGGCGGCGCGCACCGCGTCCGCGGGCTCGAAGGGCTGCTCGACGCGCTCGACCTCGGCGGCGTCGAGCAGCCGCGTCGCCTCCGCGCGCCGCTCGGCGCGGATGCGCACGGCGTCGGCCAGCCCACCCACGCCGCGCGCCAGCGCCATGCCCCAGGCGCGGCGCCGCTCGGGATCGGGATCACCGAGCACGCGGGCGCGCGCCTCGCGTGGCGACAGCTCGCCGGCGGCCAGCTTGTCGACGCGCAGCGAGCGCGCGTGCCAGGCGGCGCCGACGCGCGCGGTGTCGCGCCAGAGCACACGCTCCAGGGTCAGCCAGGCGACCCAGGCGCGCGCCGAGGGCGCCACCGGGTCCTTCTCGTCGGCGAGCTCGAGGAACATGTAGCGGCTGCTGACCTGGCGGCGCTCGCCCAGCGGATCCTCGGCCACCCCTTCGAGGCGCAGCTCGTCGCGCGCGCGCCGCACCGCCTGGGCGGCGGCGCGGATCTCGGCGTCGAGGATGGGCAGGGGCGGATCGAGCATCGTTCGGGGTGGCGGGCGACGGAGCCGAGTCGGATGGAGGGGCGCGCGTTCAACCGTGGATGGCCGCGGCGCCGTCCAGGCGACGGACGATCTCGCCCTCGCTGCGGCTGATCTCGCCGAGGCGCGCGCGCACGGAGTCGCCATCGCCGGCGACCTCGGTGGCCAGGTCGACGAGGAGGCGGAAGTGTCGCGCCTCGCAGGCGAAGAGCTCCTCGTAGAAGGCTGCCAGCTCGCCCTCGCTGCGCCCGCGCAGCGCGTCGGCGAGGAGGCGGAAGCGCTCGCAGGACCGCGCCTCGATGAGCGCGCCCACCAGCAACCGCTCCACCAGCCACGCCGCGCCGCCCGCGCGCCAGCGCTCGGCGCGCGCGGTGGTGGACGCTGCCTTGCGCAGGTCGACGGCGTACGGATCGACGGGCGGGTGCCCGAGGGCGATGCCGCGCCGGTCGAGCTCGTCGAGCACCCGCCGGAAATGCGACAGCTCCTCCTCTGCGAGCGCCACCAGGGCGCGGACCACCCCGGAAAGGCCGCGGAGCGCGCCGCCAGGGACAGGGCATTGGAGGCGGCCTTCATCTCGCAGTGCGCGTGATCGACGAGCACGGCGTCCAGGTCGCCGAGCGCGCGGTCGATCCAGCGCGCGTCGGTGGGCTCGGTCAGGCACAGCACGCCGCGAGCATAGCGCGGCGACCGCCTAGAAATCGGTGGGGGCGCGGGTCAGACCGGTCGATTCCAGGAAGTACGCCAGGCCGATGACGATGGTCGTCGCACCGGGATTGGCCAGCGACCGACGCACCGACACCTCGGCGGAGAACTCCTGACCGATGTAGCCGAGGCCGCCGGAGGCGGAGTGCGTGTCCGCGCCCTGGTCCCAGCGATAGCCGCCGCGCAGCGGGAAGTGGTCGCCGAGCAGGAGCTCGCCGCCGGCCATGATCCGCGCCGAGGTGTCCTGCCAGGAGTTGAAGTCCGCGACGCCGTCGACCTCGACGCTGAAGTCCTGGGTGCCGTAGCCGATGCCGCCGCCGAGCGTGGTGGGCAGCACCGAGTGCCCCGGGTAGGACAGGCTCTGGCCGAGGACGGCGATGTACAGGCTCTCGGTGGCGCGCAGGGTGACGCCGGCGTCGAAGGTGAAGGTGTTGACCATCGAGAAGCGCGAGAGGCGCTCCTCGGGATCGACGAGCCCTCCGGCCACCTTGTCCTGCTCCACCCCGAACGGCGCCTGCGCCGGCGACTGGTCGACCTTGGCGTAGCGTCCGGAGAGACCGAGGTAGAGCTTGTCGCTGATGGGGTAGGCGAGCGCAGCGCGCGCATCGATGAAGGAGCGATCGATGCCGTCGGGATCGATGAAGCCGCCGGCCACCGACAGGCCGCCGGCGAGCTTGCCGGTGATCGAATCGGCGATGATGCCGCCGTACACCTGCCGCCGCGCCTCGGGGACGATCTGGGCGAGGGCCTCGATGTGGTAGATGCGCGTCTGCACCATGTCCGCCGGGGTCAACCAGACGCCGGTGGTGCCGTTGCCGAGGGCGCGCAGCGCTCCCCCCATGGCCGCGGTGCGCGGGGTCTCGTTCTCGCCGTAGTTGTAAGCCTCCTGCGGCGACAGCTCGGTGGGATCGGCGCGACCGACGCTTGCCCCGCCCAGCAGCGTGGCGACGAGCGCGAAGGCTCCGGCGGCGTGGCGAGTGGAGGATCGGTTCACGGGCGGACCGGGTACCCGGAGCTGGCGTGGAGACAACAACGTCGGGATGGGGACTCCGATACCCGGCGCGGCACGAAGCTGACAACTTCTCCGTGGAGCGGCCCGGTCCCGAGCAGCTTGCCGGCGCGTCGAGCGCGCTGGCTGGCGCCACGCGAGATCACGGCCGCTGCGATCGCGCCGCGCGGCAGACATGGCCACCCCACGGCGTCAATGCACACTTCGGCCGCTCCCAGGGGCACCTGGGAGGCCACCGCGGCGCCTCTACGCGCGCCGGAACCTAGCGCGGGAACAGCGACAAAGTTCGGCAGATGCTCGCTCTTGACGTCGAAATGAACGGTGTTTGTCGCACCTTCGACGCACGGCGTCTGGAGCGTCATCCGATTCCTCCGGCAGTCTCTGGAGTTATCCCCTCTAGGGGGAAGCCTTAGGCCGCAAAATCGGTTACGCGGACCCCTGCATTGCCCGATAAGTGCTGCACTTCCGGTAACTTTGGCGAGAGTTCCAAGTTGGGGATGGACTCCGGCCGCTGGCCGGTGCTACCTGCTTTCGTCTTCGCCGCGGCGGCGTCGTCCGCACGTCCGTCGGGTAGTTTGGCGTTTGGTTTCGGGAAGCATCGGGGTCTGGAGGAGCGTCAGTCTGGGCGTCGCGGCGAGCGACGCAGGCCGGCCGAGGAAGCAGTCGATCCCTCGTTTGGTTGAGTTGCGCGCGTTGAGTTGCGCGCGTTGAGTTGCGCGCGTTGGGTTGCGCGCTCCTGGCAGCGGCGCCCGAGGTCGGGGCGGCGCACGATGCGAAACCGAGGAGCACGGGCAGAGGTCGTGCCGTCTTCCTGGTCCACCCTTCGCTTCGAGGCGTCGTCCGGCTGTCGCAGTAGGGACGTCCCTCACCCCAGGATACGAGTCTCCTGGCGGAGCCTCGAGGGTCTGCAAAAGGTCTGTGGAGAACCGAGAGCGTTGTTCCTGGAAGCATAAACTCCAGTCGAATCGGACGGATGCAACGCAGCGGGGACCACGAAAACGGCAGCAGCTGTGGAGAACTTGGGGATCTGGGTCCTCGGGTTCCAGTCGGTGAAGTGTGTGATCTCCAACCCTCCGGAAGCGAACCGCGAAGAGCAGCGATGACGACTTCCAAGCCGGACGCGCGGGCGGTGTTCGACCGGGCCGTCGAGCACACCCGCACCCTCTCCCCCGCCACCTTCGACCAGTGGTTCGGAGGCGTGCAATTCGACGACCTCACGGACGGCGTCCTCACGCTGCGCGTGCAGAACGAGTTCGTCCTCGACTGGGTGAAGACCAACTTCCTGCCCACGCTCACCGACAAGATCCGCGAGCTCACCGGGTGGTCGGTGCAGGTCGCGTGGACGCTCGACCAGAACCTGGCCACGCCCGTCGCCGCGCGCGCCCAGATGCCGCCGGTGCGACCGCGACCGCTCGTCAGCCGCCCGTCCAATCCTCCGCCGCCGATGGCGCCCTCCGCCGAGCCCCCCGAGAAAGAGGCGCCGAAGTCGCGCCGCTCGGCGCCGCCCGAGGAGATCAACCCCAAGCACAAGTTCGCGAACTTCGTCGTCGGCCCCTCGAACCAGCTCGCGCACGCCGCGGCGGTGGCGGCCGCGGGTGGCGGCGGGCGTCGCTACAGCCCGCTCTTCGTGTGCGGCGGCACCGGCCTGGGCAAGACGCACCTGGCGCACGCCATCGCCAACCGCGTCTACGAGGAGCGGCCGCAGGCGCGCATCCTCTACGTGTCCGCGGAGCGCTTCACCAACGACTTCATCACCGCCATCCAGCATCACAAGATGGATGAGTTCCGCAGCCGCTACCGCGTGAATTGCGACGTCCTGCTGGTGGACGACATCCAGTTTTTGGCCGGGCGCGAGCAGACCCAGGAAGAGTTCTTCCACACCTTCAACGCGCTGCACGCGCTCGACCGCCAGATCGTGGTCACCAGCGACAAGTACCCGCAGAACCTGGAGCGCATGGAGGAGCGCCTGGTGTCTCGCTTCTCCTGGGGCCTGGTGGCCGACATCCAGGTCCCGGAGCTGGAGACGCGCGTGGCCATCATCCGCAACAAGGCGCACATCGAGGGCTTCGAGCTGGCCGACGAGGTGGCCATCTACCTGGCGCAGATGATCAAGAGCAACGTGCGCGAGCTCGAGGGCACGCTCATCCGCCTGGCTGCCAAGAGCTCGCTCACCGGGCGCCCGGTCGACCTCGACTTCGCCAAGGCCGAGATCACCGCCGCGCAGCCGCAGCGTGCGCAGATGATCAGCGTCGAGGACATCCAGCGCGCCGTCTGCCACCACTTCCACCTGCGCTCCATCGACCTGACCTCCAAGGACCGGCACAAGAGCGTGGCCTTCGCCCGGCACGTCGCCATGTACCTCTGCAAGCAGCGCCTGAAGTGCAGCTTCCCCGAGCTCGGCCGCGCCTTCGGCAACCGCGACCACACCACGGTGATGAGCGCGGTTCGGAAGATCGAGGCGCAGCGCGACACCGATCCGCAGGTTCGCGCCCACCTCGAGGCCCTGGAGCGGAAGCTGGCGGCCGATTCCTCGTGACCGCCGTTTCGCGGGCGTGCGCGGAACCGGCGTGACGGGCGGGACATCGAAGTCGCGGAGGTAGCCAGGAAATGGGACGGATCTCGGAGGTCGGTCGCAACGCCTGGTGCGAGGAGCCGGTGCGCGCCGCCGGTCTGCTCATCGACGGCGAGGACTACTACCGCGCCTTCCACCAGGCCGCGCTTCGCGCGCGTCGCTCCATCCTGCTGTCCGGGTGGCAGTTCGACAGCGACGCCAAGCTGCTCTGCGGCGAGGAGGCCAAGCGCTCCACCGCGCCGATCAAGCTCCTCGAGCTCCTGAACACCCTCTGCAAGGAGCGCCCGGAGCTGCAGGTGAAAATCCTGGCCTGGGACTTCCACCTGGTCTTCGCGCTGGAGCGCGAGTGGATGCAGGAGCTGGTCTTCGAGTGGACGACCAACGAGCGCCTTCACTACAAATTCGACAGCACCCACGTCGAGGGCGGGTCGCACCACCAGAAATTCGTGGTCGTCGACGGCCAGCTGTCGTTCCTGGGCGGCCTGGATCTCTGCGACCACCGCTGGGACGACCGCCGGCACCTGGACAAGAACCCGCTGCGCGTGAGCCGCGGTGAGCCGCACAAGCCCTTCCACGACGTGCAGGTGTACCTCGACAGCCGCGAGATCGGAGCGCGCCTCACCGAGCTCTTCGAGTGCCGCTGGTTGCGCGCCTGCAAGGAGCACATCACCGTGGTCCATCCGGATACCGAGACCTTCGGCCCGGACTGGAAGCTGCAGGGCGCGGTGCCGATCGCGGCCAAGACGGTGTCCCTGTCGCGCACCGACCCGCACGGGTCGCCGACGGTCGACGAGCCGGTGCGCGAGATCGAGGCGCAGTACCGGGAGGGGATCCTCTCCGCCGAGCGCCTGATCTACGTGGAGACGCAATACTTCAGCTCGCACGCCATCGGCGAGGCGCTCTGCCAGCGGCTGCGCGCACCGGGACCGACGCTGCAGGTCGTGCTGGTGCTCAACATGAAGGCCGAGACCCTCAAGGAGCAGATCGCCGTCGGCCTGGCGCAGGCCAAGAACATCGTCGACGTGCGCGCTGCGGTGGAGGGGACCCCGCACCGGCTCGGCATCTACTACACCGTGCCGGACAGCGACGGCGGGGAGCCCCAGCGCGCGACCTACGTGCACTCCAAGGTGATGATCGTCGACGACCGCTGGATCAACGTCGGCTCGGCCAACCTCACCAACCGCAGCCTGAGCGTGGACACCGAGCTCAACGCCTCCTTCGAGACCGATGGACCGGGTGACCCGCTCGCCAAGAGCATCTGCGGTGTGCGCCTCGGCCTGTTGTCCGAGCACTTGGGCATCAGCGGGCTGGACTGTGACCCCGAGGGGCTGGTCGACGTGCTCGACGACCGCGCCCAGCGCCGCGACGGTCGCCTCCGGCTCCACCCGTCGCCGACCGCCAGCGAGCGCACCGCGCTCGGCGTGGTGGACCCGCAGAAGCTGCCCTTCGACCCGGACGGCGCGGAAGACCAGGACGATCGATCGATCTTCGCCGAGGGGCTGGGGCGCCTCTGGCGCCGCTTCATCAGCGACCGCGACGACAACAAGTGAGCTGCGCTCGGGGCGCGCGGCGACGGCGGCGGTCCTGCTAGCCTTCACCGATGCGCAACACCGTGGCGACGCTCGGCCTGCTGGCGCTCGGCGCCCTCTCCCTCGGTTGCGGCGACGACGACCCCGCCGCGAGTGACGGCGACGGCGCGGGCGGCGCCACCGGCAGCGGCGGCAACGGCACCGGGGCCAGCGGCGGCAACGGCTCCGGAGCCAGCGGCGGCAACGGAGCCGCCGGCGGCGACGGCAGCCAGCCCGCGGCGCTCGAGGACATGCACCTGTCCGGGCGCTTCGAGCAGAGCGACGCCGCTGGGCCGCGCTCCACCTGGTCCGGCACCTCGATCGGCATCCGCATCTCGGGAACCGGCGTGGAGGTGGAGCTGGCCGGGGACGGTGGCGTCTTCTTCGAGGTGCTCGTCGACGGCGCCTCGGTGGGTTCGTTCGAGACCAGCGGAGGGCTGGCCACCTACCCGCTGGCCGATGGCCTGGCCGACGGTGAGCACGACGTCACCCTCTACCGCCGCACCGAGGGCTGGACGGGGGTGGTGCAGTTCCGCAGCTTCACGCCCGCGGCCGGGGGCGGCATCGTCCCGTCACCGTCGCCGTTCGCACACCGCCTGGAGCTCATCGGCGACTCCATCACCTGCGGCTACGGGGTGCTCGGCCCCAACGGCGACTGCAACTTCACCACCGACACCGAGTCGGCCTACGAGACGTACGCGGCCATCGCCGCGCGCAACACCAGCGCCGACGCGCACCTGGTCGCCTACTCCGGCAAGGGCGTGTTCCAGAACTACGGCGGCGACAAGAACGAGCTCATGCCCGAGCTCTGGCTCCGCACCCTCACCGGCGAGCCGGCGCCGTGGGATTTCGCGAGCTGGACGGCGGACGCGGTGGTCATCAACCTGGGCACCAACGATTTCTCGGCACCGCTCGGCGCCGGGGACTTCGTGCCCGCCTACGCAGCGCTGCTCGGCGCGGTGCGCGAGCGCTACCCGCAGGCGGCCCTCTTCGCCGTCACCTGGGAGCACTGGGGCGCCGACAAGGTGCGTGGGTGGCCGACGCAGTGGCCGCGAGCGGCGACGGCTCGACGGAGATCGTGCCCTTCCACATCGAGGCGTCGGAGGGCTTCGGCTGCGACTACCACCCCAGCGCGGCCACCCACGCGCGCCTGGGCCAGCAGCTGACCGAGGTGCTCCAGACGACCCTCGGCTGGTAGCGCCGGAGGTCAGGCGTCGCCGAGCGCCTCGCGCGCGTCCTCGGCCACGAGCTGGTTGCCGAGCGCGAGCGCCTCGGCGCGCACCTCGGCGAGGGCGCGGCGCGCCCCCTCCGTGTCGCCGCGACGCTTCTGCAGCGCCGCCAGCAGGTAGCGGCCTTCCAGGGCGTCGGTGCGGTAGCCGCGCGCGTCTGCGTAGCGCACCAGCTCGCGCAGCTCGTCCTCGGCGCCTTCCTTGCCATCCACGCCGTCGAGCCAGGCCAGGTGGACGCGGTTCAGCGAGACCAGCCGATCGTGGCCTGCCTCCTCGGCGGTCTCCAGCGACTCGCGCAGCGAGGCGTAGGCGCGGGGCAGGTCGCCGAGGCGGCGCGCGGCATCGCCGAGGTTGTGCAGGGCCGCTGCCGTCTCGAAGCGCAAGCCGGCGGCGCGGGCGAACTCCACGGCGCGGGCGCTGGCGGCGACCGCCTTCTCGAAGTCACGGCAGTAGATGTGCACCAGCACACGCTGCTTCTCGCGCTCGCTGGCCAGCACCAGGTCGGCCGGGTCACCGAGCCGCTCGGCAGCGTCCACGGCCTCCAGGGCGGCCTTGTCGCCGGTGGCAGCGCGCGCCTGGGCCATTGCCAGCCAGCTGCGCGGCGCGATGGGCAGGCCCAGCACCTGCAGGCGGTCGCCGGATTGCGCGGCGCGCGCGAAGTCCCGCTGCGCACGCCGATCTCCAGATCGGCGGCCAGCGCGCGGGCCAGCAGCGCGGGCACCTCCCCGGCGAGCACGAAGGCCTGCGCCAGGTGCGCGAGGGCGTCGGCGAAGAGGTGCACCGCCCCCAGCGCCCGCGCCAGGTCGACGCGCGCCAGCACGCGCTGGGCGGTGTCCCCGCCGGCGTCGATGCGCGCCAGCGCCCGGCTCGCCACCGCGCCCAGGTCGCGCGCCGAGCGCACGCGCGTCACCGCCTCGGCCCGCGTCTCCAGCCAATGCGCCAGCTCGGCCGGCTCGCGACGATCGAAGTCACAGAGCTCGAGCCCGCGTCCCATGAGCACGATGGCCGGCTCGAGCTGCCCGAGGCGCGCGCGCGCACGGGCCGCCTGCGCGGAGAAGGTGGCCGCGGCGTCGCGATCGCCGGCCTGGTAGTGGTGCTCGGCGATGCGCTCGGCGTGCTCGAAGCCACTGTCGCCGAAGGCTCTGCCGTAGGCCGCCGCGGCGCCGGCGTGCAGCTCGCGGCGGGCCGCGGCGGGGATGGTGTCGAGCACGATCTCCGCGTGCATCGGCGATGCGAAGCTGGCCTGGGCGGCGCCCGTGGCCCGCAGGAGATCGCGGGTTGCCAGCGCGGCCACGTTGCGGTCCACGTGGGCCAGGCTCTGCCCGAGCATGGCCGCCACCACCTCCAGCGGCACCGGATCGCCGAGCACGGCCGCAGCCTGCAAGGTGGCGCGCTCGGCCGCGCCGAGGCGGCCGCCGCGCGCGGCGATGAGCGTGCGCAAGGTGCGCGGCACGGCGGTGGCGCCCTCCAGGCGAGCCTTCACCGCGCCGCCTTCCACCACCACGCTGCCGGAGTCGAGCAGCTCGCGCACCAGCTCCTCCAGGAAGAGCGGGTGCCCGCCGGCGCGCTCTTGGCAGAAGGCGAGCAGCTCCGCCGGCAGCACCCGCGCGCCGATGCGCTCGCCGATCAGGCGCGCGCTGTCGGCCTCGCCCAGGTCGCCGATGGGCACGGCGTGGTGCCGCGGGTGGTTGGCGAGCGTGCCCGGCGGCGCTCCGCGCGAGGCGAAGAGGAAGACCGCGCGCAGCCCGGCGCTAGCCCGATCCATGCCGCGATCGACGCTACCGAGCACCGCCTCCAGGGTGGCGCTGTCCATGGTCTGGGCGTCGTCCCAGGCGAAGAGGTGGAGGCGATCGTCGCAGAGGCTCTGCACCATGCGCACGAAGGCGGTGCGCAGCGCGCCGCTGTTGCCGCCTGGCGCGCTGTCGCCTTCGTGCGCACCGAGCTGGGCGAGCACGGCGCGCGTCTCGTCGTCCTGGAGGCCGAGAGCACGCAGGCGGGGCAGCACCTCGAGGATGCGCCGCTCGTCGTCGCCCTCCTGGATGCCGCAGAGCACGTGGAGCATGCTGGTCAGCGCGCTCCACGGGATCTCCGCTCCGTTGAGCGGGCAGTGCGCGCTGTAGAAGCCGACGTTGTAGTTGCCCTTGGCCAGGCGACGCTGCATCTCGGCGAGCAGGCGCGTCTTGCCCACGCCCTTGTCGCCGCCGATGCTGATCAGCTGGGCACGCTTCCTGGTCGCCCGCGCCAGCACCTCGCCGAGCTGGCGCAGCTCCAGGTGGCGCCCGACGAAGCGCCCCTGGGCGATGACCGCCGGCTGGCCGGCCGCCACCAGCCGCGCCGCGCCGCTCGAGCCACGGTCCGCCTCGGTGGCGAAGGCGCCGCGGACCACGCGCGCAGCCAGCGGGGAGAGGGCGACCCGACCCTCCGCGGAGCGCGACAGGGCCTGGGCGGTGGTGACCAGCGAGCCGAGGCGCTCGTCGGGGACGGGCGAGCCGGCGCCGTCGAGGGCCACCGCGGCCACGTGCACGCCGGCCGAGGCGGCGGCGCCCCCGGCGCGGGTGCGGGTGATGACCAGGCCGGCGCGGACCGCCGCCTCCGTGTCGCGCCCGTCCGCGTCGCCGAGGCCGAACATCGCCACCAGCTGCTCCGGCCCCTCCTCGAGGATGGCGGCGCCGTACCGGGCCAGCACCTCGCGCGCCCGGGCGCGCGCCGGGGACGGCGCATCGGCGTCGGTGCGCGGGCGGCTCTCGCCCAGCGCCACCGCCAGCACGGTGACCTCGCGCCGCTCGCCGAGCGGCAGAGCGTGCGCCGGCGTGCTGCCCACCGGCGGCGCAATGGTGGCCGCGACCGACGCCGCGGGCGTGGGCGTGGGCGCGCCGGCCTGCGGCACCTCGACCGGCGTCTTCTCGGTGGCGCCGGTGTGCTCGTCGGCGAAGGCGCTGCCCGACTCCAGCGCGCTCTGGGTGTTGCTCTCCCGGAACGGCGCCAGGAACTCCGCCAGCCGGTCGTCGCCGAAGCGATCGCCGCCGGTGTAGAACCAGCCCAGGAGCGCCTCGTGCAGCGCCGCGGCGTCCGGGTAGCGCAGCGCTGGATCGACCTCGAGCAGGCGACGCACGATGTCGATCAGCGCTGGCGCCACGTCGTGCCGGAGCAGGGCGAGCGGCGGGTACTCGCCGGACTGCACGCGCCGCAGCGTCTCCTGCGCGGTCGGCGCCGAGAAGGGGTGGGCGAGGCCGATCATCTCGTAGAGCACCGTGCCGAGTGAGAAGAGGTCGCTGCGCCCATCGAGCGGAGCGGCGCGCGCCTGCTCCGGGCTCATGTAGGCCAGCTTGCCGCGCACCCGCCCGGCCCGGGCGTCGACGGCGTCCTCCTCGGACTCGAAGGTGTCCTTGGCCTTGGCGATGCCGAAGTCGGTGACCTTCACCTCGCCCTCCCAGGAGAGGAGGATGTTCTGCGGCGAGACGTCGCGATGGACGATACCCAGCGGGCGCGCCTGCTCGTCGCGGCGGCGGTGGGCGTGGTCGAGCGCCTTGGCAACCTCGGCGGCGACGTGAACCGCCAGGCCGAAGGGCAGCTGCCGCTTCTGCCGACGGCAGCGAGCCAGCAGCGTGGAGAGGTCGAGCCCCGGCACGTACTCCATGGCCATGAAGTAGGCGGTCGCCTCGCCGCTCGGGCGATCGACACGGCCGAGATCGAAGACCTGGACGATGTTCGCGTGCGACAGGCGCACGGCCAGCTTGGCCTCGTGCACGAAGAGGTCGATGAAGCGCTGGTGCTCGGCCAGACGAGGCAGGATGCGCTTGATGACCAGGACCTTCTCGAAGCCCTCGACGCCGAAGCTCTTGGCCTTGAAGACCTCGGCCATACCGCCCTCGCCGAGGCGCTCGAGCAGCCGGTAGCGTCCGAACGTCTGGTCCAAAGGAACGGGCAATCGTAGCAGCACTGTAGGGAGATGGCGTGTGGGTCCTCGTGGGCGCTGGGCGGCAGACGGTCCGGGGCAGCCCCACCGTCTCGGACCATCTGGAGGCGACGTGGACGGGAACCGTCGAAGCTCACCCCACGACGTCGCTCTCTCTTCTAGCCAGGCGTCGCGAGATCCACCGCCGCCGATGCCAGCGCCCTCGTCCCTACCTCCAGCGCGCCCTCATCGATGTCGAAGTCCGCAGTATGGTGCGCCGGCGGCGGGTACCGTCCCGGCGGCGCGGCGCCCACGAACAGGTGGCAGCCGGGGATGCGCGCCAGCAGCTCGCTCACGTCGTCGCTGGGCGCGACGGGTGGCGGGAGCAGCACCTTCGGGCCGCCGAGCTCGCGCACCAGCGCGGTGCGCACCTGGCCGGTGACATCCGCGTCGTTCACGACCGCCGGGACGCGCAGCAGGACGTGGCACTCGGCCCGCACCGCAAACTCCTCCGAGGCCTCGCGGCAGATGGCGAAGAGCAGGGCCAGCGCGCGCTGGCGCTGCGGCTCGGTGAAGGTCCGCAGCGTGCCCTGGATGCTGGCGCGATTGGGGATGACGTTCGGCGCCGTGCCTGCGTGCAGCGCGCCGGCGCTGCACGAGCAGGGCACGTCCTCGTACGACATGCCGGCGACCACGCCGGCCAGGCGTCCGGCCAGCGCCGCCGCGGCGAGCAGGACGTTGCCGCGGGAGCCGGAGACGGCGGCGTGTCCGCCCTCGCCGCGCAGCTCGAGCCGGAAGAGGTTGGCCTCCGCCATGGCCATGCCGGGTCGCGCCGCCACGAAGCCGCTGGGCATCAGGCTGACCAGGTGCACGCTGAGCATGCGGTCGGCGCCCAGGCCGTCGAGCACGCCGCCCTCGACCATGCGGCGCGCCCCGCCGCCCATCTCCTCGGCGGGCTGGAAGAGGAGCACGTAGCGCCCGGGCAGCTCGGCCTGCCGCGCGCGCAGCGCGTGGGCCACACCCACGAGCATGGCGGCGTGACCGTCGTGCCCGCAGGCGTGCATGCGGCCGTCGACGCGCGAGCGGAAGGCGACCGGCGTTTCCTCCTGCAGCGGCAGGGCATCGATGTCCGCGCGCAGCAGCACGGTGCGGCCGGGCCGCCCGCCGGAGAGCGCCAGCACCGCCCCGGTCGGCGTGGGGCACGGCAACCGCTCCAGCCCAGCGGCCAGGAGGTCGTCGAGGAGCGTGGCGGTGGTGCGGTGCTCCTCGAATCCCAGCTCCGGCTCGGCGTGCAGCGTGCGCCGCAGCTCGACGACGCGCTCGCGCCCGGCGGCCACCGCCTCCGCCAGCGACGGGAGCGTCATGGCTACGGGGTGTCGGCGCTGCCGCCGTACATCGATTCGGCGATGCGGAAGGCCGCGCCCTCGAGGCGGTTGTAGGCGGCGCGCAGCGTGTCCAGGTCACCGCCGCCCTCCAGCAGGCGGCGCAGCGCCACGCAGTCCTCCCTCACCTCGCCGAGGAGCTTCTCGTCGAGCAGGTCGCCATAGCCCTCCAGGGCCTGCTCGGTGGTGTAGACCAGCGTCTCGGCCTGGTTCTTGAGCTCGGCCAGGTCGCGGCGCAGGGCGTCTGTCTGCTTGAAGCGATCACCCTCGGTGATGAGCCTGTCCACCTCGTCGGGGCTGAGCCCGCTGGTCGCCGTGACCTTGATCTCCTGCGACTTGCCGGTGCCCAGGTCGCGGGCCTCCACGCGCACGATGCCGTTTTCGTCGATCTTGAAGCTGACCTGGATCTTGGGGACGCCGCGCGGCGCCGGCGGGATGCCGGTGAGCTCGAAGTGCGCCAGGCTGCGACAGTCGGCGGCCATCTCGCGCTCGCCCTGCAGAACGTGCACAGGCACGAAGCTCTGGTTGTCGACGCTGGTGGTGAAGACCTCGCTCTTCTCGGCGGGGATGGTGGTGTTGCGCGGGATGAGCTTGGTGGCCACGCCGCCGCCGGTCTCCACGCCGATGGACAGCGGGGTGACGTCGAGGAGCAGCACCTCGTCGACCTGACCGGTGAGCGCCGCGCCCTGCAGGGCAGCGCCCACCGCCACCACCTCGTCGGGGTTGACGGCCTTGCTCGGGTCGCGCTTGAAGAAGCCCTTCACCGCCGCCTGCACCGCCGGCATGCGGGTCATGCCGCCGACCAGGACCACTGCTTGCACCGATGCGACCGCGATCTTGGCGTCCTCCAGGGCGCGCGCGCAGGCCTCGATGGTGCGCTCGATGAGCGGCTGACACAGCTCCTCGAGCTCGTTGCGCTTGACGCTGCGCTCCAGGTGGAGCGGCCCGCCGCTCTGCCCCACAGCCACGAAGGGGATGTTGACGTCGGTGGCCAGCGACGAGGACAGCTCGTGCTTGGCCTTCTCCGCCGCCTCCTTGAGGCGCTGCAGGGCCATGCGGTCCTTGCGGAGCTCGATGGAGTGCTGGGCCATGAACTCGTCGGCGAGCATGTCGATGACCCGCTGGTCGAAGTCCTCGCCGCCGAGGTGGGTGTCGCCGCCGGTGGCCTTGACGCTGAAGACGCCGTTGCGGATCTCGAGGATGGAGATGTCGAAGGTGCCGCCGCCGAGGTCGTAGACGGCGATGGTCTCCGCGGCGCTGCGCTTGTCGAGGCCGTAGGCCAGCGCGGCGGCGGTCGGCTCGTTGATGATACGGCGCACCTCCAGGCCGGCGATGCGCCCGGCGTCCTTGGTGGCCTGGCGCTGCGCGTCGTCGAAGTACGCAGGGACGGTGATCACCGCCTCGCTCACCGGCTCGCCGAGGTACTTCTCGGCGATCTGCTTCATCTGGCCGAGGACCATGGCCGAGATCTCCGGTGGGGAGAACTGGCGGCCCTTGATGTCCACCCAGGCGTCGCCGTTGGAGGCCTCCACGATGCGGAAGGGCGAGAGGCTGATCTGCCGCCGCACCTCGGGAGCGTTGTACTTGCGCCCCATCAGGCGCTTGGCGGCGTAGACCGTCTGCTGCGGGTTGGTCACCGACTGCCGGCGCGCCACCTGCCCGACGAGGCGCTCGCCGCTCGGCGGGAAGCCGACCACGCTCGGCGTCGTGCGCGCCCCCTCGGAGTTCGGGATGACCTTCACGTCGCTGATCGACGTGGCGCCCATCCCCTCGACCACGGCCACGCACGAGTTGGTGGTGCCGAGGTCGATCCCGATCACCTTACCCATCGGGCGCGAGCATACATCAAGCTCCGCTCCGGAAATCTCGCCTGGCGAGCGCTGATTCGGCGTGGAGCGCAAGCGCCGCTCGGGAAAGCGGAACGGTCGGGTGACTCCCGACGTCGTCGGAGGCGCGCGAGGCGATCCCAGAGTGAACCACGGAGGCGCGGAGACACGGAGGCAGGATCAGACTCTGCCGTGCCTCCGTGGTGATTTCTTCTGGTGCCTCCCGAGAGGCTCAGTTCGCCGCCGGCTCGCCGCCCTCGGGTCCCCTGGAGACGACCACCATCGCCGCGCGGACCAGGCGATCGCCGAGCGCGTAGCCTGGCTGCACCTCGGCGAGCACCACGCCCGCGGGGTGATCCTTCGAGGGCGCGTGCTGGATGGCCTCGTGCACAGTCGGGTCGAAGCTTTCTCCCACGGTGGGAACGCGCTTCACCCCGACGCGATCCAGTGTGCCGACGAACTGTCGGAGCACCATGCGCAACCCCTCGGCCACCGACTTCACGTCGCTGGCGCTCTCGGCGCTGCTCGCGGCCCGCTCCAGGTTGTCGAACACCGGCAGCATGTCCTTGAGGAGGTTTTCCTTGCCGCGCCGCTCGGCTTCCTCGACCTCGCGCCGTGAACGCTTGCGAAAGTTGTCGAAGTCGGCGGCGGTGCGCAGCAGCTGATCGCGGACGCGGCCGAGCTCCGCCTGCGCCTCGGCCACCCTGTCCTCGGCAGACCTGGGTGGCGGCACCTCGGTCGGCTTCTTGGCCGGCGCGCCGGTGACGGCCACCTCCGCAGGCGTCGCATCGACGGGCTTCGCGTCCACGGGGGTCGCGTCGACCACGGCGCTCGACGCGTCCGTCGCGTCGGCGGGCGGCGGCGTCGAGGGGTTCGGCTTGTCGCTGTCGGTCTCGCTCATGGCTGGTACGGGAGTCGGCAACGGGACGGGACCCGCTCGGGGTTGGACGGACGGGCTCTGCCCGGACAGCGGGCGGATTACCACAGATGGGCCGAGGGGGGACCGGTCCACGCGCGGCGGACGTTGCGTACGGAGCGGTCGCGCGCGTGGGCCGGCCAGCCGGAAGTCGATGGTCCAAGGTCGACGTGTGCGGCCAGCGGGCGTAGATCGAGCCGATGAGCAACGCCGTCCATGGCGCAAACCCAGCTGCAGCCGCGCCAAGCGCGACGGCGACCCCCGGCGCCGCCCCCGTGGCGACACCCACCAGCGAGCTCGTTTCGCTCGGCCAGCGCCGCCTGCTCGGCAATTACCGCCAGCCGGCGCTGGTGCTGGCGCGTGGCCGGGGATGCGAGCTCTGGGACACGGCGGGCAAGCGCTACCTGGACATGTACGCCGGCGTGGCCGTGGCCTCGCTCGGCCACGCCCACCCGCGCCTGACGGCGACCATCGCCGAGCAGGCCGCCAGGTTGATGCACACCTCGAACTACTTCTTCAACGAGGAGAACGTGCGCCTCGCCGGCGAGCTCTGCGACCGCACCGGCTACGACCGGGCCTTCTTCTGCAACTCCGGCGCGGAGGCCAACGAGGCCATGCTCAAGCTCGGGCGCCGCTACCACTTCGCGCGCGGCGACGACAAGCGGACCCGCTTCATCGCCTTCCACCAGTCGTTCCACGGTCGCACGATGGGCGCCGTCACCCTCACCGGCAATCCGAAGTACCACGAGGGATTCGGGCCGATGATGGGCGGCGTGACGCACGTCGCCTACGGCGATCTGCCCGCGGTCGAAAAGGAGATGGGTCCCGACGTGGCCGCCATCTTCGTGGAGACGGTGCAGGGCGAGGGCGGGGTGTTGCCGGCGCCTCCGGGCTTCCTGGCCGGGCTGCGCGCGCTCTGCGATCGGAGCGGCGCGCTGCTGCTCGTCGACGAGGTGCAGACCGGCATCGCCCGCACCGGCAAGATGCTGGGCAGCGATCACGAGGGTGTCCGCGGCGACGCCATCGCGCTGGCCAAGGGCCTCGGGGGCGGTTTCCCGATCGGCGCCATGCTGGTGCGCGCCGAGCTGGCGGGCGCGCTGCCGCCCGGCTCGCACGGCTCGACGTTCGGCGGCAACCCGCTGGCCTCCGCGGCCGCGCGCACCGTGCTCGCGGTCATCGAGGAAGAGGGCTTGCTCGGGCAGGTGACCCGCCGTGGCGATCAGCTGGCGCGTGGCCTGGCCGACATCGCCGCGCGGCGACCGAACCTCGCCGTCGGCGAGCGTGGGCGGGGCCTGCTGCGCGGGCTGCGGCTCGCGCCAGGCGTCGACCCGCGCAAGGCGCTGGACGCGGCGCGCGAGCGCGGCGTGCTCCTCACCGTGGCCGGTGCCGATGTGCTGCGCTTCACCCCGCCGCTGATCGTCGGCGAGGCCCACATCGACGAGGCGCTGAGCGCCGTCGACGCCGCCCTCGGGTCGCTGTGATGCTGCCCCGTCACCTGCTCGACCTCTCGGATCTCGGCGGCGGCGACGGCGTGCGCGCGTTGCTTGCACACGCCGCCTGCCTCGAGGGGGCGCGCGACGCGGGGGGCCAGGAGCGACCCCTGATCGGGCGCACCCTGGCGCTGGTGTTCGACAAGCCGTCGACGCGCACGCGCCTGGCCTTCGAGGTGGCGGCCGTCGAGCTCGGCGCGCATCCCATGCTCATCACCCCGACCACCTCGCAGACCGGGCGCGGTGAGCCACTCGAGGACACGGCGCGCGTCTTCGGGCGCCTGGTCAGCGCCGTCGCCTGCCGCACCGGCAGCCACGCCGGCCTGCGCACCCTGGCGCGCGCATCGAGCGCGCCGGTGCTCAACGCGCTCACCGACGACGCGCACCCGCTGCAGACGCTGGCCGACCTCTACACGGTGCTCGCCGAGCGCGGCACCCTGGAGGGGCTCCGCTACGTGTGGGTCGGCGACGCCAGCAACGTGGCCCGCTCCTGGATCGAGGCCGCCGGGCTGCTCGGCCTGCACCTCGTCCTCGCTTGCCCCGCGGGGTTCGGTCCACCCCCGGCCGAAGTCGAGCTGGCGGGCGCGCGCGGCGGGCGCGTGGAGCTGACCGACGACGCGCGCGCGGCTGCGCGCGGCGCCGACGTGTTGATCACCGACGTCTGGGTGAGCATGGGTCAGGAGGCGGAAGTGGCTGCGCGCCGCAAGGCCCTCGCCGACTACCGCATCGACCGCGCCATGGTCGGCGGCGCCTCGCCCGAGGTGGTGGTCCTGCACTGCCTGCCCGCACACCGCGGCGAGGAGATCGCGGCCGAGGTCATCGACGGCCCGCGCAGCTTCGTCTGGGACGCGGTGGAGGCCCGCCTCCACGTCACCAAGGCCGCGCTGCTCTGGTGCTTGCACCTCGCCCCGGAGGCTCCCCCCTCGCTCGGCCGCAGGCGATCCCCGCATTAGGGCCGGCCGCTTCCGTCGCCCGCGTCCGTGGCCGGTTCCTGTGGCCGGTTTCCTCCTTTGCGGACTGGCGACCGGTTCCTGTTGTTAGTTTCCTCCTTCGCCCTGCCGGCTCCGGGCGCATTTGTAGGTCCGGCGTCGCCTCTGCTACGAGTACCGCGGTGCGCCCCGACCCGGACGCGAAGGAGGGGGCATCGACGCTGCCCCCCGCGCGGCGCGGCAGCGGCCCCTCCGTCGAGGCGGTGCCTTGCTCGGGATGCGGTCGTCTGATCGACCCGCTTCGCGCCGGGCACGTCGCCATCTTCGACCTGCGCTTCCACTACTTCTGCAACGCCAGCGCCTGCCGCTGGACGTACCTCGGCCAGCCCGGGGGCCATGCCCCGCCGACGCGCCTCGAGGGCCTCTTCGATCCCGACTCGCACGCAGCCGTGGTGCGCGCCGAGCGCGGGCTGGGCGGGGTCGGTACGGTACGGCAAGCGGAGCCCTCCCCGGCGATGCGGCCGCCGGTCGCCTCCCGCGCCGGCGGGGCCGATGCGCCGCTGCCGGCCATGACTCTTCCCGAGCGGCCGCGCACGCGGCGCCCCGACGTCGACGCCATCGTCGACGCCTTCGAGCGTCCGTCCGCCGACGCCGGCGCGCAGCCGGACGCGCCCGGCCTCGGCGACGACCGCACCCTGGTCGAGCCCATCGCGCGCAGCATCCTCAGCGCCACGCCGGCCCGCCTCGAGCCCCCGAGGCGCGCGACGTCGGCCCGCTGCTGCTCATCATCGCCATCGTCGCCGGCGGTCTGGCGGCGCTGCTGGCGCTGGCCGGCGAAGCCTCGCTGGTGCTCGGCGCGCGCCTGGTGCTTGCGACCGTGGGCGTGGCCATGCTCGTCGGCCGCGCCGCCACCACCGCGCGCGACGCCGCCGATCCACACCCGGCCGCGCTGGTGGCCGGGCTGCTCGCCGCCCTGCTGGTCGGCGCCTCGGCGGCGCTGGGCAAGGACCGCGCGCTGGCCGCCGAGGCGGCGTCGCTGGCCGGCATCGTGGTCACCGGCGCCGCGGTCAGCGCCTGGCTCGCCGACAGCGCGCGCCGGCGCGGCGCCGCGGAGCGCGCCTGGATCGAGAACGAGCTGGCGGTGCCCGGGCGGCGCGTGGTGGAGGAGACGCCGCGCACCACGCCGACCTCGGCCGCGCCGACCATCGGCCCGGTCGGTGGGCGCAGCGCGGTGACCACACCCAAGCGCGACGCGTTCGACCTTTGCCCCGGCGAGCAGGTGCTGGTCGAGCCGGGCGAGGTGGTGCCCGTGGACTTGGTGGTCACCGGCGGCGACGTCGAGGTGCTGCCCTGGACCGGGGCCACCACCCGCACCCGCCGCAGGAACGGCGACGCGGTGGTCGCCGGCGCCACCGTGGTCTCCGGCCGCCTGCGCGGCACCTGCACCTGGGCCGGCGCCGATCGTGCCTTCGCGCGCGTGCTCCTCGATCCCCGCCGGCGCGGCGACGCGCTGGCCCCGGTGGCCCAGGCCTCTCGCGCCCTGGTCGAGCGCTGGGCGGTGGTGGCTGCGGTCATCGCCGCTGTCTCGGCGGCGGTGGCCACGCGCAGCGCCCTGGACGTGGCCATGACCGCGGCCGCGGTGCACGCCGCCCTGGCCACGGCCATCACCGCCACCATCGCCTCGGCGCACGTGGCGCGCGGCCTGCTGCTCGGCCAGCGCCGCGGCGTCACCTACAAGAGCGCCGACGCCTGGCACCGCGCCGGTCGCGTCGGGGTGGCCATGTTCTGCGCGCGCGGCACGCTGCTGCTCGGCGAGCCCGAGCTGGCCGAGCTCGAGACCATGGCGCCCAAGCTCGGCGACGGCGGCGTGCTCGCCCTCGCCGCCGGCGCCGAGCGCAACGGCGAGCACCCCATCGCCCGGGCCATCACCCGCGCCGCGCGCACGCGCGGCGTGCGGCCCGACGCCGTGCGCAACCCCAACGTCGTGCCCGGCCTCGGGGTGACCGCGGTCACCTCCACCGGCGAGGAGCTCTGCGTCGGCAACCGATCGCTGATGCTCGAGCAACGCATCAGCATCGCCGGCGCCGAGCAGCGCATCGGGGAGCTGGAGACGCTGGGGCGGACGGTGGTGCTGGTGGCGGTCGGCGCGCGATTGGTGGGCATGCTCGGCCTGCAGGACGGGCTGCGACCGGGCGCGCGCGCCGCGGTTCAGCACCTGCTCGACGTGCAGGTGGAGCCGGTGCTCGTCTCCGGTGACGCGCGCGAGACGTGCGAGGCCATCGCGCGCTCCCTGGACATCGATCACATCCGCCCCGAGGTGCCGCCGGCAGAGCGGGCCGGCGAAGTGCGCCGCCTCATCGACGCTGGCGTCAGCGTGGCCGTCCTCGGGCACGCCGGCACCGACGACGAGGCGCTCGGCGCCGCCGACGTGCCGGTGGCGCTGGCCGCGGCTGGGTCCACGCCCGGCGACTTCGCGGTCGCGCTGGCCTCCGACGACGTGCGCGACGCGGCGCTGTCCCGGCATTGGCGCATCGCACCCGCGCCGAGGCGAAGGTGGCCGTGGCGCTGGCAGTGGTGCCGGCGCTGGTCGGCTCGGTGGCCGCGGCCTTCGGCATCTTGCCGCCGGCGTACGCGCCCATCGCCTCGCTCCTCGGCGGCGCCATGGCCGTCGCCCATTCGCGCGCGCTGGAACGGACCACCACGCCCGGCTGACGAGCCGCCGCGCCATCTCTCGCGGGACGAGCGGCACCACGGAGCCCCGTCGCGGCTTCGCGGCGGCGGGGCTCCGTGGTGACTTCCGGCGCCCGCCGTCCGCAGCACACGAGCGTCCTGGATTTTCCTGCGCCGGCCAGGCTTGACGGAGGTCCGGACGAACGGGATAGATGTGCCCTGCAGGACGATCCGGGCGGGGCGGGGCCGATCGACCATCATCACATGGCCGACGACGCAGCGCTCGAGCGCCTGCGTGCGCGCCTCACTGCATACATGGCCAAGAAGGGGCTGCGCTCCACCGCGCAGCGCCGCCTCATCGTCGACACCTTCTTCGAAGGCTCACCGCACGTGACCATCGAGGATCTCCTGGCCGAGGTCCGCGCCAAGGACCGCGGCATCGGCTACGCCACCGTCTACCGAACGCTCAAGCTGCTCGCCGAGTGCGGCGTCGCCTCGGAGCGGCGCTTCGGGGACGGGCTGTCGCGCTACGAGCTGGCCGACGAGGCCAGCACCCACCACGATCACCTCATCTGCCTGTCGTGCGGCAAGATCACCGAGTTCGAGGAGCCGCGCATCGAGGAGCTCCAGGACGAGGTCGCCCTGCGCTACGGGTACGAGGTGAGCACCCACAAGCACGAGCTCTACGGCACCTGCCCCGACTGCCTCGCCGCCACCGCCCCGCGCCGCGGAGAGGCCGACAAGCGCTCTTCGTAGCCGTGTCCGTGTCCGTGTCCGTGTCCGTGTACGCCCGCTACTCTCCGAGCTGAGCGACGTAGCTGACGGTGGCCACCGCGTCCCCGAGGGGATTGAGGATGGACACCGGCGGCGCCATGGTGCCGGCCGAATTCGTGTTGTCGACGACCACGTAGTAGAGCCCCTGCGAGAGCGGGTAGCGACGCGTGTCGTTGGTGCCGGGGTAGAGCGGCCCGCCCGCGAGCACCGGCCCCGGGGGCCCGCCCATCGGCTTGCCGGTCTGGTACGCCTCGCGCCACACGTCGCCGGTGAGCTTGTTGACGATCATCACGTCCACCGGCGGCCCGACGACGTTGAGCATCAAGTAGATGGCCTGGTTGGCGGTGACGATCTCGAACGGGCCCAGGTAGTCGCGCTGGTTGCTGTGGATGTCGACGGTCTCGTTCGCGTACGTGAGCCGATTCGACGCCGAGACGTTGAACGGTTTGTACGGGCGCTGGGGCGGGTAGAGGATGCCGAGCGAGAACTCGTTCTGCTCGGTGTCCAGGTTGTGGAGCACGGTGAAGCCGCGGGTCATCTCGCCCTTGACGATCTGGTCGCCGAAGAAGTTCGCCAGGCTGCCGATGCCCGGGAGGTTGGCGGCGATGTCCAGGATCGGGTTCTCGACGTACCCGAGCTGGAAGTTCGGGCCCTGGACGATGCGGTTCAGCTTGGCCCAGACGTAGGCGTCGTCCCCCGCGACCTGAAAGTCGGAGCGGTACTCGACCGACGTCGTGATCGAGAAGCCGACGCGCTTGGCCGGCGACATCCACCCGTACCCCGTGCCAGTGACGTGCACGGTCACCGTCTCGGCGGTGTTGTCGACGTTGTAGTTGCAGCCGATGGGGAAGAAGCGGCCGATGCCGTTCTGCCGCTCCGAGAGGCGAAGCATGACGCTGCGCTTCAGCATCTCCGGGCAGATCTTGTTGGCGCCGTAGTTGGCGAACAGGAACCAGCGCACCGACTTGGGCAGGAAGTTGGCGGCGCTCGGGCAGCCCCAGTTCCCGCAGGCGACTGCCATGACCAGCAGGATCAGGGCGCAGGAGCTCTTGTTGGGCACGCGGGGTAACATATCCAAGGATTCCTCGGGGGTGCAGCCCGTTGGACGGCCCGCGCTCGAGGACACTCACTGGCTTGCAAACAGGCACGAAAACGCTCGGCCTTGGTGCCGGGCGGTGGTTTCGTTCGGCGCAAGCAGCACGAGGGTTGGGGGGCCCCGCGGAACTTGCTTCCGTGGGCCTCCGAGAAGGGAAGGGGCTGCGAGCCTTCCCGGGACTCGACGCGCCGACGTTGACCGGACCGGGTGCCAGCGCTCAAGATACGGGCACAGTTGTCTGACCTCTCGCCACGCGCCCGCAAGATCCTGCTCTCGGTGGTCACCGAGTTCATTGCCACCGGCGAGCCGGTCGGCAGCCGCACCCTGGCGCGCAAGTACGGCCTCGACCTCTCGGCGGCCTCGGTGCGCAACGTCCTCGCCGACCTGGAAGAGGCCGGCTACCTGAAGCAGCCGCACACCTCCGCCGGCCGTATCCCCACCGACCGCGCGCTGCGCTTGTTCATCGACACCCTCATGGAGCTGCAGCGGGTCACCCCGGAGGAGCAGGCGCGCATCGGCGCGCGCTTCGCCGAGATCTACGCCGGCGCCGACGATCCGCTGCGCGAGACGGGCAGGTTGCTCTCGGAGATGGCCGGCGCCGCCGCGGTCGTCGCGCCTCCGCGCCAGGAAATGCGCGCGCTGGCGCAGCTGCGCTTCATCCCCACCAAGCCCAAGCAGCTGCTGGCGGTGCTGGTCTTCAGCGACGGCACCGTGGAGAACCGCTTCCTGCCGGTGGAGGAAGGCTTGCCGGACAGCGAGCTGACCCGCATCCACAACCTCCTCGGCGACGTCATCGAGGGTCGCACGCTCGGCGAGATCCGCGATCTGTTCGCGCGGCGCCTGGCCGACGAGAAGCTGCTCTACGACACGCTGCGACGACGCGCCTTCGAGCTCGGCAGCATGGCCCTCGAAGACGTGGGGCGGCGCGGCGGCGCAGACACGCTGGTCATCGAGGGGCACGCGCGCCTCATCGACCTGCCCGAGTACGGCGACGCCGACAGCCTGAAGAAGCTCATGCGCGCGCTCGAGGAGCGCGAGGAGCTCATCCAGCTGCTCGACAAGACGCTGGCCGCCGGCGGAGTGACGGTGTTCGTGGGGAGCGAGGCCGGCGAGCTCGGCGCCGGGCAGCTCAGCCTGGTCGTGGCGCCATACACCGATCGCGGGCGCGTGGCCGGGACGGTGGGTGTGCTCGGGCCGACGCGCATGGACTACGCCAAGATGATGCCCTTGGTGGACGCCACCGCGGCTGCGATGAGCGAGGCGCTGGGGAAGCCCAACAGGTAGCCGGTCACCTCCGGCGCAGGCGCGCCAGCGTCTCGGCGAAGTCCGCCGGCGGCGGGCGCTCGAAGCGCATCGGCCGCTCGTGCTGCGGATGCTCGAAGACCACCTCGGTGGCGTGCAGCATCAGCCGCGGCGCGGGGATGGGCGTGCCGCGGAACTCGCGCACGTAGACCCGTTCGCCCACCAGCGGGTTGCCGGCCTCGGAGAGGTGGATGCGGATCTGGTGGGTGCGGCCCGTCTCCAGGCGGCAGCGCACCAGGGTGGCGCCGGCCAGCGCCTCCAGCGGCTCGACGTGGGTGACCGCCAGCTGTTCCTCGCCGCGCTCCGCGGGCTTCGCCTTGCCGTGGCGGCGCGTGCCGCGCAGCCCGTCGCCGCGATCGGGGGCGAGGAGGCTCCGGTGCGTCTGGGCGCGCACCACGCCGTGCGCGATGGCCAGGTAGACGCGGCCCATGGTGCGCGTGCGCAGCTGCTGCGTCAGATGCTTCTTGGCAGCGAAGGTGCGGGCGAAGACGATGAGACCGCTGGTCTCCTTGTCGAGGCGCTGCACCACGCCGAGCGGGGCCCGCCCGCGGATCTTGTCCTTGCGCGCCAGCACATCGCGCACCAGCGCATCGAGCGTGTCCTCGCGCTGCGCGGAGTCCTCGTCGCCGTAGGGGATGGTGCTCATGCCCGCCGGCTTGTCGATGACCACCAGCGCCGGGTCGGCGTAGACGACGAGATCGCGTGCCGCCGCGAGCACCGCGGCCACGCGCGGGCGCGGCGCGCGCTCGTCGATGGCCACCGGGTCGCCGGCGCGCACCCGCCGCGTGGGTTGGGTGACCAGCTCTCCCGAGACGCGCACCTTGCCGGTCTCCACCAGGCGCCGCGCGGATGCCCACGACAGGCCACACACGGCGCGCAGCACGCCATCGAGCTTTTGCTTATCGAGCTCGGGCGGAACGTCCCAGCTCGCAGGCGCCGAACGCTGAACGGGCGGCGAGGCTCCGCCAGGAGACCTCGCACCTGCCGAGGCTCCGCCAGGAGACCTCGCA
>JBBJMR010000091.1:0-27343 GCA_037720395.1 Polyangiaceae bacterium
CCCATGGCCCGCCCCGCGCCCCGCGACACGGCGCCGGCCTCGGCGACGGGCGCGCGGCTCCGGCGTCGCCGCGTGAGCGTGGCCACCGCGGTGCTGGCCGCGGCGCTCACCGCCATCCTCGGCGCGGTGCTGGGGCGCATCTCCGTGGTCCGCCCCCAGCGCGGCTCGATATCGCTCTCCGCCGCGCTACCGCGCCGCACCCCGGTGGAGATCGACGGCAAGGCGGTGACGCCGCCCATCGACGGAAGCCCGATGCCCATCGATCCCGGCCCGCACACCCTCATTGTTCCGGTGCGCGGGGAGCGACGCGAGTACACCTTCAACGTCGGACCCGGTGAGCACCTGGTCTTCGTGCAGCTCACCCCCGCGGTGGCTCCAAGGTGGAGGACAAGGATCCGTGAGCCGCGCCGCACCCGCAGCCGATGCCCCGCCCCCCGCCGGCGCGTCGCGCTCGCCGGTCACCGAGGTCATCACCTCCTCGACCGGCGCCGAGGTGCGCCGCATGCGCAAGCTGCGCGTGGTCATCGTCGACGCGCCGGACACCAGCCAGCAGGGCACGGTCCTGACCTTCGCCCAGGACGAGGTGCGCATCGGGTCCAGCCCGGAGACCGACGTGCACGTCAACGACCCGGCGGTCTCGCGTGAGCACGTGGCCATCCGTGCCGGCGCCCACGGCTGGACGGTCAGCGACACCGGCTCGACGAACGGCACGTTTATCGACGAGCTGCGGGTGGAGCGCGTCACCGTCGACGCCGACACCCTGCTGCGCATCGGCAAGAGCACCCTGCGCCTGGAACCGCTGGCCGAGTCGGTGGAGCAGGAGATCTCCCCGCGCGCGCGCTTCGGGCGGATGCTGGGGGTCAGCTCGGCCATGCGCGAGACCTTCGCGCTGCTGGAGCGGGTGGCGGCCACCGACCTCACCGTGCTCGTCGAGGGGGAGACCGGCACCGGCAAGGAGCTGGCCGCCGAGGGCCTGCACGAGCAGAGCGGCCGGGCCGGCGCCTTCGTGGCCGTCAACTGTGGCGCCATCCCGCGCGAGCTCATCGAGAGCGAGCTCTTCGGCCACGAGAAGGGCGCCTTCACCGGCGCCGTCCGCGAGCGCACCGGCGCCTTCGTGTCCGCGGACAAGGGCACGCTGTTCCTCGACGAGGTCGGCGAGCTGCCGCTCGACATGCAGGCCAAGCTGCTGCGCGCGCTGGAGCGGCGCGAGGTCAAGCCGGTGGGCTCGGATCGCAGCCAGCCGGTGGACGTGCGGGTGATCGCGGCCACCAACCGCTCGCTGGCCCGCGAGGTGGCCGGCGGGCGCTTCCGCCAGGACGTCTACTACCGGCTGGCGGTGGTGGTGGTGCGCATCCCGCCGCTTCGCACGCGCCTCGACGACCTGCGCTTGCTCGTCGATCACGTGCAGGACGAGCTGGCGCGCCGGCGCGCCGCCGCCGGCGCCCCGCCGCTGGCGCGCCTCGACGAGACGGCCACCGCCATGCTCATGCGCTACGACTTCCCCGGCAACGTGCGGGAGCTGCGCAACCTCGTGGAGCGCTGGAGCGTGCTCGGCGCGGTGGCCGCTCCCGGAGAGCGACCGGAGCCGTCTCCCGCGGGAGGCGCCGGTGGCGCCGGTGGCGCCGCCAACGGCGATCCGCTGCACGCCTTGCTGTCGCTGCCGTACCACGAGGCCAAGGAAGCGTGGACCGACCGCTTCGAGCAGGGTTACGTCGAGGAGATCCTGCGCAAGACCGGCGGCAACGTCTCCAAGGCCGCACGCGAGGCCGGCGTCGATCGGCGGCACCTGCAGCGCCTGATGGCGCGCTTCGGCATCAAGGGGCCCTGACCGTGCGCGTCGCCCTCTGCTCCGACGAGCCCTATCCGGTGCACGCGGTCATCGAGGCGGAGCTCGAGCGTCGCGGCCACGAGGTGGTCCGCTTCGGCGCCGTGGCCAGCGGGCGCGAGGAGGCGTGGGCCGACGTCGCCGAGCAGGCGGCGCTGGCGGTGGCCGGAGGGGCCTGCGAAGAGGGCGTCTTCCTGTGCTGGACGGGCACCGGCATCAGCATGGCGGCGAACAAGGTCTGCGGGATCCGCGCCGCGCTGTGCGCCGACCCCGGCACCGCCTCGGGCGCGCGCAAGTGGAACCACGCCAACGTGCTCTGCCTGTCCAACCGCACGCTCTCGGCCGACATGGCCAGGGAGATCCTGGCCGCGTGGCTCGACGCGCCGCGCGGGACCGAGGGCGACGACGGCGTGCGGCGCCTCGAGGCCATCGACGCGCGGCACCGCCACTGACGGGCGCCGGTGCCGGCGCCTGCCGGCCACCGCGCTTCCCACCGCCGGCGCGAAGCTGCCAGCCGCACCTCCTGGGACGGCCGGCCCAGCCCGCCCCCTCCCCGGTTCCGTGGGCGGATCTCAGTCCTCGAGGTGTCGCGCTCGTCGCGAGCGGCCTCCAGGGCGCGCGCGGCGCGGAGGTGCGCGGCGCGGCTGCGCGGCTCGGTCTCGACATGAGCGTCGACCGCGGCCAGGGCCATCGCCTGGTCGCCGGTGGCCGCTGCCGCCTGCGCGAGGAGCTCGCGCGCCGCCGAGGAGTCCGGGTCGACCTCGCCGAACCGGCCGGCCGCAGAGAGCGCCTCCGGAAAGCGGCCACGCGCCAGCAGCCCCTTGACCAGCGCCGCGTGCGCCGCGCGCACCTCGGGCTGCTCGGCGCGCCTGGCGCGCAGCTTGGCGAGCGCGTCCTCGCCCTCGCTGCGCCAGCGCTCGTCGCCCGGTCGATGCGAAGCCGAGGGCTGCTGCGGCGGCGGAGCCGGCGACGGCATCGTCGACATCCCGCGCCAGTTGCCGCCCGACGGCACTCTGGAGGCGCCGCCGTGACCGGTCGGGAGCGCGTTCGGGGGCTGCGACTGCGCCACCGGTGTTCCCGGAGGGCCATCGCCGGGCGCGAAGAGGATGGGGTAGACGACGGTCACGCCCTGCGGGCCGCCGAGCGGGCCGGGGGACGCGTCCGCTGCGGGGAAGACCATGCCCTGGAAGACACCCACCACGCAGTCGGTGACGTCTGCGCCGAGCTCGCTGCTGGCGCTGGCGGCATTGCGCACGGCGCCGTCTCCACCGATGAGGAAGCGCACCGAGACGCGGCCGGCGGCGTTGGCGAAGCCGGGCTTCAGCGAACGCTCGTAGCAGCTGCGCAGCCGCCCGAAGTGCTGGCGCACGATGCGCTGGATGATCTCGGGAGGCAGGCGCCCGCTGACCATCGACGCGCCCATGCGCACCTGCGGGGGCTTGGCGGTGTGCCCGGGCACGCCGGGACGCAGGCCGCCGCCGAAGCCGCTGCTCCCGCTCCCGCTCGCGCTCCCCGCGCCGTGGCCCAGTGAGCCGACCGAGCCGAGCCCGATCCCCTCGCCCTTGCCGCCGCCTCCCTCGCCCTTGCCGCCGCTTCCCTCGCCCTTGCCGGAGAGGCCGAGACCGCCCG
Source organism: Polyangiaceae bacterium (assembly GCA_037720395.1). GTDB lineage: Bacteria > Myxococcota_A > Polyangia > Polyangiales > Polyangiaceae > JBBJMR01. The sequence continues at coordinate 3,455 of JBBJMR010000091.1, forward strand.
CCATGTCCGCGCGCTCGTCGCCCCACAGGTTGCCGCGCGCCCGGCTCTCGCCGTCGCCGAGCGGGCTGCCGCCGGAGACGCCGCCGAGTGACACCGGCGGCTCGCCGCTGCCCTTCTTCAGGGCTCCGACGTCGGCCGCCTCGCCTTCCCGCTCCCGCTGGTGGCTGCCGCCCAGCCGCCCCGACCCGGACATGGCACCGAACCGGTGATCGGCGCGCTCCTCGGCGCGCCGCGCGGTGCGCTCGATCCCGAACTGGGCGAACATGCGCTCGTTCTCGAGGACGAGCAGCGACGTGTGCCGGCTCATCACGTGGTAGCGCGTGGACAGGGCCACCACCTCGGCCACGGCCTCCGGGCCGACGCTCGCGCCGAGATCGGCGATGCGCGCCTCGGCCCACACCCGGGGCAACAGCGGGTTCGGCGCCCGCGCCTGGTCCCAGCGCAGCGCCGCGCTGCGCGCGTAGGGGCGGCCATCGACAACGCCGGTGAGCCGCAGCGCGCCGGCGAGATCGGCGCCCGCGCGGAGGCGCCCGACCAGCTGGATTTCCTCGCCGAGACGAAGGTTCGGCAGGACGCGCGGCTGCACGTCCTCCAGCCCGGCGGGTAGCTCCACCTTCGGCGAGCGCAGCACCGGGCTGCGCAGCGCCAGCGCGATCTCCTCGGCGCGCGCCCCCAGGGCGCCGCCGCTGCGCACCGCCTCGTAGGTGGCGCCGAGCTCGGCGGCCAGCCCGCGCAGCGTCACCTCGTCCACGGTGCGCCCGGCGCCGAGCAGGCGGAGGTCGGCGTGCCGCGCCTCGACCACGGGGCGGACGCGGGCCGCGATGCTGGTGGCGTCGAGCTCGCCCGATCTCGGCGAGCCGTCGCCGAGGTAGACCACCTGCGCGGCGCCACTGCCGTCCGGCCGCGCGCCCGGGCCGGTCACCGTCAGGCGCCCGACGGCCGCGAGCAGCGCGCCGGCGATGTCCGACGAGCCCCGGCTCGCAGGCCCCGAGCCAGCGCGCCGCCGCCTCGACGGTGGCCGGGTCGGCCATGGCCTGCCCGTCCTCCGGGTAAGTGCTGCACGCCGAGTCGCAGGCGAGGATGACGAAGCGCTCGCCCGCGTCCAGGCGCCGCACCAGCGTCACGGCGACCGCCGCCTGCGCGGCGATGGTCTCCGCCGACTGGCTCTGGCTGACATCGAGCACCACGGCGCGATCGCGGCGGATCTGGGACCTCTCGGGGAAGGCAGCTCGCCTGGGCGCAGACATGGCGGTCCGAACACGGAGCGCGCCATTTGTTCCTGCGCGGCCGCGAAACGGGCCGCCTGCCGCGCCTGCGGAGCAGCTGCCGCAGACGCGCTGGCGGTGTGCGGCAACCGCTCCGCAGAGCGCCGCCCGCGATCCGGTTTTCTCGCCGGGAATCACCTGGCACGCCGCGTGCTGAATGGGTTGTCGAAACGCGGTCCTCGTCCAGGACCGAGCCGGATGTCGGCGCTGTCCTGGAAATGGCCGTGACCCCCCTCGGAGGTTTTCTCAAATGACCCGATTGTTCCGACCCCTCGCCGCAGCCCTCGTCCTCGCCGTCGCCGTCCCGGCGACCGCCCTGGCCAGCACCGGAGCCAACCGTGGCGACGGCTCCGCGGAGCACGTGCGCGGAGGTGACCACGCCAAGAACTTCCCGATGAAGGCTGCCGACTTCAAGGCACACGCCGAGAAGCGCATCGCCAAGCAGAAGGAGAAGCTCGAGGCCATCCTGACCAAGAAGAACGTGCCCGAGGCCAAGCGCGCCCAGATCCGCAAGGACGTCGAGGCCGGCGTGGCCACGGTGCGCGCGGCCATCGACAAGGCGGCCGCCGACGGCACCGTCACCGCCGACGAGGCGAAGCAGGTGCGCGCGGTGTCCAAGGACGCCAAGCGCAAGGCGATGGAGAAGAACGGCATCGAGTGGAAGGGCAAGGGCGGCAAGGGCAAGCGCGACGGCGCCGCCGCCTGAACCTGTCCCACCGTCCCGCGCGACCCGGCGTCGGAGAGGCATCCATGCGCACGCTCGTTCTCGCCGCCGCGCTCGGCATCTCGGCGGCCCTTGCCAGCTGCAAGGGCGGCCTCTCCGAGCCCGCCCCGCCCCCACCGCCGGAGACGGCCGCGCATGCGCAGCCGCCGCCGACGGTGGCGGGTCGCGTCGACTCGTTGCTGCGAGCGCGCTGGCAGGCCGGCGGCGTGACGCCGGCGCCGCGCGTCGACGACGCCGGCTGGCTGCGCCGCGTCCACCTCGACCTGGTGGGGACGCTGCCCTCCCCCGGCGCGGTGCGCTCGTTCCTGGCCGACGCCAGCCCCGACAAGCGCGCCCGCGCGGTGGACGCGCTGCTCGCCAGCCCCGCCTACGCCGAGCGCTGGACGACGTACTGGGAGCGCGAGCTGCTCGGGCCCGACGCGCGCAATCCATTCGTGGACCGCACCGAGCTTCGGCGCTGGCTGCGCGAGGCCTTCGTCCGCAACGCGCCGTGGAACGAGATGGCCACCCAGCTGGTCAGCGCCGTGGGCACCAACAGCCCCGACGGTGACGACCGCAGCGACGTGAACGGCGCGGTCAACTGGCTCCTCCGCTACCAGAAGAGCCCTGCCGACCTGGCCGGGCAGGTCTCGCGGGTGATGCTCGGCGTGCAGATCCAGTGCGCGCAGTGCCACGACCACAAGACCGAGAAGTGGACGCAGGAGGACTTCCAGCGCTTCGCGGCCTTCTTCGCGCGCACGCGGCCCGAGCCGGTCGACACCATGACGGGGATGCGCATCCGCCGCGTCAGCGTGCAGGACGGCGCCAAGCCGGCCCCGGCCATGCGTCGCGACGCCGAGCTGCGCCGCGCCATCCGCCTCGAGCCGCGCACCCTCGATGGGACCGAGCTCGAGGCTCTGTCAGGACACCTCGCTCCTGGCCAGGCCGCACCCGACCGGCGCCAGGCGCTGGCGGCGTGGATGACCTCGCGCGAAAACCCCTGGTTCACGAGGGCCATCGTCAACCGCATGTGGTCGCTGTTCATCGGACGGGGACTGGTCGACCCGGTGGACGACCTGCGCTCTTCGAACCCTGCGGCCGCACCCGAGGTGCTCGATGCACTGGCCACGGACTTCGCCGAGAGCGGCTTCGATCTGCACCACCTGGTGCGCCTGCTGACCTCGCTGGAGAGCTATCAGCTCGAGGCGCGCCACCCGGCCGGCGCGCCCGGTGACGCCGCGCTCTGGTCCTTCCACCCGCTCGAGCCGTTGCCGCCGGACGTGCTGCTCGACGCCGTGATCGCCGCCGGCGGCCTGGAGCCGGTGCTCGAGGAGGTGACCGGCGCCGACCTGATGGACCTGCGCGGGCAGCTGCGCCGCCACTACGCCTTCGTCTTCGACGTGGACGAGGAGAGCCACCCGGAGACGTTCGACGGCACCGTGCCCCAGGCGTTGCTCCTGCAGAACGGGCCGCTGGTGAGCGGCGCGTCCAGCCTGGTGCCGCGCGGGGCGCTCGAGGAGGTGCTGGCCCTGCCCGATCGCGCGGCGCGCATCGAGGCGCTCTACCTGCGCACCCTGTCGCGATCGCCGACCCCCGCCGAGACGGCGCGCTGGTCTGCGTTCCTCGATCGACCGCGCCAGGCCGTGGAGAGCAGCGGGCCACTGGCCGCCGCCCGCGAGCGCAAGCGCAAGGGCGTGCCCGCCGATCCGCTCGGACGCTACGCGCGCCGCGTCCCGTCGCGCGCCACCACCGCCGAGCAGCAGGCCTACGAAGATCTCTTCTGGGCCCTGGTCAACTCCAGCGAGTTCGTCTTCAACCACTGAGCAACGTCGTCATGCCCCTCGATCGCAGACACTTCCTGACCCTCGGCGCCGGCGCGGTCGGCGTGGCCTGCGCGGCGCGCTGGGGCCTGGGCGCCGAGGCGCTGGCCCAGACGGCGCCCGCCGGCGCCAGCGCCAAGGCCTGCATCCTGCTGTGGATGAACGGCGGGCCGAGCCACATCGACACCTGGGACCCGAAGCCCGGCAAGCCCACCGGCGGCAAGCACAAGGCCATCCAGACCAGCGCGCCGGGCATGCGCATCAGCGAGCACCTGCCCGGGCTCGCCGCCCAGGCCCATCGCCTGGCCCTGCTGCGCGGGGTGAGCACCAAGGAGGGGAACCACCAGCGCGCCCAGCACCTGGTGCACACCGGCTACGCGCCGAGCCCCACCGTCGACCACCCGTCCTTCGGCGCCTGGGTCAGCGCCTCGTCGACCGGCCCAGAACGCGACCTGCCGGCCTTCGTGAGCCTCGGCGGGCCGAGCGCCGGAGGGGGGCTGCTCGGCCTGTCGCACGGGCCGTTCGTGGTCGCCGAGCCCGGGTCGCTCCCGCGAAACGTCACCGCCCCGGGGAACGTCGACGACCCGCGCCTCGCCGCGCGGCGCGAGGCCCTGTCCATGCTCGAGGACGACTTCGCCCGGCGCACCGCCGATCCCAAGGTGGCCGCGCGGCGCGATCTCTACGACAAGGCACGTCGGCTGATGGGCTCGCCGGACCTCGCCGCCTTCGACGTCTCCTCGGAGCCCGAGGCAGTGCGCGCTGCCTACGGCGACAGCGCCTTCGGTCGCGGCTGCCTCACCGCGCGCCGCCTGGTGGAGGCCGGCGTGCGCTTCGTGGAGGTGGTGCTCGACGGCTGGGACACCCACAAGGACGGCTTCACCCGCACGGCGCGCCTGATGGGCACGCTCGACCCGGCCATGGCCACGCTGCTCCGCGAGCTCGCCGAGCGGCAGCTGCTCGACTCCACCCTGGTCGCCTGGATGGGGGAGTTCGGACGCACGCCGCGCATCAACGGCGACGAGGGCCGGGACCACTATCCGCAGGCCTGGAGCGCGGTCCTCGCCGGCGGCGGCGTGCGCGGCGGCGTGGTGCATGGCGCCACCGACGACGACGGTGCGCGCGTGGTGAGCGGACAGGTCGGCGTCGCCGACATCCACGCCACCATGGCCCACGCGCTGGGGATCGACCCCGCCCGGTCGGCGACCAGCCCGGGGGGGCGGCCCATCGCCGTCACCGACAACGGCTCCGTGATCCGGGCGGTGCTCGCCTAGCCCCGCGGCGTGTAGCCTGCCGCGGTGCCCAGCACGCGCGCAGAACGAGAAGCCGCCTTCCAGCGCGGCGTGCTCGCCTACCGCTCCGGCCTCCACTACGAGGCGCACGAGCTGTGGGAGGAGCTGTGGAACGACGAGGACGACGACGACAACCGGCAGTTTCTCCAGGCGCTCATCCAGGTCACCAGCGCCGTCCACAAGCTGCGCAACGCCGTCGCCCCGCGCGGGGCGCTGACCCTGCTCGATCGCGCCATCGGGCGCATGCGGCCGCTGCCGGAGGACCACGGCGGCGTCGCGCTCGGCGTCTTCCGCGATGCGTCGCTGGCGTTGCGTCTGGAGGCGGAGCGCCGCCTGGCCGCGGGTGAGCGCGGGCTGCCCGAGGCACTCATCCCTCCCCTCCTGGGCGCGCAGGAGTCCGCGGCGTGGCGCCAGCGGCCTGCCGAGCCACCGGCCAACCGGGCCGGCTACCTGCGTCTCGGCGTCGCCGCCTACCAGCGCGGCAACTTCTACGAGGCGCACGAGCACTGGGAGACCATCTGGCGCCAGGAGGACCACGCCACCATGAAGGGCTTCCTGCAGGGCCTGATCCTGGTCGCCGCCGCCATGCACAAGCTCGATGTGCAGGGCAGCGCCACCGGGGCCGCGCGTCTCTTCGAGCGCGCCGACGCGCGCCTGGCCCTGGCGCCGGAGGGCACGGGCGGCATGTCGGTGCGCCGCCTGCGCGACGGCATCCGCGCCGCGCGTGCCTCGCTCGCGACCCGCCAGCCGGGGGACGACACGCCCCTGCCACGCGAGCTCGTGCCCCGCCTGGAGCCAGTCGCCGCCGCCAGCTGAGCGGAGCGCGAGAGGCCTCCTACCCTCTGCGCGGTGCGCCACACGCGCGCCCGCGACGGCGCCGGCTGCTACCGTGTGGCGCATGACCGAGACCCCCGCGCCGCGCGCGCCCGGAGACGCCCCCGCCCCGCCGGCGATCGGCGATCCGTACGCCGCCGCGCCGCTGGCTGCCCCGCCGCGAGGCTCGGGCAGCTCGCTGTGGGCGCCGCTGGCCGTCGCCTCCTTCGTGGGCCTCTGCATCCTCGGCGCCATGTACTTCCTGGCCGATCCCCCGCCGCCGCCGAGCAGCGTGATCACGGTCAAGCCCACCGGCACCCTGCTCACCGCCATCAAGGACCTGGCGCGGCTGGAGACCACCGAGCTGCACCTGGAGAAGGTCATCGACCTCTCCGACCGGCAGAGCCGCCTCTTCGGGCTGGTGGAGACCTCCGACGCCATCCTCCTAGTGGCCGCCGGCGACGTGGTGATCGGCGTCGATCTCGGCAAGCTGCAGGACGGCGACGTGACCTTCGACGAGGCCACCGGCACGGCCCGCATGCGCCTTCCGCAGCCCGAGGTGCTCTCCTCGCGGCTCGACGAGAAGGGCACCTACGTCTACACGCGCAAGACCGACCTGCTCGCCAGGCGCAACGAGGCGCTGGAGACGCGCGCGCGCCAGGAGGCGCTGGCGGCCATCGAGAAGGCCGCCGCCGAGGCGGAGGTCATGGGCCGCGCGCGCCAGCACGCCGAGCGCCAGCTGCGCACCCTGGCCACCCAGCTCGGCGCCAAGCAGGTCGAGATCAGCTGGCGCTGAGGCTCCGCCAGGAGACCTCGCTCCTGTGGCAAGGCGCCCGCCGCGCTCACATCACGCGCTGCCGCACCCGGGCCACGATGAGCTCGATGCCCACGCTGTTGTCGCCGCCCTCGGGGATGATCACGTCCGCCCAGCGGCGCGAGGGCTCCACGAACTGCAGGTGCATGGGGCGCACGGTTCGGTAGTACTGCTCGCGGATGGAGTCGAAGGTGCGCCCGCGCTGCTCGATGTCCCGGCGAATGCGGCGAAAGGCGCGGATGTCGGCGTCGGTGTCCACGTAGACCTTGACGTCCATCTGCTGGCGCAGCGTCTCCTCGACGAAGACCAGGATGCCCTCGACGACGATCACGTCGGTGGGCTCGACGCGGCGCCACTCCGCGCGCCGCCGGTGGGCCTTGAAGTCGTACGACGGCGCGTCCACCGCGTGGCCCGCGCGCAGGGCGCGCAGGTGCTCGACGCAGAGCTCGGTCTCCAGCGCGTCGGGGTGATCGTAGTTCTGCGCGCAGCGCTCGTCGAAGCCGAGATCGGGCCGGTCGCGGTAGTACCAGTCGTGCTCCACCAGCGTCACCGCGCTCGCCGGGAGCGCCTCGGCGATGCGCCGGGCCACCGTCGTCTTGCCGGAGCCGGTGCCCCCGGCGATGCCGATCACCAGCGGCCGCATCCGGGTCACCTAGCACGACGGCGCGCGCGCGGAAGCGCGACGTCGACCGGCCGCGCGCGCACCGCGCCCGTCGTGCTAGATGGGCGCATGCTCTCGCGAAGCATGCTGCTCGCCCTGCTGGCGCTGGGCGCCGGGGCCGGGTGCGGGGGCGCCGCCCCTGCTGCCGTGCCACCCCCGACCGGCGCTGCCGCCGCCGCGCCGTGCGACCCGACCCAGGGCCCCTGCCCGGAGCAGGTGGCGTCGAGCCGGCGCGACTGCGACGCCGGCAAGCCGGCCGCGTGCACCGTGGTGGCCGTGGCCCTGGCGCGCGGGCGCGGTGCGCCGCGCGACGACGCCCAGGCCACCGCGCTCTTTCGCAAGGCCTGCGAGGGCGGCGACCTCGGCGGCTGCAGCGGCCTCGGCGAGCGCCTCGACCGTGGCCTCGGCGTGGCCAGCGACTCCGCCGGCGCGGTGCAGTCGTTCCGCAAGGCGTGCTCCGGCGACCACATGCCCGGTTGCGCCAACCTCGGCCAGGCGTACTTCGCCGGGCGCGGCGTGGAGCGCGACCAGAAGGTGGGCGTCGGCCCTTCCGCCGCGCCTGCGAGAGCAACACCGCGCCGACCGGCTGCAGCCGGCTCGCCGCCGCGCTGCTGCTCGGTCAGGGCATCGACAAGGACGTCGCCCAGGCGGCGACCCTGGCGAAGAAGGCCTGCGATGCCCGAGACGCGGAGGGCTGCTTCCTGCTCGGCGCCATGCACGTCGACGGCAGCGGCGTCCCCGCCGACATGGCCCGCGCCGCCGCCCTGTTCCTGCGCGCCTGCGAGGGCGGCTACGCCGAAGCGTGCACCAGCCTCGGCGCGCTCCACGCCGAAGGGCGCGGCGTCACCAGGGATGCGAGGCGTGCCCGGGCGCTCTACGACAAGGGCTGCGAGGGCGGCTCGCCCCGCGGTTGCGCGGCCGCCGGGCAGTGAGCAGCGGCAGGCGCCCGGCTAGTCCTCGACCAGGCTGGCCATCAGCTTCCAGAAGCCGCTGGTCTTTCCCGGGATGCCGACGATGCGCTCCACGATCTTCATGGTCGTGGTGTCGATGATCATGTTCGCCGGGTACTGCTCCTTCTGGAAGTGCTGCGCGAGCTCGGAGTCCTCGTCGATGGCCGCCGGGTAGGCGGTGTCGAAGCTGCCCGTCCACACGCGCAGGTCCTCCTCCGTGGCGCGGACGCCCGCCTTGGCGCCGTCGGCGAGCACCAGCAGGAACTCCGCGCCCTTCGGGCCCAGCTCGGCGTACTTGTCGGGCAGGGTGCCCTTGGCCTCGACGCGGCAGGGCTGGCACCAGCGCGCCGCCATGGTGATCAGCAACGCGCGCGGCTTCTTGGTGCCGGCGGGGAACGGCGACCCCTCCGGGAACACGCCGTCGCCGGTCGGGTTGTAGAAGTCGGCGAGCTGGATCTCGGTGGCCGCCGCGTCGGGAAAGTCGAGCGCGTTGATGAGCGCCGTCGCGAAGACGATGTTCTCCATGACGTCGCCCTTGTCGGTCCCGCCTGCGTCGAGCGGGTAGTCGACGATCTCTTCGTCCGGCACGAAGGGGAACGGCCCCTCCGGCGGCGGCTCCAGCCCGTCGTCCTCGGCCGTCCCCATGCAGCCGGTGGCGAACGCGCAGAACGCGAGGGAGGCGCCCAGGGCCAGCCAGCGGGCACGCCGCACCGAGCTGCAGGGAGACGGCTGCATGGCCTTCACTCCGCCGGCTTGATGCCGAAGGTGGTCAGCACCTCGATGCCCTGACCGGCGGTGGTCGAGATGGTCATCCCGTCCGCGCTCACCGTGCCGTCGCTGACCTTGCGCCAGCCGGCGTACGGCGCCGCGAGCTCGAAGACGTCGACGCCGTGCGACCAGAACTCCACCGCCGAGTCGGCGGGCAATCCGGTCTCGTTGGTCACGGTGACCTGCGCCGGCGGGCAGAAGATGGTCTCCAGCGGCGCCACGCCGTAGACGGTGACCATGCCCTCGGGCACGCCGACGCCGGCCGGGAGCAGTGTCGGGTCCATGGAGGCGGCGCGGAACAAGAGCTCGTCGGGCTCGTCCAAGGTGAGCTCGTCGAGGACGAATCCCGAGCCGGCGGCGATGTCGAGCTCCACCGGGCCGGACTCGACCACCGTGCCGATGGCCAGGTCCACGCCCTCGCTGGGGAGCGCGACGGTGACCAGGGTGCCGAGGCTGGTGTCCGCCTCCACGACGGGGACGGCGAAGCGCGCGTGCCGCGTGCCGTCGCCATACTTGAACGCCGGTCGCTCCAGCATCTCGGCCCCACCGGGGACCGTGACATGGCCGGTGCCGTCCGTGTCTCCGTAGAGGCAGAGGTTGATGCCGCAGAGCTGGACTTGGGAATCCGCGATGGGGTTCCCGTCGGTATCCTCCAGCGTGGCCTCCACGCTGTCGACCGCCAGGGTCGGCCCAGCACCCGGGTGGTCGCCCGGCTCCTCGCAGCCGGGGTTCGCGGCGCCGTCGCCACCCGTCCCGCCGCTGCCCGGGCCGCCGCCGGTGGCGCCGCTGCCCCCGCTGCCCGCCGGAGTCCCGCTGCTCGAGGCCGCGCCCGCCCCGCCGGCGCCGTCGTCTGCTTCGCTGCCGCAGGCGGCGGCGGACAGGGCCAGGCCAGAGCCGGCGCAGGCAAGGACGAAGAGCGAAGCGCGAGAGAAGTTTCGTAGGCTCATCAGGACCGCGATGGTAGCACCCAGGCCCACGTCGATCGACGCTTGGCCGCCGCTTTCTGGCCCGCGCCGCTTTCTGGCCCGCGCCGCTTTCCTGGCCCGCGCCGCACACCCCGCCGCATGAAGCTGCGCGTCGCCGCCCTGTTCGTCTATCCCGTCAAGAGCGCCGCCGGCGTCGCGCTCGACGCCGCCGAGGCCGGACCGGCGGGCCTGCGCCACGACCGCCGCTGGATGATCGTCGACGCCGACGGCACCTTCGTGACGCAGCGCGAGATGCCCGCGCTCGCGCGCATCGCCGTCGCCGTCGAAGCCGGCGGGCTGCGCCTCGACGCGCCCGGCGCAGGGACGCTGCGGGTGGTGGAGGAGCCTCGCGCCGCCGCGCGACGTCAGGTGCAGGTCTGGGGTGACGTCTGCGCGGCGGTCGACGCAGGCCCGGAAGCGGCCCGGTGGCTATCGGCCTTCGCGGGGCGACCGCTGGCGCTCGTCCATCTGCCCGACGATGCGCTGCGCACCGTGGACGAGCGCTACGCCACCGGCCACCGCGTGGGGTTCGCCGACGCCTACCCGTACCTGCTCCTGGGCGAGGCCTCGATCGCCGACCTCGCCGCCCGCGGCGGCGCACCGGATCCGCGACGCTTCCGGCCCAACCTGGTCATCGCCGGCGCGCCGCCCTTCGCGGAGGATGGCTGGCGCGTGATCGAGACCGGCGGCCTGCGCCTCGAGCTGGTCAAGCCGTGCGCGCGCTGCGCCATCCCCGATGTCGACCCCGAGCGTGGCGTGCGCGACCCGGGCACGCTGGCGGCGCTGGCGCGCTACCGCACGCTCGAGCACAGGGTGCTCTTCGGCCAGAATGCGGTGGCCGCGGCCACCGGCACGGTGCGCGTCGGAGACGAGGTGCGCGTGCTCGAGCTCCAGGCGTCCGCGCTCGGCTGACGCGCCCGGCCGCGACCCGCGGCGACGGCCGTGCGCGGCGAGATCGTCGCGCACCAGCCCGGCGCTCGCAATCAGGGCTTCGGCTTCGGCGGGGCGGGCGGCGTGGTGGCCGGCGGCTTGGCGGCCGGCTTGTTGGCCGGCGGCTTCGGAGCACCGTCCTTCGCCGGAGTCTTCGCCGCGGCGGACCCCGGCGAGCCGCCGCCGCCGCCCGTGGCCGCTGGCTTCTTCGGCTTGGCCGGCGGCGCCCCCACGCCGATCTGGGTCAGCATCTCCAGGTTGGACGCGTAGCTGGTGGCCTGGGCGATCTTCCCGTCGCGGAACTGGAACACGTCCACGAAGTGGAAGGTGACCGCCTTGTGGGTGGGGTTGAAGGGCCCGAGCGCGTTCTTGTGCGTGCCGCCGAGCACCGCCTCGGCGACCACGAAGTCGCCGACGCCCCACGCGTTCTGCGGGGTGAGCTTGATGTCCGGGAAGGCGCGCACCAGCACGCCGAGCGCCTCCTTGGCCGTCTTGCGGCCACGCCGGTCCTCGGCCTCGTTGATGTTCACCAGCTGCACGTCCTCGGTGTAGGCGTCGCCCCAGATCTTGTCGTCCTTGCGCTCCACCGCCGACCACAGCGCCTTCACCGTCTCCACGTTGCGCGCCTCGTTCGGCCCGCCGGCCATCACCCACTCCCCGGCACCACCCGGCAAGGTCGGCGGCGGACGCACGCGGCCCTTGTGCATCCCCATCTGCACGCTGAGGGTCGCGGCGTCGTAGTAGGTGTGATCGCGGCGCACCTGCCCGTCGCTGGTGTCGATCCAGAAGAGGGTGAGCCCGCGAATGCCGACGGGCTTGGCGACCGCGTTCGGGTCGTTGGCCGGCTTGTAGGTGGCCACCGACGCCCACTGCTGCACGGCGACGTCGCCCTGGACCAACACGCGCTCGGTGGCCATGCGGATGTCGGGCATGCTCGAAAAGAGGCCGATGTGCTGCTTCTCGATGGCGTCACGCCCGCGATGCTCGGCGAGTCCGCTCGGGCCGGTGGTGGCCACCACCGCCTCGGGCTTGTAGCAATCGGCCAGCTTGCGCGCGTCGTGCGCGTTGAACGCGGCCACGTACGCATCCAGCGTGCGACGCATGGTCTCGGTCGGGTTGGCGGCCGCGACGGGGGGCGCCACGGGCGGCGGCGCGGGCGCGGCCGCGGCCGGGGGCGCAGGCGCGGCGGCCATGGGCGGCGGAGGCGGAGGCGGAGGTGGCGGGGCCAGCTCGGCCTCGGCGGCGCAGGCGGGCAAGACGACGGCGGTGAGCAGCAGCGACAGGGCACGGCGCGTCGATCGCAAACCCATGAGGTCGTTCTCCTGCGCCGCCCGCCCTGGGCGGCACGCCGCGAGTCTACACAACGCTGCCGGCGTTCGGCGGCGGACCCGGTGCTGCGCCCGGCCTTCCCACCGGCGCGCCACGGCGCGCTTGACCGCGCGGCCGGCGACACCTCGAATGCGCCCATGCCCTACAAGAGCCTGTCGTCCCCTCGCGCGCAGCTCGACGTGGGCGCCGAGATCCGCGCCGCGGCGACGCTGGCCACGCCCACCGTGGTCGCCATGGTCAGCTCCGATCCGGTGCGCATCGGGCTCGTGCCGGCCAGCGGCTCGGGCAAGGTGTGCGCGACGCAGCTCGGCTCGGCGGAGGCGGTGGCGCTGCTCGGCAAGGACGTGGCCCTGGTGCAGCGCGGCGACGAGGTCTGGTCGCTCTCGGACATCACCCACACCGCGCGCCCGGAGCAGGTGGCCCGCGACGTCCGCTCCCTGCACGGCCGCCCCGGCGGCGACAGCGCGCTGGTGCTCGGCTGGGACGGCAGCGCGACCCAGATCACCTGGGGCAAGGACGAGGCGAGCACGCGCACGTTCGCGCTGCGCGGTGACGTCCGCGCCCTCTGCCTCGATGCGATGGAGACCTTCGTGGTCGTCGCCGGTGGCGCGGGCGGCGAGCTGCGCTTCCACCCCGGCGCCACGCCGGAGCCGGGCGCCAGCGGGCGCTGCCCCTCCCCGCCGCCGCGGCGCCGCTCGATCGCGTCCGCGGCGGGCGCGAGCTGGTGGTCCTGTTCACCCCCGGACGGCGCGAGGTGTGCCTGGTGCGGCGGGGCGGCGCGGAGGTCGTCGCCAAGATGGTGGAGCTCGAGGTGGCGCCGGTGGACGTGGCGGTCAGCGAGTCGAGCTTCTTCACCGTCTTCGCCGATGGGCGCGCCGCGCTCTACGACGGCGCGGCCGTGGTCGGCACCAGCGAGGGTGGCGTCATCGCACCGACCAGCGCGGTGAGCACCGCCGCGCGCGGCGCGCCGATGGCGCTGGCCATCACCGGCAAGCAATCCCCTTCCCTGTGGGTCGGCACCGGCGCCGGCGAGGTGCTGACGCTGACGGTGATGCGCAAGACCGCCTAGCCGTGCTCCGCGGCGGCGCTGGCTGCGCGGAACACCACGCTGTGGTTGTTGGCAGGCATGGCCACCACCTCGTCGCGCTGGAAACCCTCCGCCGCCGCGGCGGCCGTCACCTCGTCGAGATCACGCACGCCCCAGCGCGGGTCGCGGGCGCGCAGCGACATGTCGAACGCCGCGTTGCTGCTGGCGGTGAAGGCACCGCCGAAACGGAACGGCCCGTAGAGGAAGAGCATCCCGCCGTCGGACAGCAGCGCCCGCGCCCCGCGCAGCAGGCCCAGACACGCCTCCCAGGGCGCGATGTGGATCATGTTGATGCACACCACGGCGTCGATGCGCTCGCCGCCGAGCGCGCGCCACCAGTCATCGACGAGCACATCCACCTTCATCGGCGCCCGCACGTTGCTCGCGCCAGCCTCGCTGGACCAGGCGGTGATGCTCTCCATCGCGTGGTCGTCTATGTCGGTCGGCTGCCAGGACAGCTCGGGCATGCGGCCCGCCAGGAACACGGCATGCTGCCCGGTCCCGCTGGCGATCTCCAGCACGCGGCGCGGGCCCACCAGAAGGCGGGCGAGCAGCTCGGCGAGGGGCTCGCGGTTCCGTTCGGTGGCAGGTGCGTGCGCTTTCATCCCGGATGTCCTCCGTGTCGCCGATGGGTTGTGCGCGCGTGCGACACCGGGGCGCACGCCGATCGGGATCGCTCGGCGGCACGTGTGTTGCCATGGACCGCCTCGATGCGTCGAATGGGACTGGCCAGGAAGCAGCCCGAGGCGGGCGAGGGGCTGCGCCGACCCTACCGCGAGGACCTGGACCCGACCATCCTCGACTTCTACCGACAGTGCATGGCGACGCTCTCGCAGAGCGGCGTGGAGTTCGTGGTCGGCGGCACCTGCGCCCTCACCCACTTCGCGGGGATGACGCGCTACACGCACGACCTCGACATCTTCGTGCGCGGCCGCGACGTGCGCCGCGCGCTGCGTGTCCTGTCGCGTCAGGGCTACCACACCCACCTGACCTTCCCGCACTGGCTCGGCAAGGCGATGTGCGGCGAAGGGTACGTCGACCTCATCTTCAGCTCGGGCAACGGCGTGGTCGTGGTCGACGACGCATGGTTCGAGCACGCCGCCCAGGGCGAGGTGCTCGGGGTGCCGGTGCTGCTCTGCCCGGCCGAGGAGATGATCTGGAGCAAGTCCTTCATCATGGAGCGCGAGCGCTTCGACGGCGGCGACGTCGCCCACATCTTGCGCGCCCACGCCGGAAATCTCGACTGGCGTCGGCTGGTGGACCGCTTCGGTGCCCACTGGCGCGTCCTGTACAGCCACCTCGTCCTCTTCGGCTTCATCTATCCCGACGCGCGCGACACCATCCCCGCCGAGGTGATGCGCGAGCTCTGCCAGCGCACCCTGCGAGAGGTCGAGGAGCCTGCTCCGCAGGGCAAGGTCTGCCAGGGCACGCTGCTGTCGCGCGGCCAGTACCTGAGCGATGTCGACCGCTGGGGGTACCGTGACGCGCGCCTGGCCCCGATCGGCAACATGACCTCGGAGGACATTGCCTGGTGGACGTCGTTCATCGAGCGCGACAAGTAGCTGCCTCCCCCGGCAGCGGCGACGCGCCGCTGGGCACGCCCTCCCGGGGCCGCCCCGCGTGATAGGCTCGCGGCTCGTCCGGCGGTCGCCGGTCGGGAGCGACGCATGGCTTTCTTCGGTCCGGGTCGGCGCGGGGGATCCTGGGTGGGCGCGCGCGCGGCGTGGGCCGGCGCGCTCGGGCTCGGCGTGGCCGCCGGGGCCGGGGCTTGCGGCGGCAAGGTCCGCAGCGACCCGATCGGCGACGGAGGCGCTGGTGGCTCGGGCGCGGGCGCCACCGTGTCAAGCTCCAGCGGTCTGGCCCAGGTCTCGTCGTCGTCCTCCTCCTCGAGCTCCAGCAGCAGCAGCAGCGCGTCGTCGGGGATCGGAGGCGCGCCGCCCATCCCTCCCCTCATCGAGGTCCCGCTCGGTCAGGTGGCCATGGGCGTGCCGGTGGGCTTCGACGTGGCCCCCGGTATGCTCGGGTGGACGGCGATCGGGACAGGCCTGAGCCCGTTCGATCTGGTGGGCTTCGAGCAGGCCATCGCGCCCGACGGGACGGTGCTCATGAGCGACTACGGCTTCCCCAGCACCAGCGCCGGTTACTACAACTACGGCAGCCTCTCGTTGCTCGTGCCCCAGACCGACGCGCCGCAGGCCATGCCGCTCATGCCCGGCACGTGGCAGGTGGTGCCGGGGAGCTTCTCCGGCGGCACGCCGCAGGCAGACGTGACGGTGTGGCTGCGCCAGACGCTGGACGGCAACTTCCACGGGGGCGTCATCGACATCAACGTCTTCACCATCCCCGGCGTCTTCGACGAGGCCTACCTCCTCGACATGGTCGACGACGCCTTCGACGAATACGCCGGCCTGTGGATGGGGACGGTCAACGTGCTGCCGCTGGACGAGGAGTTCTACGAGGTCGACGACAACAACTTCTTCTCCGCGCTGGAGTCCACCGCCGGCGCGCCCGGCAAGCCGGCGCTCAACATCCTGGCCGTCGGCTTCCTGGGCGGATCCATCGAAGGGGCCGCCGGCGTCACCCCCGGCGCGCCGTCGAACCCGCTGGAGCACGGCACGCACCAGAGCGGCTTCTTCTGGATGGTCCAGGAGGACGGCTTCTTCGACGAGACCATCCTCCGCCACGAGGCCGGTCACCTGGCCGGGCTCTTCCACACCAGCGAGTTCGAGCCCGGCTTCGGCGACGCCCTCGGCGACACGCCCTTCTGTCCGAACGTCGAGGAACAGTTCGACAGCTGCCCCGACTACTCGAACCTGATGTTCCCCACCGGCGGCGACACCAGCAACACCTTGAGCGCCCAGCAGGAGACGGTCATCCACGCCAGCGCTCTGTATCGCGGCATCGTGGAGGACGGCGGCGGGCCGGCCCTGCCCCTGCAGCAGGTGCAGAGCCCCGGCGCACGCGAGGTGCGCCAGGAGCGCGCCCGCGATGGCGAGGTCGCTCGCGCCCGGTCGGCAGGGAGGGCGCACCGCGCCGCACTGGCCCGCGCCGCCTCCTGGCAGAACGGCCTGGGCAGGCCGGCGGCCTCGTTCCTCGGCGGGCTGTGGTGCCCCGACGCGTCGCGCCGCGGCGCGCCCCCGCCGGCGGACGAATTCCACGCGCGCCTGGCGCGGCTCGGCGGCGACGACCTGGCGACGATGCTCCCCGCCCCCACCGACCCCGGCGCGCCCTTTCGCGTGCGCACGCGCGCGCTCGCCGCCGTGGCGCGTGGCGCGCCGCCGGACGAGGCGCTGTCTCGTGTCGAGGCGCTCGCCGAGGACGCCACCGCGCCGCGCGCCCTGCGCATCGCCGCCCTCCGCGCCGCGCAGCAGGCCGCCCCGAGCCGCGGCGGCGCCCTGGCGCTGCGCCTGCACGGCGACGCCGACCGCTTCGTGGCGGCGTCCGCCCGGCGCGCTCGCGCATACTGAGTCGCGCCACGTCGGGCTCCCGCGGCGAATCGACGGTGGCGTTGGATCGTCCCACGGGAGTAGCCGTCGGTACAGGACCGAGAAAGATTACCCAACATCGCCCGATTGGCGATACTCGAGGACCATGAAAGCCAGCCGCCCCACGACGGTCGTTTGTGCCGCGCTGTTCCCGTTCGCGCTCCTGGCGCTCGGCAACGGGTGCAACGGCTGCAAGAAGGACGACACCACCCCGGTCCCCACGGCCGTGGCCCCCGTGCCGACGCCGACCCCTCCGCCGGTGGTGCCCGTCGTCCCCGAGGAGGACGCAGGCGTGGACGCCGCGGATGCCGACGCCGACGCGGCCAAGCCGGTGGGCTCGATCAGCAGCCTGACCAAGTGCTGCAACGCCATCAAGCAGAACGCCAAGAGCGCCCCGCCCGACCAGCAGCTGCTCTACGGAGCGGCCATCGCGGCCTGCAACTCCGGCGCCATCCCGCCGCAGTTCCGCAACCTGCCGCAGTGCAAGTGACGCGGGCGCGCCGCGCGGTGTTCCCCGCGCACGCGTGAAGGCGCCGGTGGGAGCCGGCGCCTCGCTCCGGTCCCGCATCGACCCGATTGATCACCACCCGACACGCGACACCGGCTAGGCGACGCGCTCCCCGCTGGCGAAGGCGCCCCGCCCACGTCGGGCGCGAGGACGCTCACCGCCTGCAGGAAGCCGAGCCGGTCGGTCTCCATGGCGATGCCCACCACCTTGCCGTCGCGCATGCCATCGACTCCTACCGCCCCGGCACCACGCTGGCGCGCCTCTCCGCCGACGCCGGCTACTTCGACCAGTCACACTTCAACCGCGAGGTCCGCGCCGTCACCGGGCGCTCGCCGGCAGAGCTCTTGCGAGCCGCCGACCACTGCTGAGCGTCGGTCGCGCCTGCGGCCAGAGGCAGGTCCCGCGGCGAGCCCGGTGTGGCATCGAAGGTCGCGCGGCGCTCAAGGATGCGTGTAGACCAGCGTCCCCGCCTCGAGGTTCACCGCGCCGTGCCACTCCTTGGGCACCACCGGGTCGGTCCACTCGAAGAGCCAGGCGGCGTCGGCGGGGGCCAGGTTGATGCAGCCATGACTGCGCGCCTTGCCGAACTCGTCGTGCCAGTAGGCGCCATGGAGCGCGTAGTTGCCGGTGAAGTACTGGATGAAGGGCACGTCGCGCAGGTCGAAGTCGCCCTCGGCGAGCTCGCCGTCCATCGTCGCCGAGACGTGCTTGGCGTGGATCATGAACGTGCCGCGGATGGTCGACGGCGTGGTCTCGGGATCGCCCATGCCTGCCAGGCCGGTGGAGACGAGCGTGGCGTACACCGGCCGGGTGCCCTCGTAGGCGATGAGGGTCTGGCGCTTGATGGAGATGTCGATCCACTTCTTGCCGGCGCGGGCGAAGCCCGCAGGGTCCTCGCGCTTTTCGGGGATGATCAGGCTCTCCGTGGCCAGCCAGGTGCCGTCGCTGGTCTCGGCCAGCCCGCGCACCTCGCGTCCGGTGAGCACCCAGCCCGATCGTCCCGGCGCCTGGCCATCCTCGCGCGGGGTGCCGAGCGAGTCGGTCCGGTACTTGATCGCCCCGCCGCGGACGACGAACGCCGGCATGCCCTCGGTCTCGACGACGATGCCCTTGAAGCTGCTCGGCCTGGCGGGCTTGGTGCGATCGAGCGGGATGAGGTCGAGCTCGGTGGTCAGCCCGAAATGCCGGCCCGTCCACTCGAACGCCGCCACCAGCCCGAAGGCCGAGCTCTCGCGCGCCTTGCCGGTGTGCACCGAGTAGTGCAGCTTCTCCTCCGCGCCGTATGGCTTGGGCAGGTCGCGCCCCTGCGCCAGGAACTCCGGCACCGGGTCGAACGGTCCGAGCACGTCGTCGAGGCCGCCGAGCATGGCCAGGTGCGTGCCCAGCGTGGAGCCCTCGGTGCGCTCCTGGTCCTCGCGAGACGGGAGCCGGAAGTAGAGGTGCGGCGGCCGCTCGCGCGACATGACGTAGCGGTACGGTGGCCCACCGCTGCGGTCGGGCCCGCGCAGCGCCGCCTGCACCACCTGGTGGTCGAGCGAGAGCGAGGCGCCCTTCCCCACGCACACGTAGCCGCGCGGCACCACCCGGTACCAGCCGCCGGCGCAGCGCTTGTTGCCCACCGGCTCGGCGCCGCGCTCGATCACCGCCCCGGCGCGCAGGTAACCGAGCTTCGTCGAGCGGTCGTCCGGCGCGACGTAGATCCAGGTGCGCATGGCGATGCTCGCCAGCTGATGGCCGTGCCCGGGATCGTGGGCGTCGTCGAGCGGCGGCGAGCCGGCGGCAGCAGCGACGGTGGCGGACGGGCGATCGAGGACCGCCGCGCCCGCCGTGCCCACCGTGCGCCCCGGCGGGTCCTCGGCCGCGGTGCAGCCGGCCACGACCGCGCACGCCGTGGTGACGGCGAACGGCCAGAACGGCAGGCGGGCCAGGCGTCCGGAAGGCATCGGCGCGAGCGGACCGATAGGCCGGCGCCGCGATCGAGGCAATCTACTGCCGCCCTTTTGCTACGCTGCCCGGGCCCGAACGCCGGGCGGTGGATGGAACCCCTGACCAAGAAGCTGGAGCCGTAGGGCGCGCGCGTGCCGGGGCTCGTCGAGGCGCTGGTCCGGTTCGACCGGGTGACCTGGTTGCTGGTGGGCAGCCTGTGGCTGGTCACCGCGGCTTTGCTGCTCGTGCAGCGCGGGCCGAGCCGCGTGGGCATGGCCCGAACGGCGGCCCTGATGGTGGTCGCCTCGACCACGGCGCTGCTCGGCCTCTTCGCGGTGAGCGCCGTCTCGGTGCCGCGCCTGGTGTGGAAGCCCCAGGTCGAGCGCGAGCTGGTCGAGTCGTCCGGCGACAGCTGGCGACGCCTGCGCGGGCCGGCGGTGCAGGTCTCGGTCGCCGGGGCGCCGGACCTCTGCGTCCCCACCGTGGACGGCCGGGGCGAGTGGGTGCTGTTCGGCCTGTCTGGCGCGCCGCTGCCCGGGTCCCGCCGGCGCCCAAGGCGCCGCCCGAGCCGGGTGCGCTGCGCATCTGCGGCGCCGAGAGCGAGGCTGCCGCGCCTGGCCGAGCAGCTGGCCGGACGCCACCCGCGCGCCGGCGTTCGGCGAGCTCACCTGGACCAAGCGGCTCGGTAGTCGGTCGCCTACGACGTGGAGTCCGGCCTCTTCCTTCAGGACGCCAGCGGCGGTGGGTGCCGCACGTGCTCGACCTCGCCGGTCGCGTCACCAACGACCCGCCCCGCGACGGGCCGGCCGCGCTCTTCGTGCTGCGGCGGGTGCACGGGGCGCTTCGACGCCGTGCGCGTCCTGGCGCGACGACCTCGCCTGCCACGGGCGCGCCGGACAGGGCCGACGGGCCGCCTGCGTCACCGACGCGCGCCCGGTCGCCGCGCCTCCGCGGACATGGGGCCGGTTGGGTCCCGCGAAGCACCGGTCGCCGAGTACCGCCTGGAGCGCGCCAGCGCCTCGCTGACGGCGGCGCCTGTGCGGCGCGCTGGCTGGTGCGCCCGTTGCTGGCGGTCATCGCCTTCTGCGGCCCGCTGCTGGTGCTGGTCTTCGCGCTCGCGCCGGCGCTCGTCGGCGTCTGGCTGCGGCGGCGCGGCGCCCAGCTGCGCGAGCTGGCCGCTCCGCTGGCGCTCGGCCCGGTGGAGCGCATGCCACAGCACGGGCCGGTCTGCATCGCCGCCGCCATGGAGGCGACCGAGGTGGACGGCGTGCCGGTGGCGCGTGGCGCCAAGGTCCGCGCCGCGGTGCTGCTGGCGAGCGGCGCCGCGGTGGCCTCGCGCAGGTGGCTCGAGCTGCCCGTGGCGCCCGAGGACGAGTTGCCCGAGCCCGCCGCCGCCGGCGCCCCGCCGGCGCGCGCCCTCGGGCGGCGGGTCCCCCCCGATCCGGATCCGTTCCGCCGCGGGGCGCGCGCCTGGGTCTTCCCCTGGCTCCACGTCCTGGCCGTGCTCTCGGCGGGCATGGCCGTGGCGCTGACCGGCGTGGTGGCGCTGGTGGCCCTGCTCGGCAATCGCTGAGCCGGAGGCGCCTAGAGCACCGAACGGTGCTCTAGACGGTGCGGTAGAGCTGGGCGTAGCGGCGCGCCGGGCGATCCCAGCCGAGATCGAGGCGCATGATCCGCCGCCGCAGCGCCGGCCAGCGCGGGTGCAGCATGGCCGCCACCGCGCGCTGCACGCCGCCGAGCAGCGCCGCCGGTGTGGCCTCGTCGATGAGCACACCCGTGCCCGTCTCCAGGGCGGCGTCGATGTCGACCACCGTGTCGACCAGGCCACCGGTGCGCGTCACCACCGGCAGCGCGCCGTAGCGCTGCGCGTAGAGCTGCACCAGGCCGCAGGGCTCGTAGCGAGACGGCACGAGCACCGCGTCGGCGCCGGCGAGCACGCGGTGGACCACGGCCTCGGTGGCGCCGCCGAGGTACACGGCGCGCTCCGGCGCGCGGGCCACCGCCTGGCGAAGGGCCTCGGCCAGGGACTCGTCGCCCGCCCCGGCGATGACCACCGAGACGTCGCTGCGCAGGATCTTGGGGAGCGCCGCGGCCAGCACGTCGACGCCCTTCTGCGCGGCCATGCGGCCCACGAAGGCCAGCACCGGCCGCTCCGGGGCGACCGACAAGCCGCACTCCACCAGCAGCGCGCTCTTGCAGCGACCCTTGTTGGAGGTGTCCTCGGCGTCGTAGCGCGCCGCCACCGCCGGATCGGTGGTCGGGTTCCAGACGGCGTAGTCGATGCCGTTGACGATCCCGGTGAGCTGCGCCGCGCGAGAGCGCAGCAGGCCGTCCAGGCGCTCGCCGTGCTCCGGCGTCTGGATCTCGCGCGCGTAGGTGCTGGAGACGGTGGTCAGCGCGTGCGCCGACAGGATGCCGGCCTTGAGGAAGCTCACCCCGCCGTAGAACTCCAGCGCGTCGGGCGAGAAGTGGCTGTCGTCGAGGCCGAGCAGCCCCAGCGCGTCGCGCGGGAAGACGCCCTGGTGGGTGAGGTTGTGGATGGTGAGCACCGTCTTGCTGCGCGACAGCTCGGCGCCGGCGCGGCGCATCAGGTAAGGCACCGGCGCGGTCGGCCAGTCGTGCGCGTGCACGACGTCGAACGGCGTGCCGCTCTGGGCGCGCTGGCGCACCACCTCCACCACCGCGCGGCAGAAGACCGCGAAGCGGCGCGCGTTGTCGGGGTAGTCCTCGGCGCCCTCGCCATAGACGCCGGGCCGGTCGTAGAGGCCGGGCGCGTCGAGCACCAGCAGCGAGACGCCGGAGCCCAGGCGGCCGTCGAACACGGTGACCTCCACCGCCGGGCCGGCGCCCATGTCGATGGAGAGCGGCGTCAGGCGGCGCGCCATCATCGCGCCGGAGGCCTCCAGGCCCGGGAAGCGCGGCAGGGCGATGGTCACGTTGTGACCGAGCAGCCGCAGCGCCTTGCCGAGCGCGCCCACCACGTCGGCCAGCCCCCCGACCTTGACCATGGGGGCGAGCTCGCTGGCGACGAAGAGGATATCCATCGCAACGAGCACCTAGTCGAGCCCCGCGCCGGGCGAAAGCGGAGGATTGCCCCGGTCCACAAAGCCACGTTGCGCCTCGGTTCGCGCGGCGCGATCGTGCCCGGGTGACGCGCATCAGCGCCCGCCAGCTCTCCGGCACCGACGGCCCTACGGGCGCGGCGTGGAGGTGGTGCGCCCGGACGAGGTGCCGGAGGGTTCGGTGGTCACCGTCCTGCGCGTGCCTCCCGAGGTGGCCGGCATGCGCCTCGACCGCTTCGTGCAGACCCAGCTCAAGCGCACCAGTCGCACGCGCGCCGCCCAGATCGTGGCCCGCGGCGCCTACAGCCCGGAGGCCCGGCGCCTGCGCGGCAACGATCGAGTCAAGGCCGAGCAATGCATCCTGCTCTGGCGCGCGCCCTGGGACGAGCAGGCGCCGGACACCGCGCTCACCGTGCTCTACGAGGACCCGCACCTGTGCGCCGTGGACAAGCCGGCCGGGATTCCCGTGCACCCCACCGCCCGCTATCACAAGAGCACGGTGGTCAAGATGCTGGAGGCGGCGCGCGGCGGGGAGCGCCTCATGCTGTCGCACCGCATCGACCGCGAGACGAGCGGTGTGCTCCTGCTGGCGCGCACACCGGAGGCCGATCGCGGGGTCAAGGCGCAGTTCGAGGGTCGCCTGGCGAAGGGCCGCGTGCGGGCGGTGACCAAGCGCTATTGCGCCATCACCTGGGGGTGGCCGGAGGCGCACCAGTTCCGCGTCGACCTGCCGCTGGAGCTCGACCCCACCAGCCGCTACCAGGTGAAGATGCGCGTGGCCGCGCCCGGCACCGGTCTGTCCGCGGGCACCGTGTTCGAGGTGCGCGGGCGGCGCGTGCATCGGGCCACCGGGCGGCGCTACGCGCGGCTCTCGTGCCTGCTGGAGACGGGTCGCCAGCACCAGATCCGGGTACACCTGGCGGCGCTCGGCACGCCCATCGTCGGCGACAAGCTCTACGGCCCCGATGAAGACCTCTTCGCGCGCGGCGCCGATGGCGAGCTGACCGCCGAGGACCTGGCCGTCCTCGAGCTGCCGCGCCATGCGCTGCACGCCGAGCTGCTGGAGATCGACCACCCCATCGCGGGGGGACGGGTGCGCATCGAGGCCCCGCTGCCGTCGGACCTCGGCGACTTCTGGGACGAGCTCGGCGAGACCTGAGCGAGGTCTCCTGGCGGAGCGTCGACAGGAGCGAGGTCTCCTGGCGGAGCCTCGACAGCAGCGAGGTCTCTCCTGGCGGAGCCTCGCCGCGCCCCTCACATGCCGCGCGGCACCTTGGAGAGGTCGACCCCGGACAGGGCGTGACGGATGAGCGCGCTGCGGTTGGCCTTGGTCAGGCCGCGCGCCTTGAGCGCCTCGACCATCCCGTCGAGGCGGGCCAGGTCGTCGGTGTACATGGAGATGCAGATCACCTTGTAGTGCAGCGGCTTCTCCGTCTCCTTGCGCCCCTCGCCCGGCAGCGAGGCCACCGAGCTCGGGCGGCGGCGGCGCGGCTCCTCGAGCGGCGCATAGAACG
>JBBJMR010000092.1:0-27324 GCA_037720395.1 Polyangiaceae bacterium
CAGACCGTCGAGGTCGTCGTCGACCGCGGGATCGGTGACGCACGACGAGCCGCCGCTCGACGACGAGCCGCCCACGCTGGTGGGATCGAGACCATCGTCGTCGAGGTCACCGTCGGCGGGGCTGCCCCCGGTGCCGGCCGTGGCCCCGGCGCCGCCAGTCGACGCATCGCCGCCGTCGTCGAACTCCGCGCCGCCCCCGTCGGAGGCCGAACAAGCCGCGAACGTGGCCGACAGGGCGACCAGGCCCAAGCCAAGGAGATGCGTGCGACCCATGTGCTTACCTCCGCAGCGCGGCGTCGCTTCTCGCGGGCGCGAAGAAGGGCCACGGTGCGTCGCGGACGATACACCGGTGCTGCGGCCCGGCGTCGAAATCCTGCCCGGTTCGACGCCTGCGGCGCGAGAAAACGCGGCAAATGTGCGTGTGTGTGCGCGCGGGTCAGCGCTCGGTCAGGTCACTTGGGGACGGGGACCGGCACCGTCTGCGTCGGGGCCTCCTCGACATCGAAGCGGAAGTTGTCGAGCAGGACGGTGCTGTCGAGGACGCCGTCGCCGGAGTCCCAGATGGCAAAGAGCAGCTCGATCTGCTGACCGGGATTGTCGAGCGGCGAGGTGGTCTGCAGCCAGCTGGTGGCGGCGCTGCCGTTGGCCTGCTCGTCGTACCCCGTGCCGGCCAGCTGCGTCGGGCCGAGCGCGCAGGGGAAGTTCTTCCCGCCGGCCATCTGCGGGTAGCAGACCTCGAGGAAGCCAGCGTTGACGCTGATGGTGTTGCCCTGCGAGTCGAAGGAGATGTTCCCGTCGGTCTGCCCCGAGGGGATCGGCGAGAGCATGGCCACGAAGAAGTCGTTGTACGTGGAGCAGATGAAGAACGGGAACTCGTAGGTGTAGAAGTCGAGGTTGAAGCTGAACGACTTGGCGTTGGTCGGCGTCTTGATGGTCACGCGCAGTGCCGCCGAGTCGTGCGCCTCGCCCGTGATGATTCCCGGACAGGAAGGCGACTCCTTCGGGTATCCGGGCGGCGAGGCCGAGGTGTAGAGCTTGTCGTAGCCGCCGACCGTGTAGTAGCCAGAGTCGCTCGGCAGGCGCGCGGTGCCCGAGGAGAGGGCCAGCATCTTCGCGCCCTGCTGGACGTTCACCGAAGGGCCGAAGGTGCCGAGGATGCCGTGGCCCAGCGGGTCGGACAGTGGCAAGCCGTCGGAGGTCACGTACTCCGCGCTGACCACGCCCCAGCCGGCGCCGCTCGAGACCTTGCAAAGGTCGATGGCGCGCGCGCCGTCCATCGGGTCCATGCTGTCGAGCGCCAGGGCCGCGTCGCAGCCGACGGGGTTGTCGTCGTTGGCGCCGTTGCAGTCCTCGTCGATGTTGTTGCCCGGGTAGTCCTGCGCGCCGGAGTTCATCTGCCAGGTGCAGTCGTTGCAGTCGCCGTCGGCGGCCGTCTGCCCGTCGTTGTCGACGTCCTGGGTGTTCGTCGGATCGGCGTCCTGCGTCGGGCAGTCGGGCTCCTGGGTCAGGGGGCCGTCGGCGCCACCGCCGCCGACGCCGGAGCTGCCGGTGAAGTCGAGGCCACCCTCGCCGCCGCTCGTGCCCGCGGCACCCGACCCGTCGGGCTGGAAGCCGTCCCCGTCGCTGCTGCTGGCGCTGCACGCGGCGACCGCGCCGCCTGCGCACAGAGCGAAGAGCCCGACCTTCAAGAGGCTCCGCCCGGAGACCTCGCTCCTGCTGAGGGTGAGAGTGCGCATTACTTCCTCGTTGGCTGTAGTTAAGAGAGGGACGAGCCTATCGGTACCCTGCCGAGGTGTCACCGGGCGCACGCGCCAAATGTTGCCCGAGGCGACGAGAAGGTCGCGTCGACCCCGAGCGCCCGAGCGCCCCGCCTGGGCGTGATACGCGCGCCCTGGCCTGGTGCCTTCCCGCCGATCCTGGAAAACACGGACGCCGCGCACGATGTCTCGCGCGCGGCGTCGGGTGGCAGCTGTCAGGGACAGCGCCGCGGTGGGCAGCGCGGTCGGCGCGCTGGGCGGGGTCTCAGGCCTCGGCGCGGAGATGCGCCTTCTTGGCCTTCTTCTTGTCCTTCTTGGACGCGTGCGCGCCGTTCTTGCCGTTGCTCGTCGACGCACTGGCCGGACGGAGCAGGTCCGCGGCCATCTTGGTGGCGCGGTCCGTCTTCTCCCAGGCGAAGTCATCACGGCCGAAGTGGCCGTACGCCGCGGTGGGCAGGTAGATGGGCTTGAGGAGATCGAGCTGGTCGATGATGGCCTTCGGCCGCATGTCGAAGTTCTGCATGATGTAGCGCTCCAGCACCTCGTCGGACACCCGACTGGTGCCGAAGGTGTTGACGTGCACGCCGACCGGCTGGGCCACGCCGATGGCGTAGGCGATCTGCACCTCGCAGCGCTGCGCCAGGCCGGAGGCGACCACGTTCTTGGCGACGAAGCGCGCGTAGTAGCAGGCGCTGCGATCGACCTTGGACGGGTCCTTGCCGCTGAACGCGCCGCCGCCGTGGCGGCCCATGCCGCCGTAGGTGTCGACGATGATCTTGCGGCCGGTGAGGCCGGCGTCGCCGTACGGGCCGCCGACCACGAAGCGCCCCGTCGGGTTGACGTAGACCTTGGTGTTCTTGTCCATCAGCTTGGCGGGCATGATCTTGTCGATGACCAGGCTGCGCATGGCGTCGACGATCGTCTTGTGCTTCACGTCCGGGCCGTGCTGGGTGGAGAGCACCACAGCCGAGCAGCGCACCGGCACGTCGCCTTCGTACTCGATGGTCACCTGCGTCTTGCCGTCGGGGCGGAGCCAGTCGACCTTCTTGGCCTTGCGGACCTCGGCCAGCTTGCGGGCCAGGCGGTGCGCGTAGCTGATCGGCGCGGGCATGAGCTCCGGCGTCTCGTCCGTGGCGTAGCCGAACATCAGGCCCTGATCGCCTGCGCCCTGCTCCTTGAAGAGGCCCTCGCCCTCGGTGACGCCGCGCGAGATGTCCGGCGACTGCTTCTCGATGGCGGTGAGCACCGCGCAGGTCTCGTAGTCGAAGCCCATCGAGGAGTCGGTGTAGCCAATCTCCTTGATGGTGGAGCGGACCAGGACCGGGATGTCGACCCAGGCTGAGGTGGTGATCTCGCCGGCGATCACGGCCATGCCCGTCTTGACCATCGTCTCGCACGCCACGCGCGCGTTCGGGTCCTGCGCGAGGATGCCGTCGAGGATGGCGTCGGAGATCTGGTCGCACACCTTGTCGGGGTGGCCTTCGGTGACGGACTCGGACGTGAACTGGTAGCGGCGCATGAGGCTCCTCGAGAGCAGTGGAAAGGGGACACCGCACATACGCTGCGCGGGCCGCACCGTCAACGCGACGCGTGACCGCCGCCGCGCGGGTCGCAGCGTGGAAAAGCAGAACGGGCCGGCCGCCCTTCGGCAACCAGCCCGTCGCGCTCTTCGAAGCGCTCTCTATGCCGGCGGGGTCACAGGGGCGGCACGCCCCTGCGACTGTCGACGGCACGCCCCTGCGCCTGTCACTGCGCCAGCTTCTCGAGCTTGGCGATGAGGTCGGGGCTGAAGGTGCCCTGGCCGAGGCGCTGGCGGACCTGCTTGAAGACGCCTTCCCAGGCGCCCTTGTCCACGTCGTCGACCACGGTCATCTTGCCCTTGAGGCGTCCGAAGGCAGCGGCGTCCTCGTTGCGGATGCGGGTGGTCAGCGCGGTGGCCGCGATCCTCCCCGTCTCCTCGAAGATGGCGCGGAGATCTCCCGGGAGGTTGTCGACGCGCTTGCCGTTGAAGACCAGCCCGCCGATGGCGATGCCGCCGACCGCGCTGTTGATGTGGCTCAGCTTGGGCGACCACTGCAGCTGCTCGGCGGCCAGCGACGGGGCGTTGACCACGTTGACGGCTCCGGTGTTGAGCTGCGGGAGCACCTCGGGGACGTTCAGCGGGACCGGGGTCACGCCGCCGATCACCTGGTAGAAGATCGGCTGCACCACGTCGTCGCGCCACATGTAGGGCGACTTGCCCTTGAGGTCGTTGGGGTGCTTGACGGCGAAGCCCTTGCTCATCAGGTGCACCATGCCGACGTCGCCGCTGCCGAGCAGGCGGAAGCCGGCGTCGCTGATGCCCTTCTCGAAGTCGCCCTTGAGGTTCTCGCGGGCGGCGTCGATCTTCGCCCACGACGTGAAGAGGCCCGGCATCTGCAGCGCCAGGATGGGCTTGTAGATCTTGCTCAGGCCGACCGCGGTGACCGCGGCGCCGTCGAGCTGGCCGGCCTTCATCTTGCCGACCATGGCGCCCTCGTCGCCCTGCTGGCCGTTGTAGAAGAACTGGAGCTGCAGCTTG
This sequence comes from Polyangiaceae bacterium, assembly GCA_037720395.1. GTDB lineage: Bacteria > Myxococcota_A > Polyangia > Polyangiales > Polyangiaceae > JBBJMR01. The sequence goes on from JBBJMR010000092.1 coordinate 4,318, forward strand.
CCGCCGCTCTTCTCCTTGACCGCCTTCTCCCACACCTTGAAGACCTGGCCCCACGGGCTCTGTGCGGGCGCGAGGGTGCCGATCTTCAGCGTGTCCTGGGCGCTGGCCGAGCGACCCACCGTGCTGACGCAGAGCATCGCCAGGACGGCGAGCGCCGCAGCGATGGCAGCCCGCGTGCGCGGAGCACGCCCCACATCCAGAGCGACCGCTCCAGACTCGACTGATTGCAACGTCATCGAACGCCTCCTACTCGGATGTACGAGCGCCCCCGTATACGCCGGCAGGCCGCGCGGAGCCAGGGGGGCGTGGGCGCGGCTCGGTGCCGGCCTTGGAGGCGCCGGCGGCCATGTGATCTGCGTCGTTTGGCGGGGCGTGCCTGTCTGAACGAACCGGCGCGGCCCGAGGCGACAGACGCCTCCCCGCGGGGCTTATTCAATGCTTCCCGAGGATTGCTCCGGCCTGTCCTTCTTCTTTTTTTCGCGGAGCGGCGCGCGCACCACCCGCACGCGGCGCACCGCCTCCCCGCGCAGGACAGTCAGCTCCACCGTGGTTCCCGGATCGCCGCGGAGCAGCGTCTGGACCTGCTTGGTGGTGAGGTTCTCCACGTAGAACCCGTCGATCATCACGATCTGGTCGCCGGGGGCCAGGCCAGCCCGCGCGGCGGCCATCCCCGCTGGCGCCTCGCGGACGTGCAGCGCCAGCGTCTCGTCGTCGCGACCGAGCACCGCGCCGATGGACCCGGTGGTGCCGCCACAGCCGGCGGCGACCCCCACGACGAACAGCGCGGCGAGCGCGCGGACAGGTCGGAGCAGCGAGGCGCCGCGCACGCCGCGGACGATAGCACCGGGGCGAGGGTCGACGGATTGCCCAGGAGCCGCGAAGCACCGTCCGCGGAAGCGACGTGGCGTGGCGCGGTAGCTGCGAACCGCATTACGCAGCGCGCACGAGCGGAGCGGCGCCGCGTCGAGCTTCTGCGGCTTCCGGGCGCAAGCACAGGCGAAATCCGCGCTCCGAGCGACGTGCCTGAACCCCTCGAAGCGGCGTCGATCTTGCAGCTCGTACGCCCGAAAGTCATCGCGCCGCCTGGCAACGACTGCAAAGCGGTTGGAGTTCGGTGGCGAGCTGCCCTAGAGTCCGCGGCCGATCGTCAGGAGCTTCATGCACGCGCCCTCGGTAAGCCATCCGACCCGCTCCGACGAGCAAGACGACGCTCCGCCGAGCGGACGTCGGCTGTCGCAAGCGGCGGCGCTGCTCAGCGGCGAGCGTCCGCTTTCGGACCTCGCGCCGGGTGTGGCAGACGAGCGCGCGAGCAAAGGTGCCGACACGACGCCGGTCGCCGGCGCCGCGGACCGCGGTGGCGTGCCGGGCGGCTGGAAGATCCGTCTCGAGGATCCGCTCAACCGCTACTACCGCTATCCGGTGGCGCGCGCGCTGGTCCACGCCGTCCTGGTCAAGACGCCGATCACGCCGAACCAGGTCTCGCTGCTCAGCGTGCTGTTCGCCGGCCTGGCGGGCTGGCTGGTGACGCACGACGACCCGCGCTACCTGGTGGCGGCGGCGCTGAGCTTCGAGATCCGCTCCATCCTCGACTGCGCCGACGGCACCTTGGCCCGCGCCAAGAAGCTCTTCAGCCCCTACGGCCACGCCATCGACGCGCTCGCCGACTGGCTCGGCGTGGTCCTGCTTTACGCCGGCATCTTCGTGCACTTCGCGCAGCACCCGCCGGCCACCGGCGCCTGGGCGCAGTACGCCTCGGTGTGGGGCATCCTGGTGCTCGCCGTCTTCCAGGCGGCGACCCGCTCCTTCGCGGCGGACTACTACAAGACCAAGTACTGCTCGATCTTCGAGAGCGGCCGCGACGAGACGGTCGACTCGCTGCGCCGCAAGGTGCTGGCCCTCGGCCCGGAGTCGTCGTTCTTCGCCCACGCCGAGGTGTTCATCGGCCGCATGGGCCACCTCTCGTTCGAGCACGAGTGGTTCGACCCGGCGCGTAGCCAGTCCTCGGTGGGTCAGGCCCAGCTCGAGCAGATGATCCGCGAGGAGAGCTCGCCCAAGGCGCGCCTGATGGGCTTCTTGTGGAGCATCTCCAACGGCGACTTCTTCCTGTCGCTGGTGGTGATCTCGCTGCTCCTGAACCAGCTCTGGATGGGCCAGGTCTTCTTCGCCACCGGCGGGCTGCTCTGGATCTTCGCGGTGATCCTCGCGAATGGGTCGTGGGTTCGCGGCGCCACGCGACGAGCGAAGCTCGCCCTGATCTGAGCGACGTTTCGCGCGGAGCGTCGCGTAGCTCGAGCGGCAGCCCAAGCTTGCCCCGGCGTCGCTCTCTCGAAGGCAAAACGCCGCGACGTCCGAAGACGTCACGGCGCTGCTCGCCCCGCCCTACCTACCGCCTCACTCCTTGATGAGCGTCCAGGCCCTTCGGTAGTCCTCGAAGGTGTCGATCTCCAGCCACCCCTTGTAGACGTCGATGGCCTGCACCGTGGCCCCGCGATCGACCAGCTCCTGGAGGATGTCGGTGAAGCTGGCGTTGCGCAGCGAATCGGCCTCGTGGAACTTGCCGGCGGCCTTGGACTCGCCGAGCTGGCGGTAGGCGTCGGTGAGCATGCGCGCGCCCTTGGCGGTGAACATGCCCAGGCCCACGAACTCGCCGTGCGCCTCCTTGGGGGCGATGCCGCGGCCGACCTTGGCCACGGTGTGCGGCGCTTCGGCGCCGACGAAGCGGTGCCCCTGCTGGTCCTGCGCGTCCTTGAGGACGACCAGGTCCGGCGCGCCGCGACCGGCCTCGGGCCGCGTCTCCTGCGTCCACGACCTGTCGACGAGGATGGAGATGTCGGCCGGGCTCTTGAGCAGCTTCTCCAGGTGGCCGCGCTCGAAGAGGATGTCGCCGTAGAGGAAGACGAACGGCCCGCCCAGCTCCTTGGAGGCGCGGAAGAGCGAGAAGACCTCGCTGCTCGAGGCGAACTCGTCGTTGTCGTAGTAGCGGATGTTGGGCAGGCCGATGGCCTCCTTCTTGTACCCGCGCACCACGGCCACTTCCTTCACGCCGCAGGCGTTGAGGACATCGATCTGGCGCTCGAGGATGGTCTTGCCCTTGATGTCGAGCATCGGCTTGGGCAGCTCCTCGGTGAGCGGCAGCAGGCCCTGGCTCTGACCGGCGGCGAGGATGACCGCGGTCACCCCGGGGCTGCCGGAGGGGAGGAAGGCCTTCTCCTCCCGCTTCATCTTGTCCACGCCGACCAGCGAGTAGACGCGCTCCAGCGGGACCACCTTGTCATCGACGCTGCCGGTGAAGCCCTCCTTGCGCAGGGTGGTCAAGGTCTCGGTCATGGCCTTGATGGCCGAGCGCATGGCGTGGTTGGCCATGATGATCAGCTTGAAGCCCGCCTCGTGCAGCGTCTTCACCGAGGTGGTGCGGTAGATGGTGGGCACGCAGACCAGCGGCGTGTTCGGCCGGTCCCACTGCTTGGCGAAGGTCAGGACCTCGTCCGGCTCCTTGCTCTTGGAGTGGATGAGCACCATGTCCGCGCCGGCGTCGGCGTAGGCACGCCCGCGGCGCAGCGCTTCCTCCATGCCCCAGCCGGCGATGAGCGCCTCGGTGCGGGCGATGACGGTGAAGTCGCGGTTCCTGGCGGTGGCCTTGGCGGCGCGCACCTTGGCGGCGTGCTCCTCGACGTCGGACAGCTCGCGCTGCACCCCGGCGTAGAAGCTGCAGCGCTTGGGGAAGATGTTGTCCTCGATGCAGATGGCGGCGATGCCGGCGCGCTCGTACTCCTCTACGCACCGGATGACGTTGATGGCGTTGCCGTAGCCATTGTCGCAATCGGCGACCACGGGGATGGTGGTCACGTTGTCGATCATCTTGGCGGCGTGGAGGTTGTCCGCCATGGTCAGGATGTTGGCGTCGGGCACCGCGTAGCTCGCCGAGATCTCGAAGCCCGAGGCCCAGAGCCCGTCGAAGCCGGCCTCCTCTCCGATGACCGCTGAGATGCCGTTGTGGGCACCGGAGATGACGATGGGACCGGGGCGCGAGATGAGCTCGCGAAACTTCGTTGCTTTGTTCACGTCGTGCTTCTCGCTTTCGGGCGGGAGGGTTACCAGACCCAATAGCCGTGGCCAATCGCTCGATGCGAGGTCCGTGCCGTCCGCGGACGACAATCGGACGCGAAGCCGGCTACGCGCCTTTGCGTCGGGCTCCTGGTCAGCCAACGCCGCGCGCGATTTGACGGGCCTTTTCGACGTCTTCCTGGAAGTCGATCTCCGTCCAGCGCAGGTCGTCGACGCGCTCGAAGCCGAAGCGGACCTCGTGGAAGGCGCGATCCATGGCCGCCTCGTATTCCTGGTCCAGGCGGCCGGCGGTCACCTCCTCGGCGATGATCCGGCGCATGGCGGCGGCGCCCTCGGGGCCGACCTTGGCGAAGCCCACCGACTCGCCTGCGAAGTCCCAGCCACGGCCGACGCGGCGCGCGATCTTGAGGACACGCCCCCCGCGGGTGCCGATCATCATCTCCTCGCCGGACTCCTCGGAGCCGCCGTCGGCGAGGACGCAGTTGTCGTGGGCCGAGCCGATGAGGCGGCGCAGCAGGGGGGCGGGGTAGAGGACGTCGGCGTCCATCCACATGCCGCCCTGCTCGAGGCGGTCCATGGCGACGTGCAGGGAGACGATGCTGCCGCGCACGAAGTCGGGGTTGTCGACGAGCTCGACGTCGACAGGCGTGCGCGTGCGCGCCAGGGCGCCCTCGATGGCCTCGCGCTGGAAGCCGACGACGATGGTCAGCGCCGGCACCTGGCACTCGGCGAGGTGCTCGAGGTGGCGCGCGAGGAGCGTCTTGCCCTCGACGTCGATGAGACACTTCGGCGAGTCGCTGCCCAGGCGCCGCCCGCGGCCGGCGGCGAGCAGTACCGCGCGCGGAACCCGGCTCATCACGAGCCTCCGACAGGAGAGCTCGTGGTTGGAGACCGCCGCGCCTCGGCGGCGAAGCGCGCCGCCAGCTCGGGCGGCGAGGGCTCGGCCGATGCCCTTGGTGGTGCCGGCGGCGACCGCCGAGGACCATCACCGGGCCGGGCTGTCGCGTGGTCGCCTTCGGTGCGGCCTCGAAGTCGGTGGCCGTCTCGCAGCGGTGGGTGGCGCGGTAGCCGAGCGCGCCGGCCACCGACTCCAGCGCGATCTCGCTGGAGATGGTGCGCTGGCCGCCGGTGGAGGCGTGCGCGTGGTTGTCGAGCACCACGTGGGTCAGGTTCGGGGGGCGCTCGCTGGCCACCGAGGCCAGGGCGTTGAGGCCCATGAGCACGTTGCCGTCGCCGTCGAGGACCACCACCTTGCGCTTGGGCTGCGCCAGCGCCAGGCCGAGGCCGATGGACAGCGCCAGGCCCATGGAACCGATCATGTAGAAGGTGCTCGGCGCGTCGCCGGCCGTGTACAGCTCGCGGCCGATCATGCCGTTGCAGCAGACCACCAGCACCTCGGGGCCGAAGACGCGCCGGAACGCGGTGGCCGCCTCCATCTTGGTCATCATTCGAGGATGCCTCCCGGCACGATCAGCGCCGCGGGCCGCGCGCCGCGGTCATGGCCTCCTTGGCCCAGGCCACCTGCTCGGCCATCGGCTTCTTGGCGTCGAGCACCTTCCAGGGCACTTTGCAGAGGTCGAGGATGGGCGACATGATCTCGCCCATGAGGATGTGCTCCGGCGCGTCGTTGCCGCCCTGACCGCGCCAGGAGATGACCAGCAAGGTCGGCACCTCGTACATGGTGGAGAGCGAGGCCAGCGCGTTCACCGACACGCCGAGCCCGGAGTTCTGCATCAGCACCATCGGCTGCTTGCCGCCGAGCCAGGCGCCGACGGCCATGCCGAGGGCGCTGTCCTCGCGGGTGGCGGAGACGTAGTGCAGCGACTTGTCGCCATCGAGCGCGTGAACCAGCCCCTTGAGGAGAGAGCAGGGCACGCCGGCGAAGAAGTCGAACCCGGCCGCGCGCAGGGCGCCGACGAACTCGGGCGCGAGCGATGGGCCCGTCGAAGCGTGGGACATGGCGCGTCGGACTAACACCTTCCGCCGGCAGCGACCATCCCCGCCGCGGCGGCACCGCGCGGCGGCCGGCTGGCACGGGCCTTACGCAGGTGCGAACGCCGGCACGCGGGCGGGCTAGAAGTCTGTCAGGGCCGGGCGCAGCGCCCGCAGGCGGACCAGGCCGGCGCTGGCGCCAACGACCGCCTGGCAGGCGAGGCGCTCGCGGTCACCGGCGTCGAGCAGCGAGAGCAGGTCGCGCTCGGCCTCGCCGGGCGGAGCGAGCAACGCGCCGCCCTCCAGGACCTCGACGAGGCAGGTGCCGCAGGTTCCCGAGCGGCAAGAGAGCGGCACTGGCGCGCGGACATCGTCCCGCGCGTCCACGATGCGGCCGCCATGCGGCAGGTCGACCTCCACCTCAGCACCGACCGTTTCGAAGCGAACCGTGGCCAACGCCCCAGTGTCGCGCGCCACGCCGAAACGCGCAAAGGCCGCGGTCCGGTCGTCGGTTGCGAGGGGCGAGCGAGCGGAGTATCCAGAATCCCCATGCAGCCACGTTGGGACGTGATCATCCTCGGCGGCGGTCCTGGCGGGTCGACGCTGGCCTCCCTCCTCCGGCAGCGCGGTCGCAGCGCGCTGGTGCTGGAGCGCGAGAAGTTCCCGCGCTTCCACATCGGCGAGTCGTTGCTGCCTCGCTCCTACGAGATCTTCGAGCGCCTCGGGCTCGCTGCGCAGCTCGATGAGCGCTTCCTGCGCAAGTACGGGGCGCGCTTCCTGTGCTCCGAGACCAGGCGCGTGAACACGTACCACTTCGACGAGGCGTTCGACCCGGCCTACGCATTCGCCTACCAGGTGCCGCGCGCCGAGTTCGATCAGGTGCTGCTCGAGCACGCCAAGTCGCTCGGCGCCGAGGTGCGCGAGGAGTGGGAGGCGCGCGAGGTGCTCTTCGAGGGCGAGCGCGCGGTGGGCGTGCGCGCGCGCAGCTGCGCGCCCGGTGCCGAGGCCGTCGACCTGTTCGCCGACGTCATCGTCGACGCCACCGGTCGCGATGCCTTCCTCGCCTCGCGCCTGCGCAAGAAGGCGGCCGTCCCGCGCCTCGACAAGACGGCGCTCTTCACCCACTACCGCGGAGCGTTCCGCGAGCAGGGGCGCGACGAGGGCAACATCCAGATCATCATCTTCAAGCACGGGTGGCTGTGGCACATCCCCTTCAAGGGGGACGTCGCCAGCGTCGGTGCCGTGGTCGGCCCGGAGTGGCTCAAGCAGCGCGACAAGGGGGAGAGCCTGGACGCGTTCTACGACCGCACCATCGCCGCGTCCTCCTGGGCCAGCGAGTTCGTTGCTGGCGCCGAGCGGCTGCGGCCCGTGGGCGCGCTCGCCGACTTCTCGTACCGCATCGACCAGCTGGCCGGCGACGGCTGGCTCTTCGTCGGGGACGCCGGCGGGTTCCTCGACCCGCTCTTTTCGACCGGCGCGCACCTGGCCATCAAGGGCGCCGACCTGGCGGCGGCGGCCATCGACGAGGCGCTGAAGAAGGGCGACACCTCGCGGCAGGCGTTCGCCGGGTACGAGGCATCGGTGCGCTACGCGGTCGACCTCTTCCTGGGCATCGTGCAGAGCTTCTACAGCGGAGACCTGCAGGAGACGCTCTTCGAGGCAAACCAGCGCGCCACCATGCGCAAGCTGATCACCTCGTTGCTCTCCGGCGATGTCTTCCACGGCGAGCGGCGCCCGGCGTGGGCTGGCTTCGTGAAGGAGCGGTACCCGGCGGAGCTCCCGGTCTTCGCCTGACGCTCGGGCCGCCTCGTCGCGGCGCTGCTCAGCCTCAGCCTCAGCCTCAGCCTCAGCCTGCGGATGGCAGGCCTACGCTGCTCGCTCCTCGGGCGCCCGGCTCGCTTCGGTCTCCGCGCTCTCGCCACGGGTTTCAACCCGTTTGTCGCTTTAGCGGCGGCGGCGCGGAGGCGGGGTGCCCTGGGGCACGATGCGTCGGGAGCGCTGCCCGAGCAGGATGGCGTGCTCGCGGCGCGGCTGGTCGGCAAAGGCGCGCGCCGTGGGCGCGTGGAAGTGCGGCCGCGCCTGTGAGGCCGAGGCGACGATGGACAGGCCCGCCCCGGCGGCGGCGGCGCGCACCGCCTCCAGCGCCGGTACGGCGGCGCCGGCGACCACGCTGTCGGCGATGAGCAGCGTGGCGCGGCCCCCCGGCGCCAGCGCGGTGTGCATGGCGCCGAGCACCGCGCCGATCTCCTCCTGCCAGGCGCGGCGGCCGGCCTCGGGCCCCAGCGGCTCCAGGCGCCGGCGAGCACCGACCTCCTGGGCGTCGAAGCGGTCGGCACGCAGGCGCAGCCAGCGCAGGCGTGCGGCGTGATGCGCGATGTAGTCGTACACGCCAGGGTAGGGCGGGGAGGTGATCACCAGGTCGATGCTGCCGGCGCGCAGCCCGTCGAGGCGGCGCGCGTCGCCTTCCATCACGCGCGGCGGCGGCGCGGCGCAGAGCTGCTCCGCGACCTCCTCCAGGCGGCGGCAGAGCTCCTCGGTCTTGCGCCCGAAGAGCTTGGCTGGGTACCCGGCGCCGATGCGCCGTGGTGCGTCGTAGGACGAGGTGTCGGCGGCGCGGCGGCTGAGCTTGATGAGGAGAGAGGAGAGGACGAGCTCCAGATCGGCGCGCACGGCGCTGTCCTCCAGCGCGTCGAGGCCGACGCGCAGGCCATCGAGCTCGAGCAGCACGTGCGGCTCGAACAGGGCCACGTCCTCCGGTGGGTAGCGCTTGCTCGGACCGGCGCGCGCCTTGCGGCGCTCGTCGGCCATCCACGTCACCCGAGCCGCGGCCGCGAGCAGGGCCTCCCGCCCCGGCGCCGCCACGCCGCGCACCTTGAGGCCGCTCAGGCGCACGGCCAATGGATTGGCATCGACGCCAATCGCCTGTCGGCCGGCCAGGCGGGCTTCGACCAGCACGGTGCCGCTGCCGCAGAACGGGTCGAGCACTGCGCCGCCGGCCGGGGACAGGCCGTCGACGAGGCGACGCGCCGTGGCCGGGTGCATGCGCGCCGGGTAGGCGTGGAAGCCGTGCACGTGCGCGCGGGCCGCGTCCTCGTCGTCGGTCGCGCTCTGCACGTCGAGCGCGGCGCCGAGGACGGCGGCGGCCTCGGTGTCGCCGGCCAGCTCGACGGGCCGCCGACGTGGGTCAGCGCACGGCGGTGGCCGGCCTCGCCGGGCCGCGGGGCGGGGCCGCGCCCACGTCGCTCCTCGCGCGGCGGGCCGCGGCGGTCGTCGGGCCGCGGTGCGGCGCCGTGGTCGTCGGCGCGCGGCGGGTCGCGGCGGTCATCGGGCCGCGGTGTGGCGCCGTGGTCGTCGGCGGGCGGTGCTCCATCGCGGTCGCGGCGCGGCCCGGGCGAGCGGGGCCTGGCATCAGCGGCCGCCTTCGTCGCGCGGTGTCACCGCCAGCGTCGTGGCGCCGCCGAGCACGCCTCCAGCTCGGCCTCTGCCTCCGCGAGCTCGGTGTCGCCGGCGCGCGCGGGCGGCTCGGCCTCCGCGCCGGCGCTCCTGTCCTCGCGCGCCCGCTCCAGGTCCTCCACCCGCAGCCGCGTGCTGTAGGCGATCTCGCCGTCCTCGGTGATCTCGCTCTTCACCACGTCGTTGACGTCGAGCAGCGCCAGCAGCTGCTCGGCGCGCGCCTCGTCGACGGTCAGCGCCCTGGCCAGGTCTGCGGCGGTCAGCGTGCCCTTCGTCTGCTGGGCGATGTCGGTGGCGATGGCGATCCAGGCCGCATCCAGCGCCGGCTCGATCTCCTTGCCGCGCGTGCGCGCCTTGCCGGCGGCCCACAGCGTCAGCGCCAGCAGGGCCCCGGTCACGCCCAGGGCCACCACGCCGAACGCCAGGCCCATCCCGAAGATGGCGGCGATGAGCCCGATGGTCGCTGCGGAGAAGAAGAGGAGCGAGCCGCTGGCCGCTGCCGCCGCGCGCCAGCCGGTGCGCCCGCGGCGCGCAGCCTGGGCGCGCCGCAGGCCGGAGAGCTCGCGCCCGCTGCTCTTCCACGGCTTCTCCAGCACCGGGCCGCGCGGCGCCCCGCACACGTCGCACACCAGCCGCAGCGCCGGGTCCTCGTGCACGCCGGCGCTGGCGCCGCAGTGCGGGCACTTCGACTCGACCTGCAGGGCGCCGCAGCGATCGCAGCGCAGCGCGTCCGCGGCCATGCTCGCCGAGCAGGCGCGGCAGGCCTTCGTCCCGCCGCCGTCGCCGTCGTCCGGCGATCTCGAGCGGTCGGTCCGCTCGGGCACGCCCGCGGTCAAGGGGCGCTCCCGAGCTCCGTGGCCGCCGCACCGCTGGCGTGCGAGGCGATGACCGACTCGAACAGCTTCCGCCCGTCGGCGCAGCCGAGCAGCGCCTCGCTCATGCGCTCGGGATGCGGCATGAGACCGAAGACGTTGTGGCGCGGCCCGCCGTAGACGCCGGCGATACCGTCGACGGAGCCGTTGGGGTTGGCGTCGGCGGTCACCTGCCCGGTCGCATCGCAGTAGCGCAGCGCCACCGCGCGCTTCGCGGTCAGATCGGCCAGCGTGCTCGGCGAGGCCTGGTACCGGCCCTCGGCGTGGGCGATGGGCAGCCGAAGGACACGCGGCAGACCGCGCGTGAAGGGGCCTTCGTTGCTCGGGGCCACGAAGATGTCGCGGCACTCGAACCGCAGGTGCGCGTTGCGGGTCAGCGCGCCCGGGAGCAGGCCAGCCTCGGTCAGCACCTGGAAGCCGTTGCAGACGCCGAGCACCCACCCGCCGCGCTCGGCGTGGCGGCGCACCGCGGCCACGATCTCGCTCGCCGCAGCGATGGCCCCGCAGCGAAGGTAGTCGCCGTAGGAGAAGCCGCCCGGAATGGCCACCAGGTCGGTGCCCGGCGGCAGCTCCGTCTCCCGGTGCCAGACCACCGAGGTGCGCACGCCCACCACGTCGCGCAGCGTGTGGATCATCTCCGCGTCGGCGTTCGAACCCGGAAAGACGATCACCGCGGCGTGCATGGCGGCGGAATAGCGCATCGCCCCCGGGGGCGGAAGGCACCGCAGGCACATCGAGGGACGGTCCCGGTCCCGCGTAGGTGCTCCCGAGTCCGTGTCCGAGTCCGTGTCCGAGTCCGAGTCCGTGTCCGTGCCCGTGCCCGTGCCCGTGCCCGTGCCCGTGCCCGAGTCCGAGTCCGTGTCCGTGGTCCGCGCTCGCGCCCGGGCGCTGCTACCATGCCCCATGCCTCGCTTCCCGCTCCGCCCGCGCAACCTCGGCGCCCGGCGTGCGGCGGTGGGCTACGCGATGCTCGCCGCGCTGGCGACGGCGCTGGCGCTCGTGCTGCGCGACGGCGTGCCCTGGACGCATCCTTCTCCATGGCTGGCGCTGGGCGATGCCGCGGGCCCGCTGGTCAGCGCGGTGCTCGGCGTCGCCTTCGCGCTGGTCATCTGCCTGGGCACGCGTCTCGCGGTCTCGCGCTTCGCCTGGGCGCAGCGCCTGCACCGCGAGCTGCGGCCCGTGGCGCGCGATCTGACCATCGCCGAGATCCTCCTGCTGGCCGGCCTCTCCGGGCTGGGCGAGGAGCTGCTCTTTCGCGGCCTGCTGGTGCCGTGGCTCGGCGTCCTGCCAGCCGCGGCGCTCTTCGGTCTGGCGCACCAGATCCGTGGCGCGAGCCGCTGGGTGTGGGTCGGATGGGCGAGCGCGGTGGGCCTCGGGCTCGGCGCGCTCTTCGCTGCCACCGGGTCGCTGCTCGGGCCGTTCCTGGCGCACGCGCTGGTCAACGCCGTGAACCTCAGCTTCCTGCGCGACCACGAGCCCGACGGCGCCGGGCACGACGGCGCGCAGGTCGCCTGACGCCGTCGCCCGCGGCTATTCTTGGGGCGGAGCGCGTCGGGCTTGGGCGCGGCGTCGGGGCGCGGCGGGCCGGGACGTGGCGGCGGCGGCGGCAGCCCGGCACGGCGCTCCGGCGGCGCCGGGTCGAGCCCCGGGCGCGGTGCCGGAGGCGGCGGCGGACGCGCGGGCTGCCGCGGCGGTGCGCGGCCGGGGGTGGCGGGCACGGCTTCGACCGCCTCACGCAGCGCCTGCAATGCGCTGGTGCCGCGCGAGGACGGCGGCGTGAGATCGTCGGGACCGGAGCGTGGCCCGCCGAGGGCGGCGCCACCGCGCAGCTCGCCGGAGCGCCGGCTCGACGATGACTCCGCGTCGCGCGCGGTCTCGTCCTCGAGGCGGACGGCCTCGATGAGGAAGGCGCCGATCGACTTCTGCGCCGTGGGCGCCTCGCGCCCCGGCGCCGGCGCGAACGAGAAGCGCCCCACGTTCCAGCCGAGCATGGTGCGCAGCGCGGCGAGCGGCGAGACGTCGGTGCCTCCCACCGTCCCCTGGACGATGTACCCCGCTGCGATGTCCAGCTGGGCGCGGCGCTTCTTGCTGATGACCTCGAAGGTCCCGGTGCGCCGCTCCATCTCCAGCACGGTGAGCACGGTGGCGATGGACATCTGCCCCAGGTCGCCCTCGATGGCGCTGGCCTCGCTGGCCGGGATGGACAGGAAGGAGTCGCGGCGCGCGCGAAGGCGCGCCGCCATCTGCACCAGGGCGCCGACCTGGGCCACCACCTCGTCGACGCGGAACGGCTTGGTCATGTAGACGTCGGCGCCGACGTGGAATCCCTCCAGGCGCGACTCCTGATCGTCGAGCCCGGAGAGGAAGAGGAACGGCGTCACCGCCACCCGCGAGGGCTGGGTGCGCACGTTGCGCGCGACGTGGTAGCCGTCGTGGTCCGGCAGGTCGACGTCGCAGATGATGCAGTCCGGCTCGACGGCGCAGGCCGTGTCCAGGCCGGCCTTGGCGGTGCCGCAGACGACCACGTCGTAGCCGGCGTCGCGGATGGCGGAGGACAGCAAGCGCGACACCCATTCGTCGTCCTCAATCACGAGCACGAGGCCGCCGGGCATCAAGTCGAAAACCGTACCCGGAAGGCGGGGGATAGTCGAGGTTTCGGGGGGTTTTGCGCGCCGCGACACCGCGTCCGGCTGCCGCTGGTGCGGGTGTACTACACTTGCGCCGTGCACGGCGGCAGGGTGCTGGTGGCCATGAGCGGTGGGGTCGACTCCTCGGTCGCGGCCGCACGCCTGCGCGACGCCGGCCATGACGTCGTGGGCGTGACGCTGCACCTCTGGGACTACCCCGAGGACCCGAGCGCGCGCGGCCGGTGCTGCGCGCCGGAGGATCAGCACGACGCGCGGCGCGTCGCCGATGCCCTGGGCATCCCGCACTACACCTTCGACCGGCGCCAGCTCTTCCGCGAGCAGGTGGTCGACCCGTTCGTCGGCGCCTACCTCGAGGGCCAGACGCCGAGCCCGTGCGTGGACTGCAACCGCACCGTGAAGATCCGCGAGCTGCTGGCCATCGCCGATCGCCTGGGGGCCAGGCACATCGCCACCGGCCACTACGCCCGCGTTGGCGTCGAGGACGGCACCCCGCGGCTCTACCGCGGCCGGGACGGGCACAAGGACCAGAGCTACTTCCTCCACATGCTCGACGAGTCCGTCCTCGAGCGGCTCCTCCTGCCGCTCGGCGAGTCGACGAAGGAGGAGGTGCGCGCCGAGGCGCTGGCGCGCGCTCTGCCCGGCGCCACCAAGGGCGAGAGCCAGGAGCTGTGCTTCGTCGGCTCGGGCAGCTACGGCGAGTTCGTGGGCGAGCGCGCCGCCGGCCGGGTCCGCCCCGGGGCCATCGTCGACGCCGAGGGGCGAGTGCTTGGCGCGCACGACGGGGTGCACCGATACACGGTGGGCCAGCGAAAGGGGCTGGGGGTCGCCGTCGGCAGCCGCGCCTTCGTGGTGGGCATCGACGCGCCGACCGGCACGGTCCGGCTCGGCGACGAGCATGCCCTGCTGGCCCGCGCGGCGCGCCTCCGCGACCCGAGCTTCCGCCGCGACGTGGCCTGGCCAGTGCGCGCCGACGTCCGGGTGCGCGCGCGCCACCAGGGCGCTCCGGCCACCGTGGGCTTCGAGCGCGACGAGGTGACGGGCACACAGGTGCTGGTGGCCCGCTTCGACGAGCCGGTCCGCGCCGTGGCGCCTGGCCAGGTCGCGGTGGCGTATTCCGGCGAACGCGTGCTCGGTGGCGCCACCATCGTCCAGGCAATGGCATGATGGCGGGCATGGGCATTCCCCGTCCGCCCGCCGCCGCCGTCTCCGTAGCGGTGCGGGCGGCACTCGCGGTGATGGCGATCGCGTCGGCGGGTTGCTCCCTGGGGCAGGGCACGGGCGAGGTGAAGAGCGACAGCCTCTACGCCGCGGAGTGCTGGCTCGGTCGGCCGTTCGACCTGCAGCCCGACTTCTTCGCCGCCGTACCCTTCCGCGACACGCTCGCCGTGCGCGTGCAGCGCGGCACCGATCTGCAGGAGGTCTCCGACGGGCTGGCGGTCCTCATCGACGACACGCGTGCCATGCGCGTCGGCGGCAACCTGAACGGCAAGGAGCTGTGCGTCTCCTTGCCCCCCGGCGTGGAGATCCCCGGCGCTCCGCCGGTGGGCACGGTGGCGCCCGACCCGCTGGCCAACGGTGTCTGCAACGACCAGTACCTGGTGCACGCCGCCCTCTACCTCGGCGCCTCGTGCCACAACCAGAACACCACGCTCTACGCCGTCTCTGGCACCATCGTGTTCGACTCGATGTTCAGCGGCGACCCCAACGAGGACGACGCCGTCGACAAGCTCATCGAGGCCCGGTCGTTCACCTTCCAGATGGGCGACCCGCGAGACGCGCCGGACGGAGCGCCGCCCACCGAGATCCCGGCGGACAAGCTGACGACCGTGACCGGAAGCTTCTCCTTCTACTTCGAGCGAGGGCAGCCTGGGCAGCCGTTCCCGTAGAAGCTCCATACAGCTCCCCGCACCCCCGGCCCGACACCGCGCCGCGTCGGACGTCGCCGATCCGGCAGGGTGGGCGGATGTCACACCCTGTCGCGTGGCCGCCACGGGTCAAGCGCGCATGGCAAAAAGGCGCGCGACCACGGTAAGCTAGTTCCTCGGTTCATGGCCCAGCTCCCCCCGCGTCCAGCCGCCTCGCGCAGCCCCGCCAACGGGCCCGCGGCAGCCGGGGGCTCGAGCTCGGGCCAGCGTGCGAAGGACGTCGACAAGGCGCCCGGCACGTTCTTCCTCGGGCGTTACCGCGTCGTGGACGAAATCGGGGTCGGCGGTATGGCCAGCGTCCACCTGGCCCGCATGGACGGGCCGGGCGGTTTCCAGAAATGGGTGGCCATCAAGCGCATCCACCCGCACCTGGTCGAGGACGACCAGTTCGTCGACATGTTCCTCGACGAGGCGCGCATCGCGGCGGGGATCAACCACGCGAACGTCGCCCAGGTCTTCGACCTCGGCAAGGACGAGAACACCTACTGGATCGCCATGGAGTACCTCCACGGCGAGCCGCTCCGCGAGGTGATGCGGCGCGCCGAGGACAAGCGCGCCCAGGTCACCCCCGAGCTCGCGGCGCGCATCTGTTCCGACGCCGCCGAGGGCTTGCATGCCGCGCACGAGCTGCGCGGCAAGAACGGGCAGCTGCTCGGCCTCGTCCACCGCGACGTCACGCCGCACAACCTCTTCCTCACCTACGACGGCTACACCAAGGTCGTCGACTTCGGCATCGCCAAGGTCGCCGACCGCCTCTCGTCGACGCGCGCGGGGACGCTCAAGGGCAAGCTCGCCTACATGTCCCCGGAGCAAGTGCGCGGGGCGGAGGTCGACCGCACCACGGACATCTTCGCCCTCGGCGTGGTGCTCTGGGAGCTGACCACCAGCCAGCGTCTCTTCCGCATGGACACCGATCTCGACACGCTCGAGAAGGTGCAGGCCTGCGTGGTGCCGCCGCCGTCGTCGCTGGTGCCGGATTACCCGGTCGAGCTGGAGAGCGTCGTCATGAAGGCGCTCGCCAAGCGCAAGCAGGACCGCTTCCAGACGGCGCGCGAGCTCTCGCGCGCGCTGCAGAACTTCCTCATGCGGCGCGGCGCGTTCGTGGGGCCCGAAGAGGTCGCCCAGTTCGTGCGCCAGGTCTTCTCGGATCGGATCCAGAAGCGCGAGGCGCACCTGGCGTGGGCGGCGGAGGTCACCTCCACCATCAACGTCGATCAGCTCCGCTCGGGTGAGGCGGTGCTGCCCGGCTCGGCCGAGGACCTCTCTCTGGTCAGCTACGACTCCGAGGGCCAGAAGAAGGACCGCCGCGGCGGGCTGCCCGGGCCGCCGATGATGGGCCCCAATTCATTGCCGCAGCCGAGCCTGGCCGCGGTGCCGGCGCCCGCCACCCCCGGCGCCTCGAACCGGCCGCCACATTCACAGGCGCCGCCGCCGATGCCGGCGAACCAGGCGCACATGACGGCGACCTCCCTGATGGAGGACGACGAGGACGTGCCCACCACGGTCGCCACGCGCGATCACATGGAGGCACCGGGGGCACGTCCGATGGCGCCGCGTCCCGCCGCGGGCATGCCGGCCGCCCTGTCCGGTGCCCCGGGGCCCGCCGGTGGCATGCCGCCGCCGCAGTGGCCAGGGCAGCAGATGCCGCAGCCGTACTCGGGCCGCCCCGGTGAAGGGCTGGGCTCGACCATCGCGCTGCCCAGCAACCAGCAGATGCAGGAGCACATCGCCGAGGCGGAGCGTGCCCGCGCGATGCAGATGTCCCAGCAGGCGCAGCAGCAGCAGCAGCAGCAGCAGCATACGGCTATGCGCAGCCGCAGCCGGCTCCGTACAACAACGGCCAGGCACGGCCGTACGGCTACGGGCAGAACGGCGCGCAGGGCTACGGGCAATCGCCGACGCAGATGCCGACCACCCAGTTCCCCATGGTGGCGCCCGGGCAGTCGCAGATCGAGACGGCCCTCTCGCTGCCGCGTCCCGATCCGGCGGCGGTGTGGATGGCGCAGCAGGAAGAGGCGGCGCGCCGGCCGCAGCGGCGCAACACCGTGGTGCTGGCCGCGGTCGTGCTGCTGACGGCCTTCTGCGTGACGGGCATCGGCGCCCTCGTCTACTTCAAGCTCCAGGATCCACCGGCGCCCACGCCCGAGGGGGCGGTGACCAGCGCCGTCCCCGCCCCGCCCCCGCCGCCCGCCGAGCCGCCGCCGGTGGCTCCTCCCGAGCCCGCACCGGAGCCGGTGCCCACGGCGAGCGCCGCGCAGACCGTGGCCACCCCGCCGCCACAGACGCCGCCCGCCACCCCGGTGCCGACGCCCGTGCCCAAGGCTTCGACCAGCCCGGGTCCGGTCTCCACGCCCACGCCCACGCCCGCCACCAGCGCCGACGCTGCGACGAAGTCCGAGGAGCCCGGGTTCCTGACCATCGTCTGCAATCCGGGGTGCGACGACGTGGCCATCGGTGGACGCTCTCTCGGCCCGCCGCCGATCATGCGCCAACAGGTCAAGGCCGGCACCCATCGCGTGACCGCCAGGCGCAGCGGCTTCCAGACCAAGACGGTGACGGTGGTGGTCGCGCCGGGGCAATCGGTCGCCCAGCGCATCACCATCAAGTGACCGCCCGGCGAGGGCAGTGGTGCACGCGCACGTGAAGCGCGGCGGACCGCGGCGCCCGCTGCCGGTGGAGACTCTGCGCATCGACCAGCTGGCCATCGGCGGTGCCGGCGTCGCCAAGCGGGAGGGCGGCGGTGCGGTGTTCGTCCCGCTGACCGCCCCGGGGGACGTGGTGGAGGCCAACGTCGATCCCAGGGGCCGGCCGGCGCGCGGCACCTTGCGCCGCATCCTCGAGGCCGGCCCCGACCGCGTGGAGCCGCCGTGCCCGTACCACGCGCGCTGCGGCGCCTGCGACTGGATGCAGCTGCGGCCCGAGGCCCAGCGCGCCGCGCACCGCACGCAGGTGGTCTCCGCCATCCGTCACGCCACCCAGCTCGAATCGTTGCCGGAGCTGCGCGAGCACGCGCCGGCGTCGCTGCTCGGCTACCGCACCCGCGCGCGGCTCCTGGTGCGCGCCTCGCGCGGTGGACGCGTCGAGGTCGGCTACCGCGCCGCGGGCACGCACGAGCTGTGCGCCGTCGATGGCTGCGTGGTGCTCGACCCGGCGCTGGCACCGCTGCTGGTCGAGCTGCCGGCGCTCTTCGCCGGCGCGTCCGGACAGGGCGATGTGCTGGCGGCGCGGGGTGAAGGCGGCCGCCCGGTGCTGGACATCGCCTGGCGTGGCGAGCTGCCGCCGGCGCTGTGGAGCGCGCTCGACGAGGCCACGCGTGCGCCGCGGCCCGGCGACGCCCCCGGAAGCGGCCGTTGGGCGGGCGCGCAGGTCCGCCTCGACGGCGCCTCCCACCCGCAGACGTTCGGCGACCCGCGGCCAGTGGGCGCCGGTCCCGACGGGCTGCCGCTACGGTTCGCCGCTGGCGGCTTCGCGCAGACGTCGGACGCCGGCGCGGCGCGGCTCGCCGAGCGCGCCGCGGCGCTTGCCGCGCCCGAGGACAAGCACGTGCTCGAGCTCTTCGCCGGTAGCGGAACGCTGAGCATCCTCATGGCCCGTGGGGCAGCCAGCTTCCAGGCGGTCGAGCTCGAGGCCGACGCGGCCGCCTGCGCGCGGGACAACCTGGCGGCGCGCGGGCTGCCCGGCCGCGTGGTCGTCGGCGATGCCGATGACTTCGCCATTCCGCCGCGCGCGCAGGTGGTGGTGCTCGATCCGCCGCGCACCGGCGCGCCGGGCGCGGTGCGGCACATCGCCGCCGCGCGCCCGCGGGTCGTCGTCTATGTCGCCTGCGACGTGGCCACGCTGGCGCGTGACCTCGCCGCGCTGCTGAGCGCGGGCTACCGCCTCACCGACCTGGAGACGGTGGAGCTCTTCCCGCAGACCAGCCACGTCGAGACTCTGGTGCGCCTGGAGCGCTGAGCCCGCGCCGCGTGGTCGGGTGCCGGGCGTGGTTCACCCGCCGCGCTGGATGGAGCGCAGGACTTCCGTGGCTTCCTGCTTGCGCTGCTGCGGCGCGCTCTTCTGTACGGCATACAGGACGAGCACGCTCCTCGGGCTGCCGGTGGTCAGCGTCGCGTAGGAGTACGTGGCCGGCTGGCCCTTGATGGTGCAGTCGCCCTCCGCGGTGCGGCCGGGGATCTGGTCCTTGCCGATCTTGATCTCGCGCTGCCCGCCCTTCCAGTCGAGGCCCTCGAGGTTCAGCTTGCGCGCCGCCTGCAGGACGGTCGCGCCTGGATCGGTGCCGGTGGCGTAGGACTCGAAGGCCAGCACCGCCGTCTTGTCGGGCGAGACCCAGAGGATGGTGTCCTCGTCCTTGCGCTGGGTCCATCCGGGCGGTGCCTGGAACTTCGTGCCCGAAGCCTTGTGGGTGATGGTCTGCGGCCCTGCCTCGGCCGGTGCGGGCGCGGCCGCGGGGGCCGATTCGGCCGGCGCGGGTGCGGGCGCGGCGTCGCTCTTCCTGCTGCAGCCCGCGCCGAGCGCGGTCAGGGCCATGGCTGCCAGCAAGGCGCGGACGCCGTTGCTCCTGGAATCATGCGGGTGACGAAGCATGGGGTCCTCCTTCGGTCGCCGATCCGGCGACCGCGGGGAGATACGTGGATGGGCGGCGCGCCATTCGACAGCGCGGCCGAGAAGCCGCCCATCACCGACGATGTCACCGGCGTTGCGCTACGCTTCCGGGACCTCCCATGCGCCACTCCGTCGACGCCGAGCTCCGCGCCGAGGCAGCGCGCTACGCGCTCGTCTTCGGCTGCCGTGGCTGCGCGCACTTCGAGGAGCGACCCGCAGGCTGTTCGCTGGGCTTCCCCACCGACGAGCACCTGGACGTCGACCTGGAGGCGGCCGGCGAGGTCGTCTTCTGCAAGACATTCGAGCTCGGGTGAGCCGTAGCCACCCGCCGACGCTGCTGCGCCTCGTCGAGCGCTGCGCGCGAGAGGAGTGCGCCGTGCGGCGAGGCGAGGTGCTCCTGGTGGCCTGCTCCGGCGGCCCGGACTCCATGGCCTTGCTGCACGCGCTGGCGTTGCTGCAGGATCGCCTCGGTGTCCGCGTCATCGGGCATGGCGTCGATCACGGGCTGCGCGCCGAGGCGGCCGCCGAGCTGGCGCTGGCCGCGCGCTTCGCCACCTCGCTGCAGGTCCCGTTCGGTGTGTCGCGCCTGCGCGTCGCCGCCGGAGGCAACCTCCAGGAGCGCGCGCGTGAGGCGCGCCACCAGGCGCTGCAGGCGGTGGGCCGCGAGGCGGGGGCCAGCGCCATCGCGCTCGGCCACACCGCCGACGACCGCGCCGAGACCGTGCTCATGCGGCTCCTCCGGGGCGCCGGGCCGCGCGGGCTGGCCGCCATGCCGCCCCGCGCCGAGGGCCACCCGACGGCGACCGGCGCCCGGACGGCGACGGGCGCCCCGACGGCGACTGCCGCCGGCGGGCAGGCCCCGCTGCCGCGGGTGCGGCCGCTGCTGCGCGTGCGCCGCGCCGACGTCCTCGTCCACCTCGAGCGCCACCAGGTCCCCTCGGCCGCCGACCCCACCACCGAGGACCCGCGCTTCCTGCGCGTGCGCGTGCGCCGCGAGCTGTTGCCCCTGCTCGTCGAGCTCTCTCCGGGGATCGTCGGTCACCTCTGCGCGCTCGCCGAGATGCTCGCTGCCGAGCCGTCGGTCCAGGCGCAGGCAGCAGCCGTCGCGGTGGCCGCCGCCGCCGGGCTGCCTGGCCTGGGGCGCGCCCAGCGAGAGGCGATCGAGCGAGCGCGCCGCACCGGTCGTACGAGCGCGCGGCTCCGCGTCCGCGGTGGCTCCGAGGTGACGGTCTCCTTGGCCGAGGCGGGGATCGTGGTTAACCCCGAGGGAGGCCGACGGCGCAAACGCGCGAAGGCGAAGGTGGACGCGGGCCCCGAGCCGGCCCGGGCGCGGAAGGTTCCGCGGTCGACGGCGGGGGGCAAGGGTGGCATGCTGGTGGACTCGGAGAAAAAGGGCAGAGCCGGAGTCACCCCCGGTCCTGTCACAGCGCGACCGGACCGCCGGTCGACTCAGGAGCGGCCGTCACCCCGGTCGCCCCGCCCCCCAAGTAGAGGGTCCTCGTGAAGCAATCGCACAAGACGCTGCTGCTGTGGCTGCTGCTGATCATGATGTTTCTCGCGATCTGGCAGTTCTTCAGCCCGGATCGGCCGCCGGCGACGCAGGTCGCCTTCAGCGAGTTCATGACGCAGGTCAAGGCGGACCGCGAGAAGGAGCCCTGGGTCGAGTCGGTCAAGATCAAGGACCGCGAGTACGAGTTCACCGTCAATGATCCGAGGGCCAAGAGCCAGACGCGCAAGGTGACCGTCGGCCCCGAGCCCAGCGCCGATCTCGCCAAGCTCCTCCTCGACAACAACGTCGCCGTCAGCTTCGTCAAGGAGGACTCCTCCCCGTTCTGGTCCGGCGCGCTGGTGACCATCCTGCCGATGGTCTTCCTGCTGGTCATGTTCTACCTGTTCATGCGCCAGCTGCAGGCCGGCGGCGGCAAGGCGATGAGCTTCGGCAAGTCGCGGGCGCGCCTGCTCAACGAGGCCCAGAACAAGGTGACCTTCGCCGACGTGGCTGGCATCGACGAGGCCAAGGACGAGCTCGAAGAGATCATCGCCTTCCTCAAGGACCCGAAGAAGTTCCAGAAGCTCGGCGGACGCATCCCCAAGGGCGTCCTGATGATGGGGCCCCCCGGCACCGGCAAGACGCTGCTGGCGCGGGCCATCGCCGGTGAGGCCGGCGTTCCGTTCTTCAGCATCTCCGGCTCGGACTTCGTGGAGATGTTCGTGGGCGTCGGCGCCAGCCGCGTGCGCGACCTGTTCGAGCAGGGCAAGAAGCACGCGCCCTGCATCATCTTCATCGACGAGATCGACGCCGTGGGGCGGCACCGCGGCGCCGGCCTGGGCGGGGGTCACGACGAGCGCGAGCAGACGCTGAACCAGCTCCTGGTGGAGATGGACGGCTTCGAGTCCAACGAGGGCGTGATCATCATCGCCGCCACGAACCGACCCGACGTCCTGGACCCGGCCATCCTGCGCCCGGGTCGCTTCGACCGCCGCATCGTGGTCAACCGCCCCGACGTGCGTGGCCGCGAGGGCATTCTGCGCGTCCACACCAAGAAGGTCCCCCTGGGTTCGGACGTCGACCTGGAGATCCTGGCCCGCGGCACGCCGGGCATGGTCGGCGCCGACATGGAGAACCTGGTCAACGAGGCGGCGCTGCTCGCCGCCCGCCAGGACAAGGACGCCGTGGGGATGATCGACTTCGAGATGGCCAAGGACAAGGTGCTGATGGGCGCCGAGCGCCGCAGCATGGTCATCAGCGATCAGGAGAAGAAGACCACCGCCTACCACGAGGCCGGGCACGCGCTGGTCGCCAAGCTCCTGGAGAAGAACTCCGACCCGGTCCACAAGGTGACCATCATCCCGCGCGGCCCCGCGCTCGGGCTCACCCAGCAGCTCCCCAAGGAGGACCGCCTCTCCATGTCGCGCGACTTCGCCAAGGCGCGGCTGTCGGTGCTCATGGGTGGTCGCGTCGCCGAGGAGATCGTCTTCGGCCAGTTCACGACCGGCGCCGGCAACGACATCAAGCAGGCCTCCAACCTGGCGCGGCGCATGGTGACCGAGTTCGGCATGAGCGACGTCATCGGCCCCATCGCCTACGGCTCGGACGAGGAGAACGTCTTCCTCGGTCGCGACATCACCAGCCGCCGCCGCGACTACTCCGAGCAGGTCGCCAACCAGATCGACGACGAGGTGCGGGCCTTCATCATCGAGGGGCACAACGAGGCACGCCAGCTCTTGCTCGCAAACCGCGAGACGCTGGAGAGGTTGGCCCAGGCGCTGCTCGAGCGCGAGACGCTGGACGCGGAGGAGGTCGACGCCATCGTCGGCGGCCGCGAGCTGCCCGATCGGCAGAGGGTGGTCATCCCGAGCTACAGCGACCGGGAGAAGGCCGCCAAGGAGAAGCGTCGCGCCGCGAGCATCTTCGGCGCGCCGAAGCCGGCCACCGGCTGAAACGAGCGCCGCCGCGGCGCGCAAGATCGAATCGGGCGGTCCCTCGGGGCCGCCCGATGTCGTTCACGG
>JBBJMR010000093.1:0-27322 GCA_037720395.1 Polyangiaceae bacterium
CTGCTTCCTCCATCTCTCACCTGCTTCCCTCTGCCGGTTTTGACCGGCGCACCCCTCCCCCGCCGGCGCTGCGCGCCAGCGCCCCTCCCAAGCTTCGTGCTCGGTGCTTCGCACCTGCGCGCGAAGCGGGAGGGGAGCGTCACGGATCGGAGCAGCAGACGGTGATCGGGCCCTCGGGAATGACGCCGCCCTGGAGCGCGCCCCCCGACGGCGCGCAGGTGCCGGCGCCGAACGCGCCCGCCGTCCAGCGCATCGACCCCGGGGTCGCGTTCACGCAGACACCCTTCGCCACGGTGGTCGCGCTGTTGATGCAGTTCGAGCCGCTCGTGTACACGCCCAGCGTTCCGCCGCAGGTGGGCGTGCTCTTCGCGCAGGCGCAGCTCGTGCAGTCGCGCGTGTCGCTGAAGCTCGTGTAGATCGGGAAGGCGTGCCGATATGCCGCCGGGCAGCCGTGGTCGCCTTGCTGGTAGATGCAGACCCTTTGCTCGAAGCTCGCCGGCGGCGCGCCCACGCAGGTCTCGGCACCCTGGCACTCGCCCACCACCGGCAGATTGCAGAGCAGCGCTTCGTCGTCGAACGTCACCGGCTCCGCCTGCAACGCACCCCCGCCCGGCTGACACGTCCCCTGTGCACTGGGAACGCTCGTGTACTTCACGCTGGCCACGTAGTCGGTCAAGTCGACGTCGATGTTCTTGCAGGTCAGGCTGCCATTGACCTGCAGGGTGTCCGACTCGCCGACGCAATTGGGGTTGTTGTAGAAGGTCACCGTCGGCAGCCCGCACGAGGCGCCCGAGGGACTGCCGCAGCTGCACGGCGTGCATGCCACGTCTCCGTGGATGTCCCCGGCGTTTCCGTGGACGACCTCACCGGCAGCGCCGCAGTCTCCCGCCGGCCCGGGCCCGACGAAGGCCGCGACGGGCCCGTCCCAGCCGGCCGGAACCACCGGCGCGCAGACGCCGGCACACGGATCCGATTGCCCGCCGCTGCCGGACGATGACGACGAGATCGAGCTCGTCCCGCCCAGCCCACCGTTGCCCACCGCCGCGCCGCCGGCCGCGCCCGCGCCACCCAGCCCTCCGCTCGCGGCCGCCGCGCTCGCGGATGTGGCGGCGCCCGCGCCCTCGCCCTCGCCCTCGCTGCACGCCGCGCCCTCGCACGCCTCGAAGGGCGGGCCACAACCCGTCGCCGCGAACAGCGCTGCAGCGCTGCAGAGCGCCCACCCACACGAGATCGACCTGCCCCTGAAATGCATCCGTGTCCCCTTCCTGCGGCCCGCCACGACATTCGTCGCCGTGCACAGCAGGCGCTCACGTTTCGTCGATCGTCGCGCATAGGCGGGGGCGTTCGAGGCGCAACCGGGGTCGACCACCGGTCCGTCCGATCAGTAGCGCCGCCCCATCACCGCTCCGCGCCACCACGAAGACGCCCGCTGAAGGCGGGTGGCTCGCGACCGCCACCGGGCCACCGCGTCACCGCGTCACCGCGGCGAAGCGCCTCAGACCTTGCTGGGAAGCGGGAACAACGTGACGAACCGCTCGGCGACAGCGCGGTCGCCGTCGATCTCGAGCGCACCCTGCCGCTCCAGCCTGGCCAGCGGCACGCCTCCGTAGACGGCCTTGGCCAGCACCGTGGCCGGCGCCACCAGGACCACGTCGGCGCCGGCAACGTCGCCGCGCCCCACCTCCATCTTGCCGCCGGCGACGCGGGCACGGAATGTCTCGGCGCCGATGCGCAGGCCGACCACCGCTTCGAAGCGCGCCGCGCGCGCCCCATCGAACATGGTGCGGAAGGAGAGCATCAGCGACGTCGCGCTGATCGGAAGCCGCGGATCGTGCGCCGGCGAACGCGCCGCCCATCGCCCGAGCTCCCGGATGATCGGCTCCGCCTCGTGGCCCCACGGCGTGAGCTCGTAGACCTGGGCCGCCGCGGGCGCGGGGAGCTTCTTGCGCACCAGCAGACCGGCCGCCTCGAGCCCCTCCAGCCGCTGCGTCAGCACGTTGGCGCTGATGCCGGGCAGATCGGCGCGCAGCGTACTGAAGCGCTTCGGGCCGAGCATCAGCTCACGCATCACCAGCAGCGCCCAGCGCTCGCCCACCAGGTCGAGCGCATGCGCCGTCCCGCACGCATCTTCGTACCAGCGCTTCGCCGGGGCAGGAGCCATGGTTGTTTTTGGTAACCTTCTACTTGACCTTCATAACTCATGAGGCTAGGTCATGCAAGCGTGCACGGCACGCCGCCCCACGCGCAGCACGCAACGCTGCGCCCAATGAAGGAGACGAGCGATGACCTACGTCGAGGGATTCGTGGTCGCGGTTCCGTCCGCAAACAAGGACGTCTATCGCAAGCACGCCGCCGATGCGGCCCACCTGTTCAAGGAGTTCGGAGCGACGCGCCTCGTCGAGACCTGGGGCGACGACGTGCCCGACGGCAAGGTCACCGACTTCAAGCGAGCGGTGAAGGCCACCGGCGACGAGACCGTCGTCTTCTCGTGGCTGGAGTACCCCTCCAAGGAAGCGCGCGACGCCGCCAACAAGAAGATGATGTCCGATCCGCGCATGGAGGCGATGGGTTGCTCGATGCCCTTCGACGCCAAGCGGATGATCATGGGCGGCTTCGCCTCGCTGGTCGACGACGCCACCAAGGGCAAGATGGGCTACACCGACGGCTACCTGCTCGCGGTGCCCACGTCCAAGAAGGAGGCCTATCGCGACATCGCCACCAAGGCAGCGGTGGTCTTCAAGGACCACGGCGCCACGCGCGTCGTCGAGGCCTGGGGGGACGACGTGCCCGAAGGCAAGGTCACCGACTATCGCGGTGCGGTCCAGGCCAAGCCCGACGAGTCGATCGTCTATTCGTGGATCGAGTGGCCCTCGAAGGAGGTCCGCGATGTCGGCATGAAGAAAGCGATGGAGGACCCGCGCATGAAGCACGACCCGGCCGCCATGCCATTCGACGGCCAGCGCATGGTGTACGGAAGCTTCACGCCGATCGTCGACGACTAGCCGCGATGCCTACGCGGGCGACGAGCGCGCAGCACCTCGATCGGCTCGACCGCCTCGTTGTGCTCGACGCGCTCCTCGAGGAGCGCCACGTCACCCGGGCGCGCGCAGGGCCACGGACCATGCTTGTGCGAGCCGGAGCTACCGGATACCAGGGTCCTCTCTCGAGGAGGACTGCATGTACAAGACGCTGATCATCGGTTTCGCCATCGGTCTGCTGGCCTGCGACAGCGGAGGCCGCGCACCCGGGGGTGCCGGCAGCGCGGCGCCCGCGGGTGGCAAGGGGACCACCACGCTCACCAGGGCGCAGCTCGACGAGGCGTACAAGCTCACCGACCCGGACAAGTACGACGCCAGCGTCGCGGCCGCGACTGGCAGGCTCGGCAAGCCGTCCAAGTCCGAGGCCGATTCCGTCAGCTGGTTCGCGGTGGACGGCACCAACTGCTACCGACTCCTGCTCACCAAGGCCAAGGGCAACGAGATCGGCACCACCTCCGCCGCGAGCTGCGGCCTCAAGTAGCGCCCCGGGCCCCGCGCCGTCGGCATGACCGTCCTCCTGCGCGCCGGCGACATCTAGCCGCTCGTCGCCATCGTCCACGCGCACGCACGGCGCCGCGCACGCGCTCGGCCGTCGCGGAGCTGCGCGTGAGGTGCTGTTTGCCACGCGGCCCTCGCCGCTGAATACTCGCCAGATGCAGGTAGGCCATCGCGTTGCCGTGACCGTCGCGTGCGCGGCGGCGGCGGCGATGGTGTATTGCGTGTCGTGGATCCTGGTCGGGGTCCTGCACGACCTCCTCCGACCTGTGCATCCGCACCAGGTGGTGCCCACCGCGGTGGTCGGCATCTTCGGATTGCCGCTGGGCGCGTTGGCCGGCGTGGCAGCTGGCATCGCCGGCAGCAGCGGTCCCGTCCGCGACGACGGCGTCATCGCCAGGTGGCTAGGCGGACTGTGGGCCGTGGGCACGAGCGCGCTGATGGTCAAACTGCTTCTCTGAGCGGGCGACGGCGCGCTGCCAGCCACCTCGCAGGTCGCGGCCGTGCAAGCTGCCCGGTGGAGCAGGTTGCCGATTCCGGGAGGAGGCCTACGCTGTCCAGGGTCGTGCTCCCTCGCAACATCCAGACGTCGCTCCTCGCCGCGCAGCTCGTGGCCTTCGCGACGCTGGCTCGCAGCGTCGCGTACGACCGCTGGTTCACCGTCGTCGTCTCGTCGCTCATGATCGTCGGGGCGCTCGCCGCCACCCGTCATCGGACCTGGGGAGTCGCGCTCTCCTTCGCCGCGGCCGTCACCATCGCCTTCGCGGCGTTCATCGGCATCGCGCCCCTCTGGTTCGTCGCCGTCGGCGCCATCGGCGCGCTCCCGTTCCTGCTGACTTCGGAGGCCCTCGGCCGGTTCGATCGGCAGGCCACCAACCTCCTCGCGGGCCTGGCCACCGGCATCGGCGCCGGCGCGGCCGTGGCCTGGAAGCTCGTCGCCTGGGAGGTGTTCCTGACCTTCCCGGCGCTCATGCCGGGCCTCCGCGCGCAGCACGGCCTCGCCGTGACCGCGGTGCTCGCGCTGGGCGCGCTGGTGGCCTTCGCGCAGCGCGACCGGCAACGCGGGGCCCAGCTGCGCGTCGCCGACGTGGGCGACGAGACGCGCTTTCGCATCGCGGACGTGGAGCACACCGCGCCGTCCGACGTCCAGGAAGAGGAGGCCCAAGGCCACGAGGAGGCCCACGCGGCGATGCGCGCCGGCCGGTGACCAGCAGCGACCTCAGGCGGGGCGGTAGGCGAGCCAGAGACCGACGAGCAAGGCGCTACGCGGCTTGGACAAACGCGAAGCTTCGCCGCCGGCCGAGCGGCTGCTGCGGGCGTAGCGAGAGGGAGCAACACCGACGATGGCCTTGAACTCGCGGGCGAAGTGCGCCTGGTCGAAGTACCCGAGCGCCTGGGCGAGCTCGGCCAGCGTGCCGAACGTTCCCCTCTCGATCCGATCGGCGGCCTCCTGCAGGCGGTAGTGCCCGATGACCCACTTCGGCGGCACGCCGACCCAGTCGCGGAAGAGGAGCTGCAAGGCGCGCGGCGAAGTCCCCTCGCGCTCGGCGATGTCACCCACCCGCAGGATGCTGCGATCGCGCTCGATGCGCTCGACGATGCGCTGTACCCGCCGCAGGCGGGCGTCGACGCTGGCCGGCATGAGCGGCCGGAGCAGCGCCTCGGCGCGCTCGACCATGACCGCGGGCCCGCCGTGGGCGCGTGGTGCTCCAGCTCGATGCCGCTGCCGAGCCGCTGCTCGAACAGGACCCCGCGGGGAAGGCGACGCGCAGCCACGACTCTGCTTATCGCACGGCTCGCTGCCCTGGGCCCGGCAGAGGCCTCACGCCCTTCCGGTGACTAATTCGGCAACTTGCCGACGAACATCGTCTGCCCGGCCACGCTGCTCTTCGCCGCGCCGAACCCGAGATCGATCGCGCCGGTGAACATCCCGGCGAGGATGGTCCCACCATCCGTATCGACGGCGATGTGGGTCGGCTGGCCGGGCATGTCGAACACCTGGGACACGGCCAGGCTGCCCTTTTCGTCCATTCCGCCGAGCAGCATGGTGGGCGCGGGAAATGCCTGGCCGTCGAGGATGACGGGGCTGCCACCCTCCAGATAGCCGCCGAAGACGGTCTCGCCGTGCGGCCTCGCGGCGAGGGGCGCGGAGCGCGGCTGGCTCGTCCAGCTGGTGCTCCACAGGTGCCCGCCCGTCGGGTCGAGACGAACGAGGAAGCGGCCCACCTCGCCCGGTGCCACCAGCGCCCCGCCGCCAAAGTCCACGCTCCCGGAGAACGTGCCCGTCGCCACCACGTTGCCCTGCGCATCGAGGTCGATCCGCTCCGTCACCGTGGGCACCTTCGGGTTCGTGCCGAAGCTCCGCGACCAGGCGAGGCTGGCATCTGGCCACAGCTGCACGATGAAGCCCTGCACCACGTCGGCCGTGGAGATCCCCCAGCCCGGGAGCGCACCGCCCGCCATTCCGCTCACGAAGAGGTTGCCCGCAGCGTCGACATCGAGATCGGTGATGCTCAGGCTCGCGTCGACGCCGCCGACCTGCTTGACCCACTGCACCTTCAGGTCCGCGTCGAGCTTGGCCAGGAACCAGTCGTACGAACCCGCGCTGCTGAGCGTGACGCCGCCCAGCGTCACCTTGCCGTGGAACTGCGCGGCCATGTAGATGTCCCCAGCGGGGTCGGTGGCGATGCTCACCGGCACGAAGCTGAAGTGGGGGCTGATCGGCAGGTGCTCGGACGAGAGCAGCTTTCCGGCAGCGTCGAGCTTGCTGACGTAGGCGTAGAGCTGCGCGCCGTCGCCGATGGGCCCCTTGCCGAGGTCGCCGTGGCCGAGCACCAGCCCGGCCACGACGACGTTCCCGGCGGCATCGACGTCCATGGACGTCTCGTTGCCGTCGTAGGACCAGGACCAGGCGAAGTTGCCGTCGCCCGCGAGCTTGACCACGTGGCTCGGCCCCGCCTGCGGCCCCTTGCCGAAGTCGACCGCCTCGCCGTGGGCGGTGAACACCACGTCGCCGGCCGCGCCGACCGCCAGATTCGTGGCCGTCGCACCGAAGCTGGCGCCGCTGTACGCGAACAACCACGGATGATCGCAGTCCTGCCCCTCCTCGTTCACCGCACCGTCGCAGTCATCGTCCCAGCCCGTCCCGCAGATCTCGGCGACCGGCAGCACCTGCCCCTCGCAGGCGCCCCAGGCAGCGCCGTCCGCCGCACAGCTCCGCACGCCCGGAAGGCACGGGCCGAGCTCCACCGTGGCCGGCGGCCCGTCGTAGCAAACCTCCTTCGCACCCGGGTTGCAGACGTGCGCACCGCCGGAGCCGTTGCCGCCCGTCGCCCCGCTTCCGCCAGCCGACCCGCTGGCGCCCGTGCCGCCCTCGCTACCGTTCGCGCCCCCGCCAGCGAGATCCCCTCCCTCGCCGGTTCCCCCCGAGGCCGATCCGCCCACGCCGACGGTCGTCGTCGGGCGGTCGCCCGGATCGGAAGAGCAGCCGACCGAAGGCACGGACGCGACGAGGGAGAGCAGGCAACACCATCGATTCATCTTCTTCACGGTTCCTCCGATTCGAACGTCACAACGTGCACAGCAACGCCCATACCCGCGGCGTGCCACGCGATAGGCGCTGTATTCGTCGCCCGCGAACCGCTCGACGGCACCGCCGCGGCCCCTCGCCACGTGGCACGCAACGTTGCGCCACATGGGCGGGCGATCGATCCTCCGGCACCGGCACGCGGTGTCGGAATCGTGCGCTGAGCAGGTTCTTGCCGAGCGCAGGATTTCGTCGGCCGCCCCGAGGGTTCGAAGCGGAGCCGATCTCACGATTGCCCCCTGGTGCAAAATGGAGCCCGACACCCGCAACGCGCGGTTGCCGAGCTCGCTCGGGTATGGAGACCGACGCGACCATCGCCCCGGCTCACCAAGCACCAGGAACAGCCGCTTCCTGACGAGGCCGCGTCCCAGGTGCTGGGCGGTCTATCGGGGGCTATCCGGGCGAGCGCTCAGCTCGTTGCGATCGCCGGTTTCCTGCGCAGGTGCGGTCCCGGGGCAGAGGGGGGTTCAGACCGTGCCTCGAGCAGCCGCGAGGGCGGGCGGCTCGGTCTGTCGTCGCCACGCCCGGCCGGGCCTGCCTTGTCGCTCTAGTTCACGGGCCAGCCGCGCCACGTCCACACCAGCGTATCGGCCAGCGTTTCATTGAAGACCTTGCCATCGCAGTGGCCGGCGTTCTTCGCGTAGACGTAGCGGTAGTGGTAGCCCTTGTCCGCGAGCGCCGCCGCGGTGCGCTGATTGGCCATGGGCCAGTTGTGGTGGCCATCCTCGGGCGCGCCCGCGCCGTTGTCGTTCTCGGACACGTGCAGGAAGATGCGCAGGGGCTTGTTGTTCGTGTTCTTGATGAGCTCGAGACCGGAGTGGTACTCCCACGCGCCGAGCGGGAACATGGCCTCTTCCGCCGCGTCGTCGTCCTGCTGGTCCACGAAGGTGCCCGAGTAGGTGATGAGGCGGGCGAAGAGGTCGGGCCGGAACCAACCCATCGTGAGCACGGCTGCACCGCCCGAGCTGCAGCCGAGCCCAGCCTTGCCCTCCGGGTTGCTGGTGAGCTTGAAGTTCGGGAACGCCGCCTTGATGTCCCCGTTGTCGAGCACGGCGGGCAGCACCTCGGTCTCGATGAAGCGCGCGTAGCGGTCCGACATGGTGTCGTACTCCAGGCCTCGCTCGCTGCCCTTGCTGTCGTCGCCGCCGTTCTGCACGGCGATGGCCACGAACGCGGGGAGCTTTCGGTCCGGGTCGGCCGAGATGGTGAGGTTGTCGAGCGCGCGGCTGACCATGCCGAGGGGGCCGGGGCCATCCTGGATCACGAGCAGCGGCGCCTCGTCGCCGTCCTGGTACGCCGCCGGCACGTAGATATCGATGTTGCGCGTGAATGGATGCTGGTTGCCCGGATTGAGCGTCGCGTCGTCGCCCTTGAAGATCAGGCTATCGGCCGAGTCCATCGTGAACGAGAAGCTCTGGCCCTGGGGCGCACCCAGATCGGTGAGATCCGGGTCCGTCGTGTAGTCGGGTCCGACCTCGAAGTCCCCGTCGCCCACGCTGTCGGTCGGCAGCGTGCTGGTGCCACCGGAGCCGCCGGCGCCACCGCCGCCGGTGCTGGCGCCGCCGGGGCCGCTGGCGCCGCTGCCACTGGCGCCGCTGGCGCCTGCGCCCGTGGCGCCCACACCTGCGCTCGAGGCGGTGCTCGCACCCGCGGCACCGGCGCCGTCTTCCCCGATGGATCCGTCGCAGGCCACGCTTCCGACCGACCCGATGCCGACCACACCCGAGAGCAACAGGTCGCGACCGATCCGGAGGACAGGCTTCATCTCGCCAGGCTAGCCGAGCGCACGCCGGCTCGGCTGACCATCCCGGATCGAGGAGGTGCGGTCGAGCCGAGCTGGAAAAGTCCGTTCATTCGACGCGCCAGCGAGGGGGCGCGGGTCGGCGCCCACGATGCAGGTGCAGTCGCGGCACGCGCGCCTTGCCGCTGGCGTGCGGCTCAGTGCAGGGTTGCTCCGGCGAGCACCTCGGCGAACGCCAGCTGGGCCACGTTGAAGTAGATGACGATGCCCAGCACGTCGGTGAGCGTGGCGATGAACGGTGCGGACCCGGTGGCCGGGTCGAAGCCGAGGCGGCGCAGCAAGAGCGGCAGCATCGAGCCCACCGTGCAGCCGAGAATGGGGATGGTCACCAGAGCGACGCCGATGGTGATCATGAACCTCGGCCCATCGCCCCACATCCACACCCGCAGCACGCCGATCGTCGCCAGGCAGAGGCCGAGCACCAGCCCCTGCCCCAGCTCGCGCTGCAGGACGCGTGGCCAGTCGCCGAGCTTGATGTCGCCCACGGACAGGCCGCGGATGATGAGCGATGACGACTGCGAGCCGGAGTTGCCGCCGGTGGAGATGAGCAGCGGCACGTAGTAGCTGAGCGTGGTCACCGCCACGATGATCCTGTCGTAATGGCGCAGCGCATTGCCGGTGAAGAACTCGCTCACGAACAGCACCAGCAGCCACGGCCCGCGCTTTTTGATGAACGTCCAGAAAGTGGTACGGAAATAGGAGGCGTCGAGCGGCTCCACCGCGCCCATGCGCTGCACGTCCTCGTCCTGCTCCTGGGTGAGCACGTCCATCACGTCGTCGACGGTGATCACCCCCAGCAGGCGCCGATGCTCGTCGAGCACGGGCAGGGCCGAGAAGTCGTACTTGGCCATGACCCGCGCCACCTCCTTCTGGTCGGTCTCGGGACCGACGACATGGACCTGCTCGGTCATGACCTCGAGCACCGACGTCGCGGACGAGGCGAGGAGCAGATCGCGCAGCGAGGCCACGCCCCGCAGGTACCCGCCGTCGCCGAGCACATAGATGTAGTAGATGGTCTCGGCCACGCCGCCGACGTCGCGGATCCTGGCGATGACCTCGGCCACGGTCAGGTCACCGCCCACCGACACGTAGTCGGTGGTCATCAGGCCACCGGCGCAGTCTTCCGGCCACCGGGCCAGCTGCTCCACCTCGGCTGCGGCCTCGGGGTCGACCCGCCCCAGGCTCTCGAAGAGAGAGTCCCCGACGGGGGCCGGCAGCGACTCGAGCATGTCGGTCCGCTCGTCGGCGGACATCTCCGAGACGATGGGGGCGATGTCGACCGCCCCGAGCTCCGCGACCATCGCCTCCTGGGCGTCGGCGTCGAGCCGCTCCAGCACCTCGGCGGCGTCGGCGGTGGGCAGCGCCCGCAGCACCAGCCCGGCCTCGTGGTCGTCGAGCAGGGTCAGCAGGTCGGCCAGGTCCTCCTCGTGGATCTCCTCGAGGAGCGGGCGCAGCTGCGCCGGATCGTCGGCCAGGATCTGCCGGACCTCGGGCAGCATGGCCAGCGCGGGTCGGAGCATCGCGCTCCCCATAGGCACGAAGCACCTGGCGTGGCAAACGGCGTGCGACAAGGCGGCCCGCGTGCCGACCTCGCAACCGCATGGTCTCTTTCCCAGGAACGACGCGAAGCTTCGAGCGGAGCTCGAGGCCACCGAGCCCGAGCTCGTCCATTCGTGCGACGACCTGCGACACGCTCGCTGCTCTGGATGGCGCGCGCGCCATCGTCCGTGACGTCGGAGGTGTCGCCAAAGAAGGGTTTCGCGGGCGCGAGCGGCGCGCTATCGCGCGGCACGAGCGGCGTCGCTGCGGTCGGCGGACCGGCGACAGCTGCGATGGGCAGAGCCAGCCCGACTTGCGGTGGCGCGGATCTTGCACGTCGCCACGGCGATGTCTTTCTGTACCAGCTCTTCTGTGCACCCTCTCTCGGCGCTCGCCACGCTCGGCGCCCTGTGCGTCGCCGGGCTCCTGTGTGTTGGTTGCGGCACGACGCCGGACGACAATCCTTCCCTCGACGGCGGGGCTGGCGGCGTCGGCGGAACGGCCTCCATCACCGGCACGTACGGGACCGAGCCGGTGAAACCCGTGCTCGCCGCGTACTGGATCGAGTTCCCCGCCGACCCTGCGGAGGGGGCAAACGGCCCGCTCATCTATCTCTTCGGCGCGAGCATCAGCTGCGATCAGCTCTCGATGGCCGACTGGGGCGACACCATCCCGGCGGGCACGCAGCTCCTGGAGATGATCGTCGGCACCACCACGCCCGACAAGGCCGTCCCCGCGGCAGCGAGCGCGGCCGCGGACGTGGCGGAGGTGAACTACATCCACGGGGGCAACCCCGACGACACGCGCGCGACGTCGGGTTCGGTCACGCTGACCGCCTACACAAAGGACGTCGCGGTTGCCGGGACCGTCGACGTGAAGTTCCCCACTGGCGACGTCAAGGGGAGCTTCAACGCCAAGTGGTGCCCCGACGGTCAGGAGCACTGAGCTCACGACACGAGCGCGCCGACTCCACCTGGCGTTGCGACGAGGCGACCCGCGTGCCGACCTCTTCACCCGCCCCAGTACCCGTTCGACGACCCGGCGAGCGGCGATGAGGCGATCGTCACAAGAAGGCGACCGCCGCCGATCACGGGACCCAGACCGGCTGGGACGCGTCGTTCGAGGCCGGCAAGGCCGTCTTCGGGCGGCTGGAGTTCGAGACGCCCCACTACGTCGTCGACGGCGGCCCCGCGCGCGGGATCCGGGTCGTCGGCAGCTTCACCGGGTCCGTGGTGCGCGTGGAGCAGACCGGCGATCACGTCACGCTCCGCGGCTGCGAGCTGGACGGCGGCTTCGCCACGAGTGGCGGCAAGCACACCGGCGGCGCGTGCAGCGGCGTGCTCGGCAACCGGCCCGACTACCTGACGGTGGAGAACTGCGACATCCACGACGTCGCCGACGACGGCATGCAGCTCACCCGCATGAACTTCTTCACCCTGCGGAATGCGCGAGCCGAACGACGGTTGCCACGCTGCGCAAAGAGCTGCGCACCCATTGCGCACCGCGGGCAATCCGGAGCCCATCTGGCGACGCGGTGGTCAGGGTGTACCATCGCTGGATGTCGAGGCGCTGGATGCTCGCGATCGCCATCGTCGGCGCGTTCGGCTGCGACGACGACGGCGGGACGAACGCCGCCGCTCCCGGCGGAGGAGCCGCGGGCACCGGAGCGTCGGTGAGCTCGGGCGGAGGGAGCGGGGCGAGCAGCGGAGGCGCGGGCGGCAGCGGAGGACGCGCCGGGGCGCCCTTCGTACGCGTCGAGGATGGACGCTTCGTGGAGGGCGACACGGCGTTCGTGATGAATGGCGTGAACTACTGGCCGCCCTATGCGCAGCCGTACTGGGGTGACGAGGACCTGGACTGGATCACGCTCTGGGATCACCCCGACCATCCGGAGATCGACGCCACCGCGCGCTGGGAGCAGGACTTCGCCACCATGGCCCAGGCAGGCATCACCGAGGTGCGCATGCCCGGCGAGCCGATCCACCACGACCAGGACCCGACGACGTTCCCGTCGCCCGAGCGCTCGGTCTGCAAGCGGTTCCACCAGGTCTTCGACATCGCGCAGAAGCATCATCTGCACCTGACCCTCGTCGCCCCGACCCCGCGCTTCGAGGACCCGTACGGCGTCAGCCATCGGCAAGCACGCGCGGACGAGTACATCGGCTACCTGGCGAAGCTCATCGACGCCTGCGACCTCGACACGCGCCCGGAGCTGCTGGCGTACACGGTCGACATCGAGGGCAGCTTCGAGCGGACCAGCGACGGTCGCGTGCTCCGCCGGGGACTGCCCGAGGCCATCGAGATGTGGAACGACTTCCTCGTCGCCCACTACGGCAGCGTCGCCGCCGCCGAGGCGCGCTGGGGCGAGAAGCTGGTCCGCGAGTGCATCTCGCCTCGCACCTTCGTCGACGACGGCGAGACGAAGACCATGAACGGCTGCGTGGACACCTACGCCGAGGAAGCATCCACGCCCTGCGTACGGCTGTCGGCGCGCGCCTGCCCGCCGCGCCACGCCTCGCTGGCCGGGGCGTACGAGCCGCCGAACCAGGAGTCGCCGCCGCCCGGCGAGACAGCCCAGCCCCGCGGGCCAGGGACTACCTGCGCTTCCTGTCGATGGTCTCCAACCGGCGCTTCCAGCGCCTCGCGTCGCGCCTGAAGGACGTCGACCCCAACCACCTGGTCACCGCCGACTCCATCCTCAAGGACGACTACGAGTCGGCCGCGTACTACACGGTGCAGCGCGAGACGACCAAGTACCTCGATTTCGGCTCGGTGCACGTCTACCACTTCCAGTACCCCGCCTTCGCGCAGGCGGCGTTCACGAGCCCCAACGTCTACGATTCCCTCTCGGGCGTCGTCCTCATGCAGACGGCGGCGGCCATCGCGTACATGGCGCCGCAGCGCCGACCGATCGTCATCGGCGAGTTCGGCATCTCGACTCGCTGCGACGACAATGGGCAGCCGGCCGGCTGCACGGCGAGCACGCCCGCGGCCACGCTCCTGGCGCTGCAGGCCGACCTGGTGCCGTTCGATGCGCCGATCTTCGCGAGCGGCGGTGCCATCGGGCACCGGTTCTGGTGGTGGAAGGGGCGAAGGCCGATGGGCACGCTCTCGTCCAAGGGCCCGGAGGGGGACGAGACCGACTACGGGATCCTCGACCAGGAAGACGCCGCCCGCCCCGTCCTCGAGAAGCTCGGCGCGTCGCCTGCAGCCTACGGAGCCGTCCAGGGGCCCGCCGCCGTCTTCGCCATCGACACCACCTACTCGGCGAGCACGTCCAAGCGCCTGCTCGCGCCCTTCGCGGGCGGCCAGAACGCGCGCAGCCAGGCCGCGCAAGCCGTCATCGACGGGCGGCCCTTCCGCATCAGCACCCAGTGCTCCGGCACCGACTCGGCGAGCACGCCGCGCACCTGCGTCGATGGCAGCGGCTACGCGTGCTCCTCGGTCGACACCGAGGCGTGCTGCCCGATCGCCTGCCTCGACGCGCTCTTCGAGACGATCGAGATCCGCGACGCCAACGGCGCCTGGGTCGACATCGTCCGCGCGGCGACGAGCGAGGTGGCGGTGAAGAAGGACGCGCCGCTGGAGGCCCGCGTGCGCGTGGGGAACGTGGGAGAGGTGCCCTGGGCGTCGTCGACGTCGGACCCTGGCGAGGTGCACGTCGCGGTGATGGGCCCGGGCGTGAGCCACCGCGCGGACCTCCCACAGGAGATCGCGTCGTACGGTTCGACCCCGGTGGTGGAGCTGACGCCGGTGGCCAAGGTGGGCAGCACGATGACGCTCACCTTCCAGATGGTGGCCGAGGGACGCGCCTGGTTCGGCGAGCGCTTCCGGGTGACGGTCGTGCCGCGCTGACTCGATCGCGCGGCGCTTCTCGGTCGCTATCTGGGAAGGCCATGGAGATCGGCGCAGGCGCCGGCGTCCTGCTGCACCTCGCACAGAAGAGCGAGGAGATGTCGGGCGCGGGCGAGGTCCTTTCGTACGCCGACGCCCCCGCGCAGCACGGCCGCGAGCGTCCTGCATGCCGCGGGGTCGTGCCACTCGCAGCGCGCTTCGAGCACCTTCGCCGCCTGAACGAACAGAGGCCGCTCCTTCGGGCTCGGGATCCCGCCCGCCGCGAGCGTCTGCTCCACCAGGCTGCTGCTGGGCCAGGGCCGCGGCGTGCGCCTCGATGATCGGATCCTTGCGAGCGTGCAGCACCGGGACGCACGCGCTCAGGAAGCCCCGTCGGCAGACCTTCTCCAGGAGCGCGAGCGCCTTGTCATCCGGATCGTCGCGCTGGTCCGCCAGCTGGAGGCAGGCCTCCTGGACGCCCTCCCCCGGCCCGAGTGCCAGTTGCCGAACCAGAGGGCGCCCGCGGGGTCGACCGCCAACGCCGCCCGCGGTCTCCCGGTCGGCAACGCTGGGCCGACACTCTCGACGAGCCACCGCGCCGGCGTGTCCGGCCGGCGCGGTGGCGGCGCGACCGGCGTCGGGGGAACGGAGTGGTTGGGCGCCGAGGGCGGAGTGCCACAGCCGAGCACGGCGAGCAGGAGCGCGAGGGGAGACGCAGGGCGCACGGTGACCTACGCGTCGACCTTGCCGAGGACGGCGATGACGCGGAAGTGCTCGAAGTAGACGATGCAGTCCTCGGAGAACTCGGCCCCCAGCGCGGCTGCCTCGTGGTGGAAGTAGCGCAGGTGGCCGTCGCGCCAGTCCTCGAGGGTGCGATCCCCCTCCCCCTCCACCCAGGCGTGGGACGCGTTCACGTCCCCGAAGCGGAGGTGCTCGACCTTCTCCGACTGGATGGCACAGGCCGGGTATCCGAAAGCATCGGTGACGATGGACACCATGCCCACCTCGGGAATGGTCGCCGGGTTGGGGTCATCCGGGGCGTTCCAGCCCGTCGTCCCGCGCTTGACGCCCTTCACCACCAGGTGCGCGAGCTTGGCGGCGAGCTCCGGGGTGTTGCCGAAGTAGAAGACGTCGAGCGCGCGCGTCGGCGGTTGCCAGCCACCGAGCATGGACTCGACGTAGAGCGCGAAGCCGCGCTCGTCCTCCGATGCCCAGTCGCGTAGCGGCACCCAGCCGTCGCCCTCGCCCGCGCGTGGGAGCACGAACAGCAACTCCGGCGCCGTATCGAGCGCCCGCAGTCCGACGGGAACACGGAGGTCGAGCTTCAGCTCGTTGCGGAGGTGGTCCTGCACGGCGACGAGCGGTCGCGTGCCAGCCGGCACCGGGACGGTCAGCCGCCGTGCCCGGTGGGTGACATCGAGGATCCACGCCGTCGCCTGCATGCGGAGACCGTAGAGGAGTGGCGCCCGGCGCGCTCGTGGAACGCGCCGGGCGCCGGTGCCTGCTATTTCTCGCCGGGATGCTGGTTGTCGAATTCGATTCCCTTCTTCACCTCGGCAATGGCGCTGTCCGTCGCGGCCAGCGCCGCGCGGCGGTGGCCGCCCTTGTCGGTCGCTGCGGTATCGAGCGCCGCCCGCGCCTCCTTCAGCTTGGCGAGGGCAACGTGCATCTTCGGCTGCACATCGGCGAAGGCGGACTCCACGCTCCCGCCGCCGACGACGAGGCCGAGCGCGAGCGTGGATGCCAGGGTGGTGATCTTCCAGACGTTCAACATTCGATCTCCTCTCCGGGGTCTGCGCGCCGCGATCGACGCGAGACGCTCCGAGCAGAGGCCGTGCCACGGTGCGCTGGGCTGGTTCCGCCGGCGATTCATGCCGTGTCCATCACGAGTGCGGACCGCGTGTCGCAGCTTGGCGGGCAACCTGTGGCGGGGGCTCCGCGGTGCTAGATCCCCGGGGTGACCACACCCGGGGACGCCGCGCGCATCGGTCGCCTCACGCGCTGCGCACCTTCCTCGCCGCCGCCGCCCTCCTCTTCCCCCTCGCGCTCTTCACCCTCATCACCCGCCAGTCGAGCCGCCTCGAGGCCCTCGCCGACCACGGCCGCGCCACCGAGGCCTATGTCACCGGCGTGTCGCGCGACGGCCGCTTCACGCACTACGCGTACCGCGTCCACGGCATCGAGCATGACTGGAACGTCGCCCGCGCCGACGCGCCCTACGCCCTGGGCGAGCGCTTCACCGCGAGCTACCTCCCCGAGGACCCTGCGCTGACGCGGCCGTGGGTCGATCCGCCGCGCGCCGCCGCCGAGGCCACCGCCGGCAGGTCCGTCGCCTGGAAGGCGGCGCTGGGCCTGGCCACGCTGCTCGGCATCTTCGCCGCCGCCGTACACGTCGACCTGCACCGCGCCCGCGCCGGCGTCCCCGCGGCACCGCCCGACCTGCGCACCTATCGCCGTCGGCTCGTCGTCTCCTCGGTGGTCCTGGCCATCGCCTTCGCGCTCGTGAGCGGCCTGCATGCGCGCGACGCCGTGGCCAAGGGCGAGTCGCTGGCACCGGTCTTCATCGCCATGGCCATCGCCGTCGCCATCGTGGCAGCGATCTTCATCCCCGCTGCGCGCCACGGCCCGGCGGCGGCGCAGCTCCGCTCGGCGCGCATCCTGCGCTGGGCGGTCCCGCTGGCGATCGGCGTGGCGCTGGTGCGCCTGGTGATCATGCTGGTCAGCCGCTGACCCCACCATCGATTCCATCGCCTTGCTGGATGCGGCCGTCGGGGGCGACCCAAGCGTTCCGTCGCAGCCCAGCTGCGGCAAGCACGCGATGCAGGCGCCGCGTGTCCCTCCTCGCATCCGAGCGCCGCGCGCTCCCGGCCGGCCGCGCTCGAGGAGATTCGTCCGGAGTCCTGAACGCCTGGGCGGCACTCCTGCGGCGATGCGATCAACCTGATCCCATAGCGCTGCGATCAGCCTGATCCAGACCTGCTGCGCGGACGCCCAACGCCCATTGCCACGGGCCGTCTCCACCGGGCACGCGGCATGCTCTACCCACTGTCGTGGGCATCCAACGCTACCGTCCTTTTCCAGGGAGAACCGCGGCCTTGGCCGCGTCCTTCCTCGTCGCGGCGACCCTCGCCGGCACCGGCTGCATCGGCAACATCGGCGGCAACGACGAGGGCAGCCTCCTCGGCCCCGGTGGTCCCGGCGGCCCCGGTGGTCCCGGCGGCCCCGTCGACGTCGCCACCTCCGGCCTGCGCCGCATGACCCCGGCGCAGTACCAGAACACGCTGCGCGACCTGCTCGGCGATCCCGCCCTCGTCCTCGATCTCGACGCCGACGAGGGCGAGGTCATCACCCAGCTCGCCGTCGACAAGCTCCGCGGCGCCGCCGCCGCCGTCGTCGGCCGCCGCCAGTCCTGGACGGTCCAGCCCTTCCCCTGCGACACCAGCGGCGCCGACGACGCGCAGTGCGTCGAGGACTTCATCCGCACCTTCGGGCGCCGGGCGTTCCGCCACACGCTCGCCGACGACGAGGTGCTGCGCCTGCGGACCGTCTTCACCAAGGCGCGCGCCACCCAGTCCTTCGACGGGTCGCTGCTCGTCGTCCTCGAGACGATGCTCCAGTCGCCCGACCTCTACTACTTCCTCGAGCTCGGCCGCGACCCCAGCGGCACGGGCATCGCCTCCGGCGTGCGGCCGCTCACCGGCTGGGAGCGCGCCACACGCCTCTCCTACTTCCTGTGGAACACGCTCCCCGACGACGAGCTTCTCGACGCTGCCGAGGCCGGTGAGCTGGACACCGCCGACGGCATGCGGGCCCAGGCCGAGCGCCTGGCCACCCACGACCGCGGCCGCGACACGTTCAAGGGCTTCTTCTCCGACTGGCTGGAGCTGGACGGCACCAAGAAGCATCCCTCCCTGATCACCGCCAACAAGGACGCGGGCCTGTACCCCGCCGACTCGCCGGAGCTGCGCGAGGCAATGCGCATCGAGACAGAGGCGCTGGTGGAGCGCGTGGTCTTCGACGGCGACGGGCGCTTCGAGACGCTGCTCACCAGCAACGAGGCCTACGTCAACGGCCTGCTGGCCGAGCTGTACGGCGTCGACGGCCCCTCCGGCGAC
This sequence comes from Polyangiaceae bacterium, assembly GCA_037720395.1. Lineage (GTDB taxonomy): Bacteria > Myxococcota_A > Polyangia > Polyangiales > Polyangiaceae > JBBJMR01. The sequence goes on from JBBJMR010000093.1 coordinate 18,409, forward strand.
GCCTTCGAGTGGGTGAAGCTGCCCTCGGACGAGCGCGCCGGGCTGCTCACCCGCGCCGCCTTCCTCACGGTGTTCGCCGGCGTCGAGGTGAAGTCACCCATCCGCCGCGGCGCGCACGTCCTCCACGAGGTGCTGTGCATCGAGCTCGGGCCGCCGCCGCCGCCGAACGCCAGCGACGTGCCGGTCAAGGGCGGCTCCGTCGACGAGGACGGCAACGTCGTCAACAGGACCATCCGCGAGGACGTGGTCGCCAAGACGTCGAATGGCGTGTGCAACAACTGCCATTCGATCATCAACCCCGTCGGCTTCACCTTCGAGCACTACGACGCGCTCGGGCAGTGGATCGACACCGAGGAGGGCGAGGGCGCCGACGGAGCCTACTCGCTGCCCATCGATGCTTCGGGCGCGCTGCCCGGCGCCGGCGCGGACAGCGCGGCCGTGGACGGGGCCGTGGAGATGTCCGCCGCCCTCGGCAGGAGCGCCGAAGCGCAGAGCTGCCTGAGCAAGCGTTTCTTCGAGAGCGCGCTGCGCCGCGTGCCCATCGACGCCGATCTGGCGTCCGTCGATGGCGCCACCGAGGTCACCCAGAGCGGCGGCACGCTCACCGATCTGGTGGTCGCCCTCGCCACCAGCAACGCCTTCCTGCACGCCCGCCTTCCCGAGGACGACCAATGAGACGCTCCCCGACTCGTCGTAACTTCCTGCGCAGCGCGGCGGGCCTGTGCGTGGCGCTCCCCATGCTCGAGATGACGCACGGCAAGCTGTGGGCCGCCGAGGGCAAGGCCAAGCGCCTGGTGGTCTTCTTCAGCCACGGCGGCACCATCACCCGCCGCAGCCGCACCGGCACCCTCGACGACCAGTACGCGCCCGGCGCCTGGCACCCCTACGACCTGTGGAAGCCGGGTGACGAGGGCGTCAACCTGACGACACTCGGCGAGGAGATGGCCCCGCTCGATGCGGTCAAGGGCGACCTCATCCTGCTGCGCGGCGTCGACGACTCCGCGGGCTCGGCGCAGGGCGACTACGGCGGCAAGCACGGCTGCTCGAACGTCACCTCGCTGACCTGCGCCGACACCACCGACGGCGGCGACGACGCCGAGGCCCTCGGCCCCTCCATCGATCAATTCGTGGCCCAGCGCCTGGCCGAGGAGTCGCCGACGCCGTTTTCGTCCATCGACCTCATGGTCGACGGGCACAACTACGGCGAGCCGCTCTACCGCGCGTCCGGCGAGCGCATCTCCAGCGAGCGCAACCCCGGCCCGGCCTTCGATCGTCTGTTCAAGGACGTCACCGAGACCGACTCCGGCCCGACCCCGGAGCAGCTGCGCATCCGCGCCTACAAGCAGAGCGTGCTCGACGGCGTGCTCGAGCAGCTCAACGCCATGCGCGCGCGCGTCGGCAAGGCCGACGCCTACCGGCTCGAGGCCCACGCCGATCACATCCGCGCCCTGGAGAAGCAGCTCGAGGCGCTCGACAACCTGGCATCCTGCACCAAGCCCGACGTCACCAACGCGCCGTTCTCGGAGGGCTACGGCAACTACGACGACGGCGGCATGCAGGACATCGTGGGCCCGATGCACGTCGACATCCTCCTCGCCGCCTTCCGCTGCGGCCTGAGCAACGTGGCCACCTACCAGATCGGCGATCTGCTCACCGACTGGCTGCCCTCTCCTTACAACACCGACCTCGGCCATAGCCTGGGGCACGCCGGGCTCGCGGTCGGGCAGGACGGCGCCGAGTCGGACCGGCTCCAGGACTGGCGCGCGACCATCGTCGCCAACCGGAACTGGCGCATGGACCTGTTCGGCAAGGTCATCCAGGGGCTGAAGGACACGCCCGAGGGGGACGGGAACATGCTCGACAACAGCATTCTGCTGTTCACCAGCGAGTTCAGCTGCGGCGGCGATCACTCGCCCATCGACATGCCCTGCCTGCTCGCCGGGCGCGCCGGAGGCAAGTGGACCACCGGCAAGCACTACAACTTCAACAAGGCCGCCAAGAGCGACCCGTCGCAGTTCGACTACGACACGGATACCTCGCTGCACAACGTGTACACGTCGATCCTGCACGGGTTCGGCTGGGACGACGCGCACTTCGGCAACGACAATTGCTACAAGCAGGGCCCGGTCTCCGAGCTCGGCTAGCCCAGCCGTCGGCGTGGATGGGCAGGATCCATCCTGTCCGCCGCCGCATTCTGGTCAGAACGAGAACCGCAGCTCGAACGATGGGCTGAGCGTCAGCTCCGCCGTGTAGCCGTCGGACGCCGACTCGCTCCGCCCGAGGCTGCCGGCGTCGGTCACGCTGCGGGACGTGGACCAGCCGGCGCGCGCCACCGTCGCTGCCAGGCGCACCCCGAGCCCGTCGATGAGCTCGCGATCGAGCGCCACGCCCGCCTGGGCGCCGATCAAGGTGGTGCGGGCCTCGAAGGTGCCGGCGGGCACCACCTCCGGGCCGTCGGACTCGAAGTCCGAACGCTGGTGGCTCGCACCCCCGGTGAGCAAGAGCGAGAAGCGGAAGGGGCTGTCGGGCGTCACCACCCAGCGGGCCCCGAGCGCGCCACCATAGTGGGCCGTGTCACCGCTCAGCGGCACAGCGCCGTCGAGCGCACCCGTGGCCTCGACGTCCTGCTCGGTGGCCGCGTACCCGCCGAGCACCGTGGCCAGCAGCCAGAGACGATGCGTCAACCGGCGTTCGACCATCAGCGACAGGAGCGGGTTCGCCGTGCTCTGCCCGCCCAGCCCGTTGCCCGGGAACAGCGCCGTCAGTCCTGCGGCAAGCGTCCACCGCTCGGCGCGGCGCGCTGCCAGTGCCCGCGCGTCGGCGGCGGCCTCCGTGTCCTGCTCCGGCCCAGCGGCCAGCGCGTTGCTCATTGCCACGCATGTCGTCACCGCGGCGGCGACGATCGCCCACCGCGTCTTGTCGCATGCCTTCCTCGCGGTCCACTGCTCGTGCTCACCCGGCATGTGCCTCCCTCTGCGCGCTCCGGCGCGCACCAAGGGAAGGCATCGCGACGTACAGCTATGCCGAGCGCCCGGACGATTGTCACATTGTCCGCGTTTGCGCCGTGCGAGGGTGTGCAGTCCCCCCGGAGAGCGAAATGCAACCGACACGCGCCAGACCCCGTGTAGCGCTGGTGACGAGCGCGGCCCTCGCCAACCTCTACGAGGATGACCTGCTGCTGGTGACAGCGCTCGACGAGATCGGGATCGACTCGCAGCCGGTCGTCTGGAGCGATGCCGGCGTCGACTGGCTGGCGTTCGATGCGACACTGCCGGCGACCTGGTCGCCGAGTACGACTTCTTCGAGTACGTCGCGCCGGTGTGCTACGCGGGCACGCTCCATGTGTTCGCGGGCTCCTTCGTCCTGCCGCCCGAGCTCACGCCCCATGCGCGGCTGCCGCGGTGGCTGCGGGGATGGCTGGCGAAGCATCCGTCGCGCGGCGTGTCGATGATCCCGATCGGCCGGGAGGCCGAGGCGCGCAAGGAGATGCTCTCGCTCCCGGCCAGCGCACCTCCGCTGCCGCGGGATTCCGGGGGCGGCGGCTAGGCAGCGGACGCCGGGCGGCGCCTTCCGGGCTACTCCTCGACGAGCTCGACCACCACGCCGAGGCGCTGGAGCATCCTGGTCCTCATGCGGCGAGCCGCGCCGGATCGACATCGGGGCCGAAATGCGGCCGAGCACTGGCGTCCATCCGGTCCGCGTGGTTTAGTGGGCCCCGTGATCGACGACGACGACGCCGAGCAGCCGCGCGAAGAAGCAGCTCCCCGCCCCAAGCGGAAGAAGAAGCGCCGCATCGCCGCTGGCGTCGTCCCCCTCGTCCCCCAGGCCCAGCCGGCTCCGGCGTCCTCGGCCTTCACCGGAGCCCACCTGGCCGCAGCGCTCGCCGCAGGCTTGTTGATCGGCGGCATCGGTGGCTGGGCCGCGCGCGGTGGTGGCGCGCCCGCCGCCGGCACCGGCGTCGCGAAGGACTCGTCGACCGCAGCCGCCGCCGACGTCTCGGCGCGCGCCACGCCCTCCGCGCGCCCGCAGCAGCCGCCCGCCGAGCCGGCCGCCCCCGTCTACATCGCGCTCGCCGACTACAGCCCCCGGGAGGGCCCGCAGCACGCGAAGGTCACGATAGTAGAATTCTCAGACTTCCAATGACCGCACTGCGGGAGGGTCGGTCCGATCCTCGAGGAAGTCCAGAAGGCCTACCCCAAGGACGTCTCCGTCCATCTACGGCACTTCCCCCTGCCCATGCACGCGGACGCGGCCGGCGCCTCGCGCGCCGTGCAGGCCGCGAAGAAGCAGGGCAAGGAGTGGGCGCTGGTTGCCAAGATCTTCGAGAACATGCGGCAGCTGAAGCCGGCTGATCTCGAGACGTACGCCGGCGCCGTCGGCCTCGACGTCACCAAGTTCAAGGCCGACTTCGAGAGTCCGGCCATCGCCAAGCAGGTCGAAGACGACACGGCCGCCGGCAAGGCTGCCGGCGTGCGCGGCACCCCGTCGATCTACGTCAACGGCCGGAGCTTCCGAGGCGCGCGCTCCCTGGATGGCTTCCGTCCGGTGGTCGACGAGGAGATCAAGAAGGCTGACAAGCTGATGCAGTCGGGGACGCCGCTCGAGAAGGTCTACGAGAAGCTGTCTCGCGGCGAGGGCTGACCTCCGGGGCGCCGCACGGCGTGCCCCATCACTGCCGGCGCGTTGAACGGCACGAGCTAGGGATCGCGGAAGCGATGTCGCGACGGCGCCGTATGCTGCGGCGACGATGAGCGCTGGAGCAGAGCCGGCCCGAGGCCCGTCCCAGAGCGCGCTCCGAGGCGGGATCATCGCCGGAGTCGCGCTGGCGGTGCTCGCCGTCGTCGGGGCGGCGGTCGGGATCGCGGTCGCGTTCTCGCGGACCCGATCCACCGTCATCGACCCTTCCGAGAAGGCACGCCTCCTGGCGCAGGGGATCAGCGAAGTGATGAACTTCCTGGTGCTGGGCATCGTCGGCGCCCTGGTGGGTATCGTCGTGGCCATCGGGTGCGCGGTCGTGCGCTCGCGCCGCCGCCGCCGGTCCAGGGTCGATCGAGACGATGGCTAGCTGCTGCGGAGCTTGGCGACGCCCAGTACCGTCTGCGCGTGAATGGCCATGGGACCTGGAAGAATGCCACGCGGGCACGACGTGTGCTCAGCGGGCGTACATGCGCACCTCGTCGGCATTTGCTGTCCTCGCTGCCTTCACCGCCCGGCATCGGGCCCTGGGTCTCGCGAGCGCCCTGGCGTTCGTGGCATGCGGCGACGGCTCCGGCAGCGATGGCAGCGCCACGCCGCTCACCGCCGCGGAGCGCACGTGCGCGGCGATGACCGAGAGCCTCGAGCGCTGCGCCCAGCCGGCGCCGTGCGACCAGGCGCTCATCGAGGACTGCGCCGACGTGGCGTCGATGATGCATGCGTACTCGATGCCCACCGACGCGAAGTCCTCCGGATGGCACAGCAGGCCATCGTTCACCGACAGCACGGCACCGATCCCGGCATCTCGCATGGCCGCCAGATCCCACGGGACGCGGTCCGGTCCGGGGCGCCCGGCGACGCGGTCGGGGATGAGCCAGAAGACCTCGCGCATGTGTCTACGCCAGTTGCTCGGCCCGTGCCGGCCCCTCGACAAGCATGGTGCAGGCTGCCACGAGTGGCCGAGGGACCACCAGCGATCTTCTGGCGCGCGGCGCTGGGGCCGCGTCACCGACGCGCCGAGCCGCCGAGGTCGCGTAGAACGCGGCGCACGAAGCGCTGCCCGCGGGCGTCGCGCTGCCAGTGGTCGGGCGCCCACCCCGCCAGGAACCGGCAGAAGTCGGCGCGCGCCAGCGGGTACAGGCCCCGCCACTCGCGCTCCACCGCGTCGGCGTCGACCCGGCCCGGTCGCCGCCCGAGCGCCGTCCTCAGGTGGCCGAAGTACGCATCGAGGTGCGCGTCGGCGATCCCGTCCTCGGGCTCGTCGTCCCGATCGTGCAGGAGGTAGGCGACGTCCTTCATCCCGCAGCCACCGCCGGCGTACTGGAAGTCCACCGCCGCCACGTCGTTGCCTCCGGCCGCGAAGCAGAAGTTCGCCTCCTTGGCGTCGCCGTGGACGATCGTCCGGAAGGCGGCCGCCTCCAGCAGGCCATCGATCACCGGCGCCGCCGCGCGCAGCTCCGCATCGGCGATCCGCGCCAGCTCCTCCCGCCGCGTGCCCAGGTGCCAGTACGTTCCCGCTTCCCAGAGTCTCGCCGGCGCCTCGCCGAGGAAGCGAGCGTGGAGCTCCGCCAGCCAGCGCAGGCACGCCCCGAGCTCCACCGACCCGAGGCGCCGGCGCCGCTCCGGGAACCCGGCGGCGTCGAGGTCCTCGAGCACCATGATCCACTCGCCGTCACGGGCCCGCCTGCCGAGGAGCTGGGCGACGCGGCAACGCTGGTCGCACCGCGTCGACACTCCGTCGTAGAAGGCCTGCTCCACCTGGTACGAGCGCCGCTTGCGCGCGTCGCCGACGCCATCGCGCGCGCCATGGGGCGGCCTCGCGCACTTCACCACCGCGCTCGCCCTCGGCCCGCCCTCGAGCGCCACCCGGAAGAGCTCGCCGTACCCGCTCCAGAGCGACTGGATGCGCTCGCCGCGCCGCGCCAGGCGGGCGCCGATGACCGCTGCGATCCACGCGAGGTCGTCCGACATCGGCTCCCTCTGTAGATCACCCTCGGCAGGGAGTCGCCTGACGCCAGTGCCTGCCATGCATCTCGCCGTGACATCCACCGGGCTGGCTTCGCTATGCTCCGCCGCGCGCACCCCCGCGCCAGGAGACTGCATGATGACCTCGACGGCGACCCTCACGGCGGCTCTCATCGGCGTGTTGACGGCAACTGGCTGTGCCCAGGAGACTTCCCCCAGCGGCGCCGCCAGCAGCGCGCCGACCACCACCGCTGCCGCCACCACGGCGCCGGCTGTCACCGCCACCGCCACCGCCAGCGCGCCACCGGTGAACCATGCCGATTGCCCCGCCGGCTCCAGCGGAGAGGGCTCGCTGACCAAGCCCTGCATGGCCAAGGGCAAGGACCGGATGATGGAGGTCACCTGGACCGGCAAGATGACCGACGGCGGCCCGTCGTTCCGCGTCCACAACAAGGCCAAGCTCGACATCCTCTACGGCAACGTGGTCGTTTACTTCTACGACAAGGCCGGCAAGCAGCTGGAGGCCAAGGACTCCGCCGGCAAACCGCGCCAGAACCAGGCCTGCGCGGGGAAGATCTTCGACGGGGTGATGAAGGCCAACGAAAAGGCGGTGATCACCTTCTCCTGCGTGAAGAAGGATCACGTGCCCGAGGGCGCCACGGTGATCGAGGCGGAGATGCAGACCGTGGGCTACGCAGACAACGGCGGCCCGGCCGTCTCCTTCTACTGGAAGAACCCCGAGCTCACCCCGGACGTCCGCCCCAAGGGCGGCGTGAAGTGACCGCGACGCGTCGGAGGCGTCCGCAAGCACGGTGACGGTGAGCAGGTCCCCGGGTCGCGTGCGAGCCGGGCGAAGCGCCCCCGCCGACCTGCTCGTGTATGATTCCACGATGGATGCTCCTCGCCTGTTCGCCGCTGCTCTCTCGCTGACCGCACTGAGCTGCACGCTCATCGGCGAGGGGGAGCTGGACGACAAACCCTCGCGCTCGGGCAGCGCTGCCTCCGGGGCACCAAGCTCGGAGAGCAGCGCTTCCTCGACCGCTACCAGCAGCGCGTCGTCCGGCACCGGCGCCGGCGGTGCGGGCAACGCGTGCGCGGCAACGCCGCTCGCGGCAGCGGGAAGCTGCCCGACCACCTGCACGAACGTGGGGAGCTGCACCGACGCGAGCAACACCACCTGCCAGCTCGAGCGGACGTGCGCCGACGACTGCAAGGACGAGGACCTCGGCGATCTCGTCTGCCCCGATGGACTGGACTGCAAGATCGTCTGCGAGGGGCACCACGCCTGCCATGGGGACCGCATCGTCTGCCCCGCGGGCCGGAACTGCCAAGTCGAATGCAACGGCGAGCATGCGTGCGAGGAAGCGACGATCGAGGGCAACGGCGCCGCGGCTCTCACTGCCTCCTGCGTCGGCAAGGATCCGTGCGTGAACGCGGCCGTCGGCTGCGGGCTGGGGGACTGCACGATCGGCTGCGTCGAGGACGCATGCGATGGTGCCGTGCCCATGGTGACCTGCCCGACCACCGCCTGCACGTGCTCGACGCCTCCTCCCCCCAGCTCGAGCTCTTCCGGCGAGTCGGACGGTGACTGAGCAGCCCGCGCTCGCTGGAGGGTTTCCGTCCGACGATCGACGAGGAGATCAAGAAGGCCGACAAGCTGCTGCAGTCGGGTACGCCGCTCGAGAAGGTGTACGAGAAGCTGTCCCGCGGCGAGGGGTGAGCTCCGAAGACGGTGATCTGCGCGTACGCTCGAGCATCGGAAGCCTGTCCGAGCGCACGCGCCAGCGGATCAGCGTGAGATGCGCGGCTTGACGCTGATCCACCGGCAGCGTAGCCAACCTGCGTGCTAGCACTGATCATCTGGGGCACGCGGACCCGCGAGAAGGTCTTCGCATCGGGAGAATTCCAATGCCCGACGTGCCAGAGGCAAACGCCATACACGCACAAGAAGTTGCGGCGCTATTTCGCGCTGTACTTCATTCCCATCTTTCCCGTTGCAACGGTTTCCGAATGGATCGATTGCGCGGTCTGCAGTGGCAAGTTCGATCTGACGGCGTTGGCAGCCGCGCCGCAGCTCGCTGCGGGGCAACCGCAGGGGCCGCAGCAGGCGCCATGGGGCCATCCGCAGGCGCCTCCTCAGCAAGGTGCATGGGGCGGGCCTCCGCAGGCGCCTCCTCAGCAGGGTGCATGGGGCGGGCCTCCGCAGGCGCCTCCTCAGCAAGGTGCATGGGGCGGGCCTCCGCAGGCGCCTCCT
>JBBJMR010000094.1:0-27228 GCA_037720395.1 Polyangiaceae bacterium
ACCTCGAACTGCGCCGAGCTGGCGCTGGGCGAGGTGTCGGCCCCGAACTCGCCGCCGAGCGCATCGATGCGATCCTCGATGGCGTCGCCCGTCCAGCCAGCGCAGCCCCGGCGCAGCATGCGCGCCGTCACCCGCGCCAGCCCCTCCTTGCCCGGCGGGTCGTGCACCGCGCCCGAGCGCCAGGCTACCACCGCGCTGATCAGCGGTAGGGCGCGGCTCTGCTCCACGAACACCGCGCCCACTCCGCTCTTGTCCTGGCTGATGCCGCTGCGGGCCGCTTCTCTCACGATTCCTCGCCGTCCTCGCTGTCGTCGCCGCCCTCGGCCTCGTCTGCCGGATCGTCAGGGTGGACCTCGACCAGGGTGCGCCCGCTCTCCAGCAGGTAGCGCCGCGCCACCCGCAACAGGTCGCTGCGATCGACGCGCCGGTACGCGGCCAGGCGCTGGAAGAGCGCCGACGGGTCGCCGAGCACCGTCTCGTAGAAGCCGAGCTGCTCGGCCTTGCCCGCCGCGGTCTCCAGCCCTTGCAGGGCGGAGAGCTCGGTCCGCGCCTTGACCTTGTCGAGCTCGGCCAGGGTCGGCGGCTCCTCGCGGACCTTGGCCAGCTCCACGTCGAGCGCGGCGACGAGCTCTCTGCTGGTGTGCTCGCCGCGCGCGGTCAGGAAGATGTCGTAGAGCGCAGGGTCGCGGAAGGCCCCCACCCAGCCCCGCACGTCGGTGGCGACCTCCTGCTCCTTGACCAGGGCGCGGTAGATGCGCGACGAGCGCCCGCCGAAGAGGATCTCGTTGAGCAGCGTGAGCGGCGCGTGATCGTGGTCGCCGAAGGCCGGCGAGCGGTACCCGATGGCCACCTTCTCCGTCGGCGTCGGCTTGGTCACCGCCGAGCGGCGCTCCGCCGTCTGCGGCGGCTCGGGGCGCACGTCCTCGACGGGCATCGTGGAGGGCTCCATCGTGCCGTAGTGCCGTTGCAGGAGGGACAGGGCCTCCTGCAGTTGCACGTCGCCGACCATCACCATCGTGGCGTTGTTGGGCGCGTAGTACGTCCGGTAGAAGGCCACGCAGTCCTCGGGGGTGAAGCCCTCGATGTCCTCCATCCAGCCGATGGTCGGCCAGCCGTAGCCGTGCTCGCGGAAGGCCTCCTTGTAGAGGAGCTCGCTCACCGCCCCGTCGACGTCGTCGTCGACGCGCTGACGGCGCTCGTTGGCCACCACCTCCTTCTCGCTGGCCACCTGCGGCTCGCGCAGTACCAAGCGCACCATGCGCTGCGCCTCCAGGCGCACGCTCAGCTCCAGCGCCTCGCGCGGCAGGTTGGTGTGGTAGTAGGTCCAGTCGAGGAAGGTCGCGGCGTTGGTCTCCGCGCCGGCCTCCTCGAGCAGGCGGTCGAAGGCGCCGTGCGCCTGCTCCTCGGTCTCACCGAACATGAGGTGCTCGAAGAGGTGGGCGATGCCCGTCTTGCCCGCCTTCTCGTGACGGGAGCCGACCCCGAACCACATCTGCAGGCAGACCACCGGCGCGACGTTGTCCTGCAGGATGAGGATGCGCAGACCGTTGCCGAGGCGGAAGCGCTCCACCACCAGCGTCGGGCCCCAGGAGACGCTCTCCTCGTGGATCAAGCGCGACAGCGGTGATGCGTCGCGGTTGAGCGTGGTGAGCAGCGCGGCCATGCGGCCGGCGGGGCCGGGCGGAGACGAGGGGACGACGGCGGCTTGCGTCATGCGGGTTCTTTCCTCCGAGTCTGAGCGCTGGTGGGATCAGCGAGGCGCGGCGACGCAGAGCACGTCGTCGGGGTCGCGCGTCGACTGGTGACACTCCCACTTGTCGTCGTGGCACATGACCACCAGCACGCCGGCGTCGTAGGCCGCCTTGAGGGTGCTGTTGGCGCGGGTGAGCAGGTTGGCGGGCGTCTTGTCGGTGCAGCCCTTGCCCATCTCCACGTGCAGCTTGCGGTTGCCCTTGTCGGCCTTCACCGGGTTCGCCGGGGTGTTGCCCTTGTCGGCGCCGCGTACGGAGGCCTCCAGCTTCTTCACGATGTCCTCTACCCAGGGCTTGTCCACCAGCGGGTCGGTGGCCTGCGGCGAGAGCATGGCCAGCGTGTACTGGATGGCCATCATCTGCTGCTCGGGCGGTGCGCTCGGCTGGATGGGGCCGCTGGAGCCGATGGGGACCGGGCGAGGAGGCATGGGGCGCTTCGCGGCGGTGGCGGTGGCAGTGGGCGCGGCGGTGGCGGGCGCGGTGGCCGACGCGCCGGCCTCGGCCCCTCCGTCGGGGACCTTGGCGCCGGGCACGCGGTCCTCGAGCGGAGGCCGGTTGTCGCAAGCCGCGAGGAGGCCGAGAGCCAGGAGCGAGGCGAGCGACGCCCACGACACGCGCGAGGCGTGCGAGGCGAAAGCGGCGACCCGGGGAGACATGGGGGCCTTATAAGCCGAACCGGCGCCGCCGTCTCGGGAGCAACGCGACGCCGCCGGGCGAGCGCACGCCAGCGCCGCTCGCTCAGTCGATCTTGAGGATGGCCAGGAACGCTTCCTGGGGAATCTCCACGCTGCCCACCATCTTCATGCGCTTCTTGCCCTCCTTCTGCTTCTCGAGGAGCTTGCGCTTGCGGCTGATGTCGCCGCCGTAGCACTTGGCGGTGACGTCCTTGCGCATGGCCTTGACCGTGGTGCGCGCGATGACCTTCGACCCCAGCGAGGCCTGGATGGCCACCTCGTACTGCTGGCGGGGCACGATCTCCTTGAGCTTCACCGCCAGGTCGCGGCCGCGCAGGAAGGCCTTGTCGCGGTGGACGATGACGCTGAGGGCATCGAGCGGCTCCCCGTTGACCAGCATGTCGAGCTTCACCAGGTCCTCGGCGCGGTAGCCGGTGAGCTCGTAGTCCATGGAGGCGTAGCCGCGCGAGACGCTCTTCAGCTTGTCGTGGAAGTCGAAGAGCACCTCGCTGAGGGGCATGTCGTAGGTGATGATCACCCTGTCCGACGAGGCGTACTGGATGGACTTCTGGATGCCGCGCCGGTCCTCGCAGAGCGTGAGCACCGCGCCGACGTAGGCCGCGGGCACGTGCACGGTGAGCTTGAAGATCGGCTCCTCGATGCGCTGCACCTCGTTCGGGGGCGGCATGCGCGCCGGGTTCTCGATGGTCTTCATCGAGCCGTCTTGCGCGAACACGTGATAGACGACGCTCGGCGCGGTGGTGATCAGGTCCAGGTCGTACTCGCGCTCCAGGCGCTCCTGGATGATCTCCATGTGAAGCAGGCCGAGGAAGCCGCAGCGGAAGCCGAAGCCCAGCGCCTCCGAGGTGTCCGGCTCGAAGACGAACGCCGCGTCGTTCATGTGCAGCTTGGAGAGCGCGTCGCGCAGGTCTTCGTACTGCGCCGAGTCGGTGGGGAAGATGCCGGCGAAGACCATGGGCTTCACTTCCTTGAAGCCCGGCAAGGCCTGGGTGGCCGGCTTGCCGGCGTCCGTCACCGTGTCGCCGATCTTGGTGTCGACGACGCTCTTGATATTGCCGGAGAAGAAGGCCACCTCGCCCGGCCCGACCTCGGTGAGGGGCACGGGGTGCGGGTTGAAGACGCCGAGCTCGGTGATCTCGTAGTCGCGCCCGGTGGCCATGAAGCGCACCTTCTGGCCCTTGCGCAGGGTGCCCTCGACGACGCGCACCATGACCACCGCGCCGCGGTAGCTGTCGTACCAGGTGTCGAAGATCAGCGCGCGCGGCGGGGCGGTGGGGTCACCCTTGGGGGCCGGCACTCGCTCGACCACGGCCTCGAGGATCTCGGAGATGCCGAGGCCGGTCTTGGCGCTGGCAGCGATGGCCCCGGAGCAGTCGAGGCCGATGACGTCCTCGATCTCGCGCGCCGTGCGATCGATGTCCGCCGAGGGGAGATCGACCTTGTTGAGGACCGGGATGATCTCCAGGTTGTTGTCGAGGGCCAGGAAGACGTTGGCCAGCGTCTGCGCCTCGACACCCTGCGCCGCGTCGACGACCAGGAGAGCGCCCTCGCAGGCCTGCAGGCTGCGCGAGACCTCGTAGTTGAAGTCGACGTGACCCGGCGTGTCGATGAGATGCAGCCGGTAGGTCTGCTTGTCCTTGGCGGTGTACTCCAGGCGGACGGTCTGGGCCTTGATGGTGATCCCGCGCTCGCGCTCGAGGTCCATCTTGTCCAGGAACTGCGCCTTCTGCTCGCGATCGGTGAGCGCGCCGGTGAACTCGAGGATGCGATCGGCCAGCGTCGACTTGCCATGGTCGATGTGGGCGATGATCGAGAAGTTGCGGATGAATTTGGGGTCGGCGGGCATGGGGATGAATGGAGCGGGCCGCGCGTCCTAGCGCAGTGTCGGTCGGAGCGCGAGCGCGGCTCTTGCCCACTCCGGGCATCGCGCCTGCGGACCGGGGCCCATCGCGCCGCGTGGTTCCCAGGCGCAGCCGACGCCGGCGGGGGGCGCGGGCCGGGGCCGCGCCGGGGAGATGCCTACTTCGCGGGCTCTCCCGCCCGCGCGGCGCGCGGTGCCGGCTCCGCGGCACGCTCCACCCGCGCACCGGCGTCGAGCGACATCTGCCCCGGCAACACGTGCTCGTAGTGCTTGAGGATCATGTCGATCCCCTCGCGGATATACACGGCGATCGGCACCTTGGTCCGGTCGTGGAGGAGCTTGAGCGACTCACCCTGTTCGGGGGTTATGTAGATGGTCGTCGAGACTTTCTTTCGCGACATACCGCCCCTCGGGCCGGGGTGACTGACCAGACGTTACCCTAGGTGCACCTATGTGTCATGTCAACGCGCCCCGCGACCGACCCGACCGGGACGGCCATGGCGCCGGCCCGGCGATTTGCCGCACGTGGCTTGGAGATGGCTCAGCTTGCTCGGCCTCGGGGGCCCGGACTAGACTGCCTCTGTTCGATTGGCCGGGGGGTGCTCCCCCGAGCTTGCTGCCGTACCCGGGCGGTCTTCGGGCCGATCGGTCGTGCTGTTCCCCGAGGGGGCCAGCCGGTGCCTTGGCCGCCGGCGTGCGTGCGCCCCCGCTAACGAGAGCTTGGCCCGAAGATGGTCCGATCGATGATTGGCAAGAGCGCGGCGCGCGCGGAGGGTTCCCGGCGGCTCGACGCATCGCGCCTGGCGCCACGGGGCGCCGTTCTGTGCCTCGCGGTGCTGGGCGTCGTGGTGGCCTGCTCGGCGGACCCGGACGCGAAATCCGCCGGAGGCCCGGGTCGCGAGCGGGAGACCGAGCTGAAGCACGAGGCCTGCGACGTCGACTCGTCGTCGGCAAAGAAGATCGACGTCAACGGCGACGGCAAGCCGGACATCACCCAGGTGATGAGTGGCAACCGCGAGGCCTGCCGCGTGGTCGACCTCAACCTCGACGGCGCCGTCGACGCCTTCATCTACTACGACGACAAGGGCCAGGAGCGCCGCCGCGAGTCGGACTTCGATCGCGATGGCCGCGCCGACGAGATCGCCTTCCTCAACGCCGGCGTGGTGGTCCGCAAGGAACGCGAGACCAACTTCGACAACAAGATCGACACCTGGTACTTCTACGAGGGCGGGCGCCTGACCAAGCGCGAGCGCGACTCGGACGGTGACGCGATCATCGACCAGTGGTGGCAGTTCAACAACCCGCAGAATCCCAAGTGCGCGGTGGTGGCCAGCGACCGCAACGCCGACGGCAAGCCGGACCCCGACAGCGTGGTCGATCTGTGCGCCGACTCGTACGGCGCGCCCAAGCCCCCGCCCCGAGCGCGCCGCCGGCCAGCTCTGATGCCGGCGCGCCAGCGCCCGCCGCCTCGCCCGACGGGGGCGCGGCGGCGCCCGCCTCGAGCGTCGCCGCCAGCACAGCCGACGCCGGAGCTGCCAAGCCGGTGGCACCCGCCGCGACCGATGGCGGCGCGCCCAAGAAGTGAAAGACCGAGCGTTCGAGGAGCAAGGCTGTCAATGGCTCGACTAACAGCGGCGGGAACAGCCCGTCGACCCATCGCTGCGGTTTATCTGGGCCTCGCCCTGCTGGGCACGGCCGGCGTGGTGGGGTGCGGCGGCAGCAGCGCCGCCACCCAGGCCAACGAGAAGGGCTTCGCGTCCATGACCGGCAAGGTCAAGGCCACGCGCAACGCCGACGGCTCCATCAACGACGGCTCGCGCTGCGACTGGAAGGGCAAGGTCGACCGCGAGGCCAGCGAGACGGCAGGCCCCGGGTCCATCCAGCCCAACGTGCGCCGCGTCTGGCAGATCGTGGGCACCGGCGACGACCGCCACAAGGTCCTCGTCTGTCGAGAGATCGACACCAACTTCGACGGCGTGAAGGACGTCGTACGCAAATACAACGACAAGGGCGAGAGCCTCCACGAGGAGGCGGACGCCAACTACGACGGCAAGATCGACACCTGGATCACCTTCTCCAAGGGACGCCTCGCCGAGGTGCGCATCGACAACAACAGCGACGGCAACCCGGACGAGTGGAAGTACTACTCCGGCGGCAAGCTGGCCCGTGTGAAGCGCGACCAGAACCGCGACGGCAAGCCGGACATCTGGGAGATGTACCGCGACGGCAAGCTGGAGCGCATGGGCGTGGACGTCGACGGCAACCAGCAGGTGGACCGCTGGGACCACGACAGCGAGGTGCGCCGTGCCACCGACGAGGCCGAGCGCAAGAAGGACGAGGAGGCCGCCTCCGCCGAGGCCAAGAAGCAGGCCGCGCAGCAGGCGGCCTTCGCGGCCGAGGCCGAGCAGCAGGCTGCGGACCCCAAGAAGAAGAAGGTGCCGGCGACCCAGAAGCAGGCGCCGCCACAGACGCCGCCGAAGTGACCTCGGGCCCGCGACAGGCCCGCGAGAGGCAAGCGAGGGAGCGGTGAGCGGACGACGCGTCGAAAAGCCGTGGGGGCACGAGCTGATCTGGGCGGAGACCCCGCGCTACGTGGGCAAGGTGCTGCACATCAAGGCTGGCGAGCGCCTGAGCCGGCAGTACCACCGGGTGAAGGAGGAGACGCTCCTCGTCCAGAACGGCGAGATGCTCCTCGAGGTCGGCCCGGCCGAGGCCATCGAGCAGCGCACCATGCGGCCAGGTGACGTCTTCCACGTCGCGCCCGGCACCATCCACCGCATGATCGCCGTCACCGACGTCGACGTGCTCGAGGTCTCCACGCCCGAGCTGGACGACGTGGTGCGGCTCGACGACGTCTACGGTCGCGCCTAGCGCCCGGGCGTAGCCCGGAGACTGGCGAGCAGGCCGCGCGCAGACGCGGTATGGGTGCCGCTCCCCTGCCCCCGCGCCTCGCAGTGCGACGGGGCGTTCCGCTGGCGCTCGCGCACGTGAGGCGAAGTTGATCGAACGACTCCAGAAGCTGATTGCCCGCGCCGGAGTGGCCTCGCGCCGCGCCTCCGAGGAGCTGGTGACCGCCGGGCGCGTGCGGGTGAACGGGCGCGTGGTGACCGAGCTCGGCGCCAAGGCCGACGGACGCAGCGACAAGATCGAGGTCGACGGGCACGTCCTGCTCTTCGAGGCGCCGATCTACATCGTCCTGCACAAGCCGCGCGGCGTGGTCTCGACCATGAGCGACCCCGAGGGCCGCCCCACCGTGGCCGAGCTGGTGAAGGGCGCGCCGGCGCGCGTCTACCCGGTGGGGCGCCTGGATTTCGCCACCAGCGGCGTGCTGCTGATGACCAACGACGGCGAGTTCGCCAACGGCCTGCTCCACCCGCGCGGCGGCGTCCCCAAGACCTACGTGCTCAAGGTCGCCGGCCTGATGGCCGAGGAGGACGTGGAGAAGTGGCGCATCGGCGTGGAGCTCGAGGACGGCAAGACGCTGCCCGCCGAGGCGCGCATCGTGCGCCACGAGGAGGGCAAGACCTGGCTCGAGATCACCCTGCGCGAGGGCCGCAACCAGCAGATCCGGCGCATGGGCGAGGCCACCGGCTTCCGGGTGATGCGCCTGGCGCGCCTGGAGTTCGCAGGCGTGAACAGCGACCGGCTGCGACCCGGTGAGTGGCGGCCGCTGTCGCACGACGAGCTGCTCGCCATCCGCAAGCAGTTCGGCGTCCCCAAGAGCGTCCGCCGCGGGTCGAACGCCGGCGCCGCGCCGGAGCGAGAGGGCGGGCGACGCCCGGCGGCGCGGGCGCGCCCCAACGCAACGGTGGCCTCGGCGCCGCGCGGTGAGCGCGAACGCAGCGGAGGCGCAGGCCAGGGTGGGCGCCCGGCTACGAATCCGGGCGGGCGTCCGGCTGCCGGTCAGGGCGGGCGGTCTGCAAACCAGGGCGGGCGTCCGGCTGCCGGTCAGGGCGGGCGCCCAGCCTCGAACCAGGGCGGGCGTGCGGCCGCGGGGCAGGGCGGGCGCCCGGCGCCGTCCCGGATCGAGGTGGATGGCCGCGCCGATCACGCCGACGCCGTCCGCCGCGGCGACCCGCTCACACCTGGGCGAAGCGACCGCTCCGGAACGAAGCCTCGAGCTGGGAGACCCGGGTCTCCAGCTCGCGGGCGCGCGGGTCGTTGATCGTCGCCAGCGCGCTCTTGATCTCGCCCAGCGCCTTGAGCTGACTGAACAGCTGCACGTCGCCGATGGCCGAGCCACCGGTGAGGATGTGGCGGATGCGGTCGATCTCGCCAGCCAGCGCCTCGACACCGACCCCCAGGGCGCCGACGCGGCGGCGATCGGGGTGCTCGCGGAAGAAGGCCTCCAGCACCGGCTGGATCACGCCGTCGAGGATGGCCGCCTGGTCCTCGTTGTTCCAGACGTGCTTGAGCACGAAGAAGTCGCTGGCGTCGGTCTGGGCGCGACCGTCGAGGTAGGCGCTGGCCGCGAAGAGCTTGAGCATCTTCACCACGCGACGATCGGAGAGCGAGATGCCCTCGGCGCGGATCTGGATGACCAGGCCCTTGTAGGCGGAGAGGAAAGCATCGGAGAAGTTCATCCGGCTGCCGAAGCTCCGCCCGAGCTCGGCCAGCTCGCGCGCCGCCACCACCGGGCGCAGCGGCTCCTGCGCCATCTGGCGGATCTCGTGCGCCACGCCGCGCTGCAGCAGCTCGGTGAAGTGGTAGGCGTCGAGGTTGTCGGAGTGCACGCGGAGCAGGAAGCGATCGAAGATGGCGTTCAGGGTCTCGTCGCCGGGCACCTCGTTGGAGGCGGCGAAGACGCTGATCAGGGGCACGCGGAGGATCTGGCCGCCGCTCGTGAACTTCCGCTCGTTGAGGAGGGTGAGCAGCGCGTTCAAGATGGCGCTGTTGGACTTGAACACCTCGTCGAGGAAGACGAGCTCCGCCTCGGGGAGCATGCCCGCGGTGTTGCGGCGGTAGGTGCCCTCGCGGAAGGCGGCGATGTCCACCGGCCCGAAGATCTCGTTCGGCTCGGTGAAGCGCGTCAGCAGGTACTCGAAGTAGCGGGCCTGCATGAGCTCGGCCAGGGAGCGAATGAGCGCGCTCTTGGCCGTGCCCGGGGGGCCGAGCAGCACGCAGTGCTCGCCGGCCACCACGGCGATCATCAGCAGGCGGATGATCTCGTCTTTACCGAGGAACTGCCGCTCCAGCGTGCCGGCCAGGAGGCGCAGGCGCTCGTGCAGGGGTCGCTGGCCACCGGCCTCGACTTGTTGCGCGGACATCGGTGGCCATGGGTATCACAGATCGCGATGCGTTCCGCAGGGCGCAGCGGCGCCGGGTCTACGCGGCGCGGACGGAGCGGCGGCGGGCGCGGAAGCGGCTCGGGCTCTCACCCGTCGCGCGCCGGAAGCGGGCGCTGAACTGCGCGGCGCTGGCGCAGCCGAGCCGTCCGGCGATGACCCCGAGGCTGAGGTTGGGGTCGTCGAGGAGGCCGGAGGCCACGCGCATGCGCGCCGCGCTGAGCTCGGTGTGCCAGGTGGTGCCGGACTCCTGCAGCTTGCGCTGCAGGGTGCGGGGCGCGACCTCCAGCGCGCGCGCCGCGGTGCCCAGCGAGTAGCTGGTCGACTGGTCGAGCAGAACGCGCAGCCGGCCCAGCAGCTTGTCGCCGTCTCGCGCCGTCAAGAGCACCGGCTCGACGTCGGCCAGGATCTCGTCCGCGTTCACGAAGCCCAGCCAGCGCAGCGCGTCGCCCGGCTCCACGAAGACCTTCGCCGGGTACGGCAGCGAGAGCACGTCCTGCAGACCGGCCAGGGTCATCCCGGCCATGCCGCCGCCGCGCACCAGCGCCTGGGCGCGGATCTGGCGGCCGAGCTGGAAGGTCTCGCGCTCGACGTGACCGAGGATGAGGCTCAGCGCCTCGGGCTCGATCCCGTCCAGGCGTCGCGTGTCCACCACGCACGCGTGCTGCATCCGGCCCGGCGCCAGCGAGGCGCGGTGGAGCGCCAGCAGCGGCGGGATGTCCTCGGTGCGTGGGCTGCCCCAGAAGCTCACCCCGTGCAGGCCGGGGTGCGCACACCAGTAGAGCCATCCAGCACCGGCGACATAGGCGCGCTCGGGCCGCTCCAGGAACTCCGCTTGCGAGACCGCTCGTAACATCGCCCAGTCCTCCGGGTGGGGGGCAAACCGATGTTGCCCTCGACCGTGGTACGGACGTTCGGCGCCGAACTGCGCTCCGGAAAGTGAAAGGAGCCACAATTCGACGCCCGGGCCGCCCGCCGGGCGCGGCGCGGAGGTCGGGGCGCCCGCCCGCACGCCGCGCCGGGGATTGCGCAGGGGGCTCCCGCCCGGACCAGACGGGGTATAGCGCGCAGCCCTTGCCCAGCCTGGCCTCGGTCGCGAACTGGCTCGCCTCGCTGCTCCGGGACCGCGCAGCCGAAGGACGTCCCGCCGCTGTCCGGCGGGGTCTCCGGGGCAGGACGCCCCGCTGTTCGGAGGAGGGTGGCCGCCAGCTCAGCGCATCGCTTGGCGGCGGCGCGCGATGTCCAGCCCGAGGCGGTCGGCCTCGCGGTAAATGGCCTGCCGCGACATGCCCAGCGAGCGCGCCGCCGAGGCGACGGAGCCGTTGGCGCGAGCCAGCGCGTCCTCGATGCGGGCGCGGGCGAGCGACGGATCGGTGGCCGGCGGGAGCGACGGCTGCGCGACCGACGCGCGGCTGAGGTGCGCAGCCAGGTGCGCGCTGCCCAGCGGCCCGTCTTGCGCCTCGGCGGCGGCGGCGGCCAGCGCGGCCTCCAGCTGCGGCACGCCCTCGGGCCAGCCGGAGCGCAGCAGCGCCTCGAGGGCCTCGGGACCGACGCGCGACAGATCGATGTTCTTGCGCTTGGCGACCTCGGCGACGATCCCCGCCAGGTCCTCGCGGCGCGCCTCGAGGCTGGGCACGGCCACGCGCTTGCCCGAGAAGTACGACGCGAACCACGGCGTCACCTTGCCGTCGGCCGCAGCGCGATCGATGGGCTGCGAGCAGGTGGCGATGACGTTGACGTCGCCGCCGCGCCCGATGGCGTGCGCGATCTCCGTCTGCACGGCGCGCGGGAGCCGATCGATCTCGTAGACCAGCCACGTGGCCGGCTTGGGCGAGGTCGGCGGCACGTCGTGCTGCGCGGCGCGGCCGTCGACGGTCACCAGGGCCGGAGAGCCCTCGCGCAGGCCTGCGGCGTGCTGGGCCAGGGTGCGCTTGCCGACGCCCGGCGGGCCCTCGATGCACACCGAGGCGCCGCTCCTGGCGGCGGTGAGCACCGGCTCGACCCAGGCGCTGCGCTGTCGCGCGCCCACCACCAGGTCACCCACGCGGTCGGTGGGGCCGGCGTACGACGCCAGGTCGCGCTCCACGAAGAGGGCCACTTGCTTGCCGAGGCGCACCACGTCGCCGTGCGAGACGTCGATGCGGCGCGCGCGCACGCCGCCCACCCAGGTGCCGCCCGGGCTGCCGAGATCCTCGAGGTAGCACCCGTCGGAGCGCACCATCACCCGCGCGTGCTCGCCCGCGACGCCTTCGCCCTCGAGCTTGGCGTCGCGCGAGCCGCTGCCGATGACGGCGCCGTCGCTGAGCGACACGGTGCGGGACGGTGCCCCGAGGCCGACCAGGAGCAGGCCCCACCCGCCCGCCTCGGCGCGCGACTTGGCGAAGACGCCGGAGCGCTCCTTGGCGGCGCCGCTGGCGGCCGCGGCCTGGTTGTCGTTGCCCTGTGCTTTGTCGACCCGCTGTGCCTGGTTGTCGCTCATGGTCTCTCCGAGGTGTCTCGGCCGCGTTTCGCTGCGCTGCTCCGGCGGTCAGTGTTGGACAGCCCGTACGATGCCGCCCGGGTCATCTGTGCTCGCGGTCCGGGTGATTCGTCAGAGACGTTCCGCGATCCCGAATGATGCGCAAGTTGTGTCCTGCCTGGTCTTGACACTTTCATTTCGGCGGAGTAGCTACACGCCTGGTTGTTCCTGATTCCGTCGTAGGGGCACGCGTTCCCCGGGATCTCGCCGAGAGCATCGGGAGACTCCGGACCGATCCTTCAGGCCGAAGCAGGCACAGCCTGTTCGTCTCCGACCGCGAACTGCGGTAAGGAGGCAGCAGTCCGCGGGAGTAACTCAGTGGTAGAGTGCAACCTTGCCAAGGTTGACGTCGCGAGTTCGAATCTCGTCTCCCGCTCCACAATTCCGCAGCGCAGCGACACGTTGACGAGCAGGCCCGCCACGCGCGGGCCTTCGCTTTTCGGGCTCGTGGTTGCGGCGGTGCCCCGTCGGGCCGCGCCCGGCCCGCGAACGCCCACCCGTCCGCGGTGAGGCACGGGCGTGGTTGCCACGATCGACCGGCGCCTCATGCGCGTCCCGCGCCGTCCTGACGCGGGCGAGTGGCCGCTCCGCAATGCTCAGGCGTAAAATCCGAGCGAGGCGTGGCTGACCACCGAGCCCTCCTTGGGATCGACGCACTGCGAGTATCCGAGACGACGGCCCGAGGCGCCGGCGGGCAAGGTGCGCAGCAGCGTGTAGATCGGCCCGACGCCGCACACGCGCCGGGTATCGAGGTCCTGGACGACGTGGCTGAAGAAGGCGCGCGCATCGCCGCCGGTGGCGCGCTGCACCGACTCGTGGTCGCGTTCGGCCAGCGCGCGACGCTGCGCTTCGTCGAGAGGCCGCGCGTCGCCGAAGCGCGGCCCGATGTGGGCGAGGTCGGCGCCGGCGATGACCAGCGCCCGCCCGCGGCGGCGGAGACCCAGCGGCCAGCGCTCTGCGAACGACTCGGCCGCGGCGTCCTCGGCTGGCGAGCGCGCGCGCCTGCGCCTCACCGAGCCCGCAGAGGATGGGCACGATGGTCGCGGCCCGGCTCCCGAGCAGGTGGCGCAGGAAGACCACCTGGAACTCGATGGAGTGCTCCGTCTTGTGGTTGAGCACGTCCTCCTCGATGTCGAAGCGCGCGCCGCGCGCGCTCGGCGATGGCCTCGCCGTCGGCCTCCATCGGGCCGAGCGGTGTGGCGAAGGCCTTGTCGCAGACGGCGAACGGCTGGCCATGCGCGCGTGCGAGGTGCCGAGGACGAAGAAGGTATCGACGTTGCGGCAGCCGTGCTGGAGCGCGTGCGACAGCGCGGCGTACGCCTGACCGTAGCCCTCGGCCGCGCGCCACAGGTCCATGTGCGGGGCACACAGCGCGGTCATTCGCCCCCTCGCGCGCGGCGCGGGCGCTGCGACGCGCAGGCAATCCGTGTCGATGTAGCGCCGCAGCCGCTGTGGTTCGTCGTGGTAGGCGCCTCCGGCGTGGCGCGCCGGCCTCACCGGGGCGGCGGCGAAGGCGCGCGCGACCTCGGCCCGTTGCGCGCGGTAACGCGCGGTCTCGAGGAGCAGGGCGGCATCCAGCTCGTCGATCAGCTGCTCCACTGTGGCCAGGGCGAGGCGTGCGCGCCCGCCGCCGCAGCGGGCGACGATCTCCGCAGCCGTGTGGCGACCGTCGAGGCGCGCCACCGCCGGCGCCAGCGCCAGCGGCACCCAGACGGGGCCGGGGCTGACACCCTCCAGGTCGCGGAGCAGCATGCCCGGCCCCTCGCCCTCGTCGGGGAGCATCACCACGTCGACGGCGCGAAGCCTGGGACGGAGAACGGGCATCAGGCGACAGCGACAAGCCTAGCATCCCGACAGCGGGCACGGGCACGCACGGACGCGGGCGGGCGGCGCGGGGGCGTGGTAGGGCGCTGGCGCCATGCGCTCGCCGCTCCTCGCAGACCTCGCCGCCGTCTACGCGGAGGCAGACGAGGCGCTCGCCGGCTGGAGCTGCCCGGCCTCCACGGAGTGCTGCCGTTTTGCCCTCACCGGGCGCGAGCCGTACGTGACCTCGGTGGAGGTCGAGGGGCTCGAGCGGGCGGTGGCCGTCCTCGGGGGCCCGCGCGCGCTGGCGGCGGCGCGTGGCGACACCTCGTCGAGCGGGCGCGCCGGACGTGCCGGCCGTGGCGCCGCCTGGCGGTCATCGACGAGGGCGAGCGGGAGGGGCGGTGCCCGATGCTCGACGTCAACGGGCGCTGCGCGGTCTACGCCTGGCGCCCGCTCGGTTGCCGGACGTTCTATTGCGAGCGCGCCAGCGCCGGGACTCCCCTGCCCCAGCGACGGGTCAACGAGCTGGTCCGCAAGGTCCAGGAGATCGCGGCGCGGCATCGTTCGGACGGCGACCGCGGGCGGCCGTTGCGCCGCGCGCTGCGCCTCGGTTGACGGCTCCGCGCCTCGGTTGGCGCTGCGAGCCTCACCGCTGACGGCAGTGCGCCCTCAGGCGCGCTCGACGGCCATCACGCCGGGGATCTTCTGCAGCTGCCGGATGACGTTCTTGAGCTGCGCCAGGTCGGAGCACAGGAAGGTGAAGGTGTTGGTGGCGCGGCCGTCGTCGCTGGCGCGACACGTCGCCTCGCTGATGTTGATCCCCTGCTCGTGGAAGGCGTTGCCCACGGTGGCCAGGATGCCGGGGCGGTTGGCGGTCATCACCTTGACCTGGACCGGGCGGTTGATCTTGGCGCGCGCGTCCCAGCTGATCTCCACGCGGCGCTCGGGATCGGTGTCGAAGGCCTTGGAGCAGTTGCGGCGGTGGACGGTGATGCCGCGCCCGCGGGTGATGAAGCCCACGATCTCATCGCCGGGCAGCGGATTGCAGCACTTGGTGTAGCGCACCAGCACGTCGTCGATGCCGTTGAGGCGGATGCCGTGGCTGTCGCGGCCGGTGACCTTGCGCACCAGCGACTCGATGCGCCCCTCGCGGATGCTGGGCGGCGGCGCGGCGCTCTCCTTGTCGTCGCGTGGTGCCAGGAACTCGGCCACGGCGCGGGAGGCCACCTTGCCGTAGCCGACACCGATGTACAGCTCCTCGGCGCTTCCCACGGCGAAGCGCTCGGTCACCTTGCGCATCTCGTCGGCGTTCTTGGAGAGCCGGGAGAGGCTCATCCCGCGCTGGTGCATCTCCTTCTCGAGCAGCTCCTTGCCGAGCTTGAGCGATTTGTCGCGCTGCTCGGTGCGCAGGTAGCTGCGGACCCGCGAGCGCGCCCGCGAGCTGACCACGAAGTCCAGCCAGTCCTTGGAGGGATGCTGGGCCGGGTTCTGCATGACCTCGACGACGTCGCCGTTGCGCAGCTTGTAGCGCAGGGGAACGATGGCCCCGTTGACCCGCGCGCCCGAGCAGTGCTCGCCGACCTCGCTGTGGATGGCGAAGGCGAAGTCGATGGGCGTCGAGCCGCGCGGGAAGACCCGCACGTCGCCCTTGGGGGTGAAGACGTAGACCTCGTCCTGGAAGAGGTCGACCTTGACGCTCTCCAGGAACTCGGCCGGGTCCTTGAGCTCCTTCTGGAACTCCATCAGCTGGCGCAGCCATCCGAAGCGCGCCGCGTCCTTGGGATCGACGCCGCCGGAGTTTCTCTCCTTGTACTTCCAGTGTGCGGCGATGCCCTGCTCCGCCACCCGGTGCATCTCATGGGTGCGGATCTGGATCTCGATGCGCTCGCGCCCCGGCCCAATGACCGTGGTGTGCAGCGACTGGTACATGTTCGGCTTGGGCAGCGCGACGTAGTCCTTGAAGCGACCCGGCACGGGCGTCCACTGCGAGTGGATGACGCCCAGCGTGGCGTAGCAGTCGGCCACCGACTCGACGTTCACGCGGAAGGCGATGACATCGTAGACCTGATCGAATTCGCACTGCTGGGCATGCATCTTCCGGAAGATGCTGTAGATGTGCTTGGCCCGGCCGGTGACGTCGACGGCGAAGCCCTGCTCGGCCATCTTGCCGGCGATGCTCTTGCAGACCTCGCCGATGTACTTGTCGCGCTCCTTCTTGCTGCCCACGACCTTCAGGTTGAGGTCGTTCCAGGCGTCGGGCTCGAGGTAGCGGAAGGAGAGGTCCTCGAGCTCGCTCTTGAAGCGCGCGATGCCGAGGCGGTTGGCCAGGGGCGCGTAGATGTCCATCGTCTCGCGCGCGATGCGCTCCTGCGCGTCGGGCTTCATGAACTCGAGCGTGCGCATGTTGTCGAGGCGATCGCAGAGCTTGACCACCAGCACGCGGATGTCGCGCGCCATGGCGATGAGCATCTTGCGAAAGTTCTCGGCCTGGCGGTCTTCCTTGGAGTTGAAGTTGATCTTCGACAGCTTGGTCACGCCGTCGACGAGGAACGCCACCTCCTGCCCGAACTCGCGCTCGATGTCGGTGATCGTCGCCAGGGTGTCTTCCACCACGTCGTGGAGGAGCCCGGCGCAGACGCTGGCGCTGTCGAGCTTGAGCTCGGTGATGATCCCGGCCACGCTGGCCGGGTGCGCGAAGTACGGATCACCGCTCTTGCGGATCTGCCCGCGGTGGGCATCCAGACCGTAGTGGTAGGCGCGGCCGATGAGGTCTGCGTCGGCGGCCGGCTGGTAGGCTCTGACTCGATCGCAGATGTCCGAGAGTGTCAGCATGTAGTTGGCGACGAAGTCGCAGATGAAACGCTAACACCTGCTTCGATGCCCCGCAATTTGCGGGCCAGGCGGGCCGCCTCGGAACCAGCGGAAACCTGGGGTGAAACGTGGCTCTCCACTCGTTGACGCCTCGTCCGACGCTGACCGGTGATTCGCGGCGGCGCTTCGGCGTCTACGTCCACTTTCCCTGGTGCCTGGCCAAGTGCCCGTACTGCGACTTCGTGTCGTTTGCGACCGAGCGATCGGGGATCGACCACCGCGGCTACGCCGATGCGGTGATCGCCGAGCTCGCCCGGCGGCGCGCCGCCCTGGAGGGTGCGCGGCTGGAGACGGTCTTCTTCGGCGGCGGCACGCCCTCGCTGTGGGAGCCGGCGGAGCTCGGGCGCGTGCTCGCCGCCATCCTGGCGGCGGCGCCGGCGCAGGCGAGCGAGGTGGAGATCACGGTCGAGTGCAACCCCACGTCCCTCGATGAGACCCGTGCCCGCGCGCTGCGCGCCGCCGGGGTGAACCGGCTCAGCGTCGGGGTGCAGGGGCTGGACGAGGCCCGGCTCGCATTCCTCGGCCGGCTGCATCAGCCCGAGGGCGGTCTGGAGGCGCTGCGCGGCGCGCTGCGCTCGGGCATGCCGCGCGTCAGCGGGGATCTCATCTACGGGGTGGGCGGGCGCGGCGCGGTGCAGGGCGGCGCGGCGGCGGTCGAGGAGACCGCCGACCAGGCCGCCGACGAGGCGCGCCGCGTGGCCGAGACCGGCGTCGGTCACCTCTCGGCCTACGCGCTGACGCTGGAGCCGGCCACGCAGTTCGGCGAGCTGGCGCGGCGCAACCGCCTACCGCTGGCCCAGGACGACACGGTGGCCGAGAGCTTCGAGCGCGTCGACGCCGCGCTCGGCGAGCTCGGCTACCAGCACTACGAGACGTCCAACTACGCGCGGCCGGGCGAGGAGGCCCGTCACAACCTGGGGTACTGGCGCGGCGACGACTATCTCGGGCTCGGCTGCGGGGCCTATGGGACGTTGTCCGCCGAGGCCGGCGGCGCGGTGCGCTACCGCAACGCGCCCGACCCCGCCCGCTACCTGGCCACCGCCGCCGAGGGGGACCCGGCGGAGAGCCGGGAGGCGCTGGACGGCGAAGCACGCCTGCGCGAGCGGATCATGCTCGGCCTGCGCATCGCCGAGGGGTTCGACCTCGAAGGGTCGGCCGCGGAGCTCGGCGTCGAGCCCTGGCCGGCGCCGCGCCGGCGTGCGGCGGACCGGCTGCTGGCCGCGCGCCGGATCGAGATCGAGGGCGGCCGGGTGCGCCTCCCCCGCCCCGCGTGGCTCTTTGCCGACGGCATCGCGGCCGAGTTGTTCTGAGGGCTGACACGGCCAGCCGGCATGGCTTGCGCCTGGCCGGCTGCGCGCCGCACACTCGGGGACATGAGCGCGTTCCGCGACGACCGCGATCTGCTCAAGCAGCGCATCGGGGAGCTCGAGGAGGCGCTGACGCGCGCCGAGTCGCGCGCCGACAAGACGTCGCTGGAGTCGCGGCTGAACGCGCTGACCGAGCGCGTCGCCGCCAAGCGCGCCGACCTGGACGAGGACAAGAAGGCCCTGGGGGAGCTGGCCGAGGCGCTGGACAAGATGGCGCGCGAGCTGCGGCCGGAGCCGGCGGCGCCGCCTGCCCCTTCCGACCGCGCCGCCACCGAGGCACGGAGCACCGGCACGCGCTGGGTGCTGATGGGATTGTCGGTTTTGGCGATCTGCATCGGCGTCTTCCTGGTCGTCGCCTCCGGCGGCGGCGGCAGGCCGCAAACCCCCGCGCTGAAGGGGGGCGCAGAGCAGCTGCCCGGCTGGCCGTCGGCCCTCGATCCGGTGGCCCTGCTGCCGCAGATGCAGGCCCGGGTCGGTCGCGGTCGGCCCGTGGAGCTCGGCTCGGTGGAGATCCGGTACCTGAGCTCCAGCGGCAGGTTCGACGTCACCGGCAAGGGGTACTCGCCTTCGCTCGTCTACCAGTTCGTGCACCGCCCGCCGGCGCCGGAGGAGACGGCGCGGCCCCTTGGCGTGCCGCCGCCGGCTCGACCCTTCGCCACCACCCACACGGTGACCATCGATGGTGCCGGCCTGGTCACCGAGACGGACGTCATCGCCGTGATGGCGCCGCGGCCCGTGCCGCCGCCGCGCTGCTCCACCGCCCAGGTCTGGGCGGCGGCCATGGCCAGCGGAGCGCCCGAGGCAGCGCTGGCCACCTTGCGCTACCAGCTCGGCAACGACGGCGCGGGCCGCTGGAAGTTCGACATTGCCGAGACCGACATTGGGCTCGAGATCGCCGACGGGTCGTGTAGGGTCGTGTCGCCGTGAGCGACGCTGCCGAGAATCGAACACCGCGGCGGCGCGTGTGGCCGGCCGCGGTCGGCGTGGGCGTGCTGGCGCTGGCCGGGGTCGGGCTGTGGTGGGCGCTGCACGCGCCGCCACCTGCGACGGTGCCCGCGCCCGCCAGCGCCGAGCCTCCGAAGGTGCGTCCGAACATCCCGTCCGGCGCCATGGCCACCATCCCCGGCGGCACGGTGCGCACGGGAAGCGACAACGGCGATGCCGACGAGAAGCCGATCACCGAGCGCGCTGTGGCCTCGTTCGAGATCGACGTGCTCGAGGTCACCGTCGCCGAGCTCGAGGCCTGCGTGCAGGGCGGCAAGTGCACCGAGCCGGTACGCGCCGAGGGCAAGTGCAACTGGGGCAGGCCCGACCGCCGCGACCACCCCGTCAACTGCGTCGACCATGCGCAGGCAGAGGCGTACTGCGCCTCGCTCGGCAAGCGACTGCCCACCGAGACCGAGTGGGAGATGGCGGCGCGCGGCACCGCCGGCCGCACCTATCCCTGGGGCAACGAGGCCCCGGCGGCGCAGCTCTGCTGGAACGGCCCCGGCAACGACGTCGGGCGCGGCAAGCGGGACACCACCTGCGTGGTCGGCACCCATCCCGGCGGGATGACGGCGGAGGGCGTGCACGACCTGGCCGGAAACGTCTGGGAGTGGACCTCCAGCCGCTACTGTCCGTACGAGACCGTGACCTGCGGCGACGAGCGCGCCGTCTTCCGCGGGGGCGGCTTCAACAACTCGGCCCCGGGGTACGTGCGCGGCGCGGACCGCACCAAGGACAAGCCGACGGTGCGCAACGACAACCTCGGCTTCCGCTGCGCCCGGAGCGGCCCCCCGGCCCCGGGCTGAGCGCGGCTGCGGCGGAGCGCGGCTCGGCCGGCGCGACGGCCAGCCTTTGCTACGGTTCCCGTGGTGCGCGCGGTGGCCTGGGTGGTCTGCGTCGCGGCGGCGCTCGTCGTCGGCGCGCGCCCGGGCGCGGCTCGGGCGCAGGCGCCGGACGTCGCCTGGCCCACGGCGCAGGCCGCGGAGCTGACGCGGCAGGGCCGCGCGCACGAGGCGCGCGGCGACCGCGAGCCGGCCCCGCGCCGCTACCTGGCGGCCAGCGCGCTCGAGGGCAGCTACGGCGCCGCGTACCTGGCGCTCGGCGAGCTGCACGAGCGCGGCGGCGACCCGCGCGAGGGGGAGCGCGTCTACGCGGTGGGCATCGATCACATCAGCGGCTTCGCCGACGGCTACCTGGCGCGCGCGCGGCTGCGCATGCGCCAGCGCCGCTTCGAGGAGGCGGCCGGCGATCTCGGCGCGGCGTCGTCCATCCGCCCGGACGACCTCACCGTGCTCGAGGCGCTCGTCAGCGCGCGCCTGGCCATGTCCGCGCTGCCCGCGGCGCTGGCGGTGGCGCGGCGGCTGGAGGCGGCGGCGCACGCCGCCGGCAACGAGGCGCTCGCCGCGGAGACGCGGGTTCGCGCGCGCGCCCTGGCGCGTCTGGTGCGGGAGGCCGATCCGACGGCCGGCGCCGTGGGCCGCGGCGCGCTGCGCGCCGCCCTGGCGCGCCATGCCGACAAACGCTGACCGCGGTGCACCGCCCGGCGGCCGCGTGATGGACCACGAAACGCGCGCAGCCTGTACTAGCCTGCCGCGCGATGGCGGCCCGCACGCGACGCACGCAGGCATCGGACACCGACCTCGAGCCGGCCGCCGCCTTCGCCGGGCTGCTGGCGCGGACGCGGCTCGAGGTCGACTGGCGGCTGGTACGCCTGTGGGACCGGCAGGTGCGCGCCATGCAGCGCTACGAGCGCGGCGTCCGGCCATGGTCGCGGCGGCGCGCGACCTCACCGTCCGCGGCGGCAAGCGCTTCCGCCCTGCCCTGCTGCTCTCGGTGTACCGAGGTCTGGCGCCGGACGCCGACCTGGAGCCCGCGCTGCGCGCAGGCGTGGCCCTCGAGCTTCTACAGAGCTACCTGCTCATCCAGGACGACTGGATCGACGGAGACGCCACGCGCCGAGGGGGCCCGAGCGCGCACGCGCGCCTGGCCCGCGAGCTGGGCGGGGCGCACGTCGGCGCTTCGTCGGCGATCCTCGCCAGCGACTTCACCTTCGGGCTGGCGCTGGCGGAGATGCTGGCCATCGAGGTGTCGCCGGCGCGCCGCCTGCGCGCCCTGGAGGCGCTGGTCGTCACGCACCGCGACGTGGTCGTCGGCCAGCAGATGGATGTCCTGGGCCGCGCCGAGGACGTGGAGCGCATGCACGACCTCAAGACCGGCAGCTCGGTGCGCGGCCCGCTGGCCATCGGCGCCGCACTGGCCGGCGCCACGCCGCGGGCCCAGGCGGCACTGCGCGCTACGCCGCGCCGGTGGGCGTCGCCTTCCAGCTGCGCGACGACCTGCTCGGCGCCTTCGCCGATCGCGCGCAGACCGGCAAGCCCGAGGGCGGCGACTTCGCCGCCGGCAAGCGTATGCGGCGATCCTCGTCGAGGCCGAGGGCCGACTCGACGCGCCCGGTCGCCGCGCTGGCGCGCGTGCTCGGCAAGCCGGCCGGCCCCGCCCCCTGGCGCAGGCGCGGATGGCCCTCGAGCGCTGCGGTGTCCGCGCTGCGGTGGAGCGACGCCTGGCGCGCCTGTGCGAGCGCGCCGAGTCCCTGGCCGCAGCGCTTCCCTGGCGCCGCGCGCGCGCCGAGCTGGCGGCGCGGCGCGCGCTGCGCCTGGGGGCGCGGCGCGATGAGCGACCCCGCGCGCGCGCCGGATTCCGTGGCCACCGCGCGCGCCGGGGGCAAGGTCATCCTCCTCGGCGAACACGCGGTCGTCCACGGCGTGCCGGCCATCGCCGCCGGGATCGACCTCGGTGCCACCGCGCGCGCTCGAGCGCTCGCGTCCGGCGAGGCGAGCGTGCTGCAGCTCGGCGGCCGCAGCTGGCGAGCCGGTGGCGCGGAGGACACCGCGCGCGCGTTCACGGCGCTGCTCGCGGCCGGGGCCATGGCCGGCGAGCGCGCGGCACCGGACGACGAGGCCGCCGTGGAGGTGGTGGCGCACAGCGACATGCCGGCCGGCGGTGGGCTCGG
The DNA here is from genome assembly GCA_037720395.1 of Polyangiaceae bacterium. GTDB lineage: Bacteria > Myxococcota_A > Polyangia > Polyangiales > Polyangiaceae > JBBJMR01. Next base: position 22,152 of record JBBJMR010000094.1, read on the forward strand.
GTCTTCGGCGGCCCTGGGCGTGTCCATCGCCAAGGCTGTCGAGCTCCTGCGGACCGGCGTCGCCGACCCGGACCGCGCCCTGCGCCGCGCGCGTGCCTGGGAAGAGGTGTTCCACGGCACGCCATCCGGCATCGACTCCGCGGCGGCGCTGCATGGCGGCTGCTTCCGCTTCAGCCGCGAGCACGGTGTGCACCCCATCACGCCGGCGCGCACCCTGTGGCTTTGCGTGGGCTGGACGGGCGCCGGCGCCTCGACGAAGGCCATGGTCGACTCGGTGGCGCACCTCGCCGCCCGCAAGCCGGAGCTGGTGTCGCGCGCCATGGACGGCATCCGCGCGCTGGTGCAGAACGCCGAGCTCTGTATAGAGAGCGGCGACCTGTCGGCGCTGGGCAAGCTGATGGACATGAACCAGATGATCCTCGCCGGGCTCATGGTGTCCACCGAGGGGATCGAGACCTTGTGTGCGGCAGCGCGCGGCGCCGGAGCGCTCGGAGCGAAGCTCACCGGTGCCGGTGGCGGCGGCTCGGTGATCGCGCTCCTGTCCGGGGACGACGCGGCGCCACCGGTCCTCGATGCCTGGAAGGCCGCCGGGTTCGCAGGATTCGTGCCCTCCATCGACCGCGGACCGCGCCCCGCGGGCCAGGAGCGAGCGCGATGAGCGGCCCGGGCAGCGCGCGGGCGGTGGCGCACCCGAACATCGCGCTCGCCAAGTACTGGGGCAAGCGCCCCTTCGGCCACAACCTCCCCGCGGTGCCCAGCCTGTCGGTGACGCTGGCGGGCATGTGCACCACCACCGCGGTGCGCTTCGATGCCGCGCTCGACGCCGACGTGCTGACCTTGAATGGCGCGCCCGCCGCGCCCGGAGCGCTGGCGCGCGCGACGGGCCTGCTCGATCGCGTTCGCGCCGAGGCGGGCACGGCCGCGCGCGCGGAGGTCATCAGCGACAACGACTTCCCCACCTCGGCCGGCCTGGCCTCGAGCGCATCGGCCTTCGCGGCCATGGCGCTGGCGGCGCGGGCGGCGCTCGGCCTCTCCATCGATGCCTCGGCCATCAGCGATCTCGCCCGCCGGACCAGCGTCTCGGCGGCGCGCTCGGCGCTGGGGGGCTTCGCGGCGCTGCGCGCCGGCGTGGCGGGCGACGAGGTGCTCGCCGCCGAGCCGGTGGCGCCCGCCGACCACCTCGACCTGCGCGTGGTCGTGGCGGTGACCACCGAGGCGGCCAAGGACGTCTCCTCGACGAAAGGCATGCAGCACACCGCGGACACCAGCCCCTACTACCCGGCGTGGGTCGAGGACGCGCCGCGGCTCTTCGCGCGCATCCACGCGGCCGTGCTGGCGCGCGATCTAGAGGCGCTCGGGATCGCGGCAGAGGCCAGCGCCCTGCGCATGCACGCCTCGGCGGTCGCCGCGGCGCCGGCCGTCGTGTACTGGTCGCCGGCCACCCTGGGCGCCCTGGCCACGGTGCGCGACCTGCGAGCGCGCGGCGTGGCCGCCTGGTCGACCATCGACGCCGGCCCGCACGTCAAGGTGCTGACCACGGCCGGCGACGAGGCGGAGGTCACCCGCGCGCTGCGCGCCACCGCCGGCGTGCTGCGCACCCTGGCCACGCATCCCGGACCGGGTGCGGCGCTCGTCGGGTCCGGTGGCTCCGCAGGCCAGCCGTGATCGCGCGCGCGCCGGGCAAGCTGCTGCTCTCGGGCTCCTACGTGGTGCTCGACGGCGCACCGGCGCTGGTCACTGCCGTCGACCGCTTCGCCACCGCCGATGGCGACCGCTCCGCGGCGCTGTGCACCGACGAGGTACGCGCAGCGCTCGACGCCGGCGTGGCGCCCGGCGCGGCTCCGCCGTGGTTCGACGCCGCGGCGCTGCGTGCCGCCACCGCCGACGGCGACCGCAAGCTCGGGCTCGGCTCCAGCGCCGCCATCCTGGCGGCCTCGCTGGGCGCGCTGCTCCCCCGGCTGGCGAGCGAGGACGAGGAGGCCTGGCGAGCGCGGCTCTATCCGCTGGCGCTCGCGGCCCACCGCCGCGCGCAGGGCGGCGGCAGCGGCGTGGACGTGGCGGCCAGCGTGTTCGGCGGCACCCTGCGCTGCCAGGCCTCGCCTGCGGGGCTCGAGGCGCGCGCCCATCCGCTGCCGCACGGGTTGCAGGTGGGAGGTCTTCGCGCACGCTGCCTCGGCGAGCACGGCGGCGCTGCTGCGCGCGCTGGGCGCGCCGCCGAGCCGGCGCGCGCGGATGCGGCGCTGCGCGCGGCGGCCGCGGGCGCGCACGCCGCCGCGGCGGCGTGCGATGGCGGCGCTCGTCGAGGGATCGACGCCCAGCACGTGGCGCTGGCCACGCTCGCGCCGGAGGTCCCGGTGGTCCTGCCGGAGCTCGCCCTGCTGCGCCGTCACGCGCGCGACGAGGGCGCCACGATGGCCCCGAGCGGGGCCGGCGGTGAGGACGCCGTGTCCATCTTCGTTGGAGCCGCGCCGTCTTCGCGCGCGCTGCGCGGCGCCGCGGAGGCGGCCGGCCTGATGCGCCTCGACTTGCACATCGGGGCCCGCGGCCTCCACCGGGCAGCGCCGGGCTGACTCGGCGCGCCCGCACCCACTGCGGGGGATTGCCGCGCAGCGCGCGCCCGTCCGGGCGCTGCGCAGCGAGGCCAACGCCCACCGGTCTGGCCACGCGCCACGCGCCGGGTTCGCCGGGGTTTCCTGCCTGGTGGCTGCAACCTCACCTCCCGCTCGAGGCGAGCCTTTCGGCAGGATGGCCGAGCTGCGTCAGGGCAGCGCGCGGTCACCACGAAAACTCCATCGAAGGAGCACGCTCCCCGGGTTGCCGCGGCGTTACGCAGTGATGCAGCCCACGGGGCTTCGTTCCAGCATGCCCACCCGCACCTCTCGCCTGCCCGAGCTGTCCCGAGCCTCGATCGCCGAACGGGTCCAGCGCGTCGCCGACGCGGCCGGCATCGATCCCGCTCGCCTCCGCGAGGCGCTGGAAGGCGGCGGGCTCGACGAGGCGACCGCCGACACCATGATCGAGAACGCGCTCGGCACGCTGGCCCTGCCCTTCGGCGTGGCGCTGAACATGCAGGTCAACGGCGTCGACTACCTGGTGCCCATGGCCATCGAGGAGCCGAGCGTGGTCGCCGCTGCCTCGCACGCCGCCAAGCGCGTGCGCGGCGCCGGCGGCTTCACCGCCACCGTCGACGAGCCGCTCATGGTCGCGCAGATCGAGGTCCACGCCGTGAGCACCCCGGCAGCCGCCGTCGCCTCGCTGCACGCCGCCGAGCCCGAGCTGCTCCGCCTCGCCGACGCCGCCGTGCCCGGCCTGGTGCACCGCGGCGGCGGGGCGCGCCACGTCGAGGCCCGCGACCTCGGCGGCGGCCTGGTGGTGGTCCACGTGGTCGTCGATTGCCGCGACGCCATGGGCGCCAACCTCCTCAACACCGTGGCGGAGGCGCTGGCCCCGCGCGCGGCCGAGCTCGCGGGCGGGCGCGCGGGGCTGCGCATCCTGTCGAACTACTGCGACCGCCGCTGCACGCGCGTCTCGGCGCGCCTTCCGGTCGCGGCGCTGGCCGACGCCGAGGGGCGCTTCGGCGCCGAGATCGCCGCCGGCATCGCGCGCGCCTCGACCTTCGCCGAGCGCGACCCGTACCGCGCCACCACGCACAACAAGGGCATCATGAACGGGGTCGACGCGGTGGTGGTGGCCACCGGCAACGACTGGCGCGCGGTCGAAGCCGGGGCGCACGCCTTCGCCGCGCGCAGCGGCCGCTACGCGCCGCTGTGCACCTGGTGGCTCGAGGAGGACGGCGCCGTCCTGGCCGGGCGCCTGGAGATGCCGCTGGCCCTGGGCACCGTGGGCGGGGCGCTGCGCGCGCACCGCGGCGCGCGGCTGGCGCTGGAGCTGTGCGGCGTGGGCTCTGCGGCGGAGCTGTCCATGGTCGCGGCGGCGGCCGGGATGGCCACCAACCTGGCCGCGCTGCGCGCTCTCTCCACCGAGGGCATCCAGCGCGGTCACATGGCGCTGCACCGGCGCGCCGCCGAGGGCCCGCCGCGCTAGCACCAGGGGGAAGTCCTGTCCCGACCCGTGGGTCGCACGAACCCCCTCCATTCGCCAAGACGTCCGGCGGTGTGCCTGGCGCGCCGGGCGCGGCGGCAAGCTCGCGCCGGAGCACATGCGCGGCTACCCTTCGCGGACGCGACCGTGCGCCGCTCGGCTCCCGCCGGCATCGCCCGCGCGACGCCGCCCCCCTTCCGTGCCCGCGACCCCGTTCGACCACCTGCTTCGCCCCGAGCTCGCCGAGCTGTCGTCGTACGTGCCCCAGGCGCCGCCGCCGGGCGCGGTGCGCCTCGACGCCAACGAGGCGCCGCCGCTGCTCTCCAATGCGGCGCGCGCGGCGCTGGCGCAGGCGATGATGCCCGACGAGCCCTCGCGCTATCCCGACGCGTGTGCGCTGGAGCTGCGGCGCGCCCTCGCCGCCTCTTGCGGCGCAGAGCTCGACGAGGTGCTGGTCGGAGTCGGCTCGGACGAGATCATCGCCCTGCTGCTCACCGCGCTCGACCGCCCGCGCCCCGGCCTTCCGGCGACCAGCGTGCTCGCGCCCTCGCCGACCTTCGTCATGTACCGGCTGAGCGCGCGCGCGCGCGGGCTGAAGATGGTCGAGGTGCCGCTGGACGCCGCATGGGACCTCGACCTCGGCGCCATGCGCCGCGCCGTGGAGCTGACGCGACCGAACGTGGTCTTCGTGGCCACACCGAACAACCCCACCGGCAACCTGGTCTCCGCCGATCGCCTCCAGGCCTTGATCGAGGCGGCGGCGGACGCGCTGGTGGTCGTCGACGAGGCCTACATCGACTACGCGCCGCGTGACCAGATGAGCCTGCTGCGGCGATTCCCGAACGTCGCCGTGCTGCGTACCCTCTCCAAGATCGGCCTGGCCGCGCTGCGCATCGGCTGGCTCATCGGCCCGGCGGCGCTGGTCCGCGAGGTGGACAAGGTGCGCCAGCCGTACAACGTGTGCGTGCCCGCGCAGCGCGGCGCCGTCTTCGCGCTGCGCGAGCTGCGTGGCGAGATCGACGCCGGCCTGGCCCGC